>JAHFUQ010000068.1 GCA_023265045.1 Acidimicrobiia bacterium
GCCCGCGCCCGCAGCCGGTCGACCGCCCCGGGCAGTGCGAACTGGGCGCCGCCCAGCCCGGCCACGAAGTAGCCCCGGCGCGCCCGGCCCACCTCCTCGAGCGACCGCAGCACCGGGTACACGCTGGCGAACCCCCCTGGGTGACCCTCGGCCCGCACCGCCTCCCGGGTGAGCACGCCGTGGCGTTCGAGCAGCGTGCCTGCCAGGACCCGCGCCCGCTCGGCCGCCGTCGCCTCGCCCACCGGCAGGTCGGCGTCGACCAGCGACCACCGTCCCTGCGCCGTCGGCGGACCGAGCACGGCTAGCGACCCCAGGTTCGGCCGCCCGCGACGCCTGGTGGTCGACCCGATGCGCCCGGCCGTGCCGGTGAAGGCTCGCAGCGCCGCGAACGAGTCGTTGGTGACCTCGCCCGCCCATACCAGGTCCCACAACGCGTCGAGCGACGCCCGGTCGTCGCCGCCCCGCAGGTCGCTGAAGAACCGGGCGCCCCGGGTCGACAACACATCCCGAAGCCGCGCATGCTCCGGCTCGGACGGCGGCACCGCCGCCGCCGTGGGCCTCAGGGCGGCGGCGTCGTCTCGGAGGAACAGCATCACCCTGCCGTCGTCGCGCCCGAGCGGGCCCGCGCCCACCCACACCACCTCGCCCGCGGCAGCCAGGTCGTCGAGCAGCCGCGGCGAGTAGTCGCCGACCCGCGCCGCCAGCACGTCGCGCTCCAGGACCGACGCGGGGATCGCCACCCCTTGGAGCTGGCCGATCGCCTCGACCAGCCGATCGACGCCTCCATACCGTTCGGGCCCGGAGCCGGGCAGGTCAGCGCCGATCCCGTGCCACGCGGGCAGGAACCGGGCCAGGGCCTCGGTGTCGGTGGGCTCGACCTCCTTCCGCAGCGCCGCCAGCGACCGCTGCCGCAGACGGCGCAGCACCTCAGGGTCGCACCACTCCCGCTCGGCGCCCCCTGGCTTGAACTCACCCCGCAGCAGCAGGCCGGCGTCGGCCCGCCGCTGCAGCACCGCATCGACGGCCGCCGCCGGCAACCCGAACCGCACCGCCGGGTCGGCCGACAGGAACGGTCCGTGCCGCGCCGCCCACCGCCCCAGCAGCGACCCCAGCGGGTCGTCCACCGGCGCCAAGAACGAATCGGGCAGGCCTGGCGGGGGCTGCACGCCCAAAGCGTCCCGGTAGCGCCCCGCGTCCTCGGCCGCGATCAACCGCAATTCCCCCCCGACCCGCACCTCGCACGCACGCCGCTCGGCCACCAGCCGCGCCGCAAAGTCCTCCGTTGACCGCGCCCGCAACTCCTCCACCGACAGGTCGCCCAGCCGCCGTAACAGGTCGTGGGCGGCATCTGCGTCGCGAGCCCACCGGTCCTCGTCCAAGAACTGGAGGTCGGCCTCCAACCCGGCCAGCGCCTCGGGCGAGATCAGCTCCCGCAGCTCCTCCGACCCCAGCAGCTCGGCCAGCAAGCCGCGGTCCAGCGTGAGCGCCTGGGCCCGCCGCTCGGCGATGGGCGCGTCGCCCTCGTAGAGGAACGAGGCCACGTAGGCGAAGGCCAGCGACTGGGCGAACGGCGACGGGCGCAGGGTGTCCACCGGCACGACCCGGACCGTCCGCGACCGGATGGCCCCCATCAGCTCGACCAGCGCGGGCAGGTCGAACACGTCCTTCAGGCACTCGCGGTAGGTCTCCAGCAGGATCGGGAACGAGCCGTGCTTCGACGCCACCCCCAGCAGGTCGGCCGCCCGTTGGCGCTGCTGCCACAGGGGCGTGCGCTGGCCGGGCCGCCGGCGAGGGAGCAGCAGCGCCCGGGCCGCGTTCTCCCGGAAGCGGGACGCGAACAGGGCCGAGTTGGCCAGCTCGCCCACCACCAGCTCCTCGACCTCCTCCGGGTCGAGCAGGACCGACTCGGCCGACGGGGCCTCGTCCGCCTCGGGCAGCCGCACGACCAGCCCTTCGTCCGACCACATGGTCTGCACCTCGAGCCCCAAGCGGGTGCGCGCCTTGGCCTCGACGGCCAGCGCCCACGGCGCGTGCACCCGTCCTCCCAGGGGCGACAGCACGCAGACGCGCCAGTCGCCCAGCTCGTCGCGGAAGCGCTCGACCACGATCTGGCGGTCGGTGGGCAAGGCCCCGGTGACGGCCCGCTCCTCGTCCAGGTACGACCGCAGGTTGCGCACCGCCAGCGGGTCGAGCGAGCACTCCCCGGCCAGCCGCTCGTCGGGCCACGAGCCGGAGCCGACCTCGCGCAGGAAGGCCCCGATCGCCTTCCCGAGCTCGGCCGGACGACCGACGCCGTCGCCATGCCAGAACGGCATCTTGCCCGGCTCTCCCGGTGCCGGGGTGACCACCACCCGGTCGCGGGTGATGTCCTGGATCCGCCAGGTGGTGGCGCCCAGCACGAAGGTCTCGCCCGGCCGGCTCTCGTAGACGAACTCCTCGTCGACCTCCCCCACCCGCCCCCCCTCGGGGGTGAACACCCCGAACAGCCCCCGGTCGGGGATCGTCCCCCCCGACACAACCGCCAGCATGCGCGCCCCGGCCCGGGCCCGCAGGGTGCCGTCGACGCGGTCCCACACGATCCGGGGCCGCAGCTCGGAGAACTCGTCGGACGGGTAGCGCCCCGCCAGCATGTCGAGCACGCCTTCGAGCACCGGGCGGGTGCACTCGGCGAACGGCTCGGCGCCCCGCACGACCACTGCCACGTCGTCCACCGTCATGTCCTCCATCGCCACCATGGCCACGATCTGCTGCGCCAACACGTCGATCGGGTTGCGGGGGATGCGGGTCTCCTCGATCAGGCCCGCCTTCATGCGCGAGACGACCACTGCCGCCTCTACCAGGTCGCCCCGGAACTTGGGGAAGATCCGCCCTTTGGACGGCTCCCCGACCCGGTGGCCGGCCCGGCCGATGCGCTGCAGCCCGCTGGCCACCGACGTCGGCGACTCCACCTGCACCACCAGGTCGATGGCCCCCATGTCGATGCCCAGCTCCAGGCTGCTGGTGGCGACCAGAGCCGGGAGCTTGCCGGCCTTGAGGGCGTCTTCGATCTCGAGCCGCTGCTCGCGGGCCACCGAGCCGTGGTGGGCGCGCACCAGATCCTGACCGGCCAGCTCGTTCAGCCGGTTCGCCAGCCGCTCGGCCAGCCGGCGGGAGTTGACGAATACGAGCGTCGACTGGTGCTCGTGGATGAGGTCGAGCAGCACGGGGTGGATGGCGGGCCAGATCGAGTGCCGCACCTCCGGGTCGCCGGCGGCCGGGCCGGACAAGACCCCCCCATTCTCGATGGGCCGCCCCAGCTCGGCCATGTCCTCCACCGGCACGATCACCTGGAGGTCCAGCGGCTTGCGTACGCCGGCGTCGACGACCGTCACCGGCCGCCGCTCGCCCGTCACGCCGTCGCGCCCGCCCAGGAACCGGGCGATCTCGTCCAGCGGGCGTTGGGTGGCGGACAGCCCGATGCGCTGCGGCGACCGGCCCTCGCCGCACAGCCGCTCCAGCCGCTCCAGGGACAGCGACAGGTGCGCTCCCCGCTTGGCGCCGGCAACGGAGTGGATCTCGTCGACGATCACGTACTCGACGCCGCGCAGCGCCTCCCGGGCGCCGGACGTCAGCATCAGGTACAGCGACTCGGGCGTGGTGATGAGGATGTCGGGCGGGTGGCGGACGATGTCGCGCCGGTCGGCGGCGCTGGTGTCGCCCGTGCGGGTGGCGACCTTGACGACCGGCGGCGGAAGCCCACGCCGCTCCGCCTCCAGCGCCATGCCCGTCAGCGGCGCCCGCAGGTTGCGCTCGACGTCGTACGTGAGCGCCTTCAGCGGCGAGACGTACAACACCCGGCACCGGCCGTTCGAACCCGTCACCGCCAGCGTGTCCAGCGCCCACAGGAAGGCGGCCAGGGTCTTGCCGGAGCCGGTGGGGGCGAGGATCAGGGTGTGCTCGCCCCGGCTGATCGCCTCCCACCCCTGCTCCTGGGCGGGCGTGGGCGCGGCGAACGCCGACTCGAACCACGCCCGGGCGGCGGGCGAGAACCGGTCCAGCGAAGCCACCGCATCAGGCTACGACCCCCGTACGACAACGACAGGCGGCGGCCGGGCCGCTACCTACACTCGCCCGGCCGTGGCCCCCGACGAGACTCGTCCGCCGTCGCAACGCCTTCACCGGGTCGCCCTCGTCCTCCCCGTCGGCGGCCTTCAGGCGAGGAACGAGCACAGCGCGTCGGTGTCAGGGCCGGAGTGGAACCGGCGCACGCTGTCGGCCACGCCGGTCACCTCGTCGAGAAAGCCCTCGTGGGCGCCGAGCGCGGGGTCTTCGATCGTGCCCTCGACGTGGACGACGACGAGGCGGGCGCGGCGCCCGCTGGGCTTGCGTCGCAGCACCCGGCCCATGCGCTGGATCATCTGCCGGCGGCTGCGGCTCGAGGCCAGGATGACGGCGAGGTCGGCGGCGGGGACGTCGACGCCCTCGTCGAGCACCTGGGGGGCGGTCACGACCTGGAGGCGATCTTCGCGGAAGCCGGCCAGCACGCTCAGGCGGGCGGCACGGTCGAGCCGGGAGTGGATCGCCGCCGCGGCGAGGCCGGAGTCGCGCAGGGCCGATGCGGCCCGCTCGGCGCCGGGAATGGTCTGGCTGAAGACGATGGCCCGCTCGGCGGCGGCAATCGCGGGCACGAGGCCGTGCAGGGCGGCGGCCTTGGCGGGTGTCTCGGCTAGCAACCGCCTGCGGTCCTGCATGGCCCGGAGGTAGCCACGTGCGACGGTTCCCGCCGGGCTGTCGCCGTCGAGGCGGGCGAGGGAGGCGACGGCTTGCAGGAACCGCCCGACGGGCTCGCCGGGCACCCCGAAGCGGGCGACGAGGACTGCGCGCGCCCGCATCAGCTCGAGCGTCAGGTCGTCATAGGCGGCCTGCTCATCCTGGTCGAAGGCCACGCCGACCAGGGCGACGACGAAATGGGCCGCCACCCCGTCGGCGATGGCGCGCCGGTAGCCCATGCGAAAGCAGGTGGGGCCGAAGTAGGGCCGCAGCCAGGCCAGGTGGCCGTCGTCGGCGCGGGCGAAGGTGGCGCTGAGCCCGAGCCGCCTCGTGAAGCCGGCTTCGAGCGCGTCCCGGTTCATGTCCGTCCCGTACCGGTGGCACTCGTCGCCAATGAGGAGCCCGCCCGGGCGCCGCGGCCGCAGGTCGGCGTGGCGCGCCGAGTTCACCACGGCCACCAGCACGTCGTCGTCGCCCATGCGGTCGTGGCGCCCGGCGCCCAGCAGGCCGACGGTCGCGCCAGGCTGGAGGTGACGGGCCAGCGCCGCCTGCCACTGGCCGAGCAGCTCGGCCGTGGGGACGAGCACGCACACCTGGCCGCCGCGGGCCAGCTCCTCGGCCGCGGCGGCCATGCCCACCATGGTCTTGCCCGTGCCGGTGACGGCCTCCACCACCCCGCGCCCGCCCCGGCCCCGCCAGGCGTCGAGGGCTTCAACCTGCCAGGCGTAGAGCGCGGGGAGCCCGCCGACTCCGCCGGCGGGGGCTCGCCCGACCCCGGTCCCGGCGGGGCCGCCCTCGACCGGCCACCACCGTGGGGGCTCGGACCCGTCCGCCTGGAAGCGGCCCGGGTTGGCCCGGAGCACCGTGGCGACGTCGGCGGCCGTGATCGAGACCCGACCCCGCGCCCGGAGCGCGTCCCTCAGTTCGGCGGCGGTTCGTCCCCCGGGCCCGCCGGCGACGACCGCGGCGACCTCGTCGGCCTCGCTCACTCGCCCGCGGGCCGGTCCTCGGGTTGCAGTCCGGCGCCTTCGAGGTCGACGTCCTCGGTGAGGTCGACGACGACCTCGTTGGCGGCGATGTCGGGCACGTACGCAGGGTCGAGCCGGCGCAGGTCCCACTCGTTGATCCACGCCCGCACGTACTGGCGCATGCGGTTCGACGGCAGGCGTTCGAGCCCCTCGACGTCAGGCGGGTCCCACCCGAAGGCGCGGGCGTGAATGGCCTTGAGCTTCGTGTAAGTCCGGTCGAGCTCGTCGCGGTCGGGGGGCTGGAGCCGGACCTGGTCCCGCTCGATCACCCGCATGCCCGCCTCGGCCTGGCTGGCCAGCAGGTCGTGCTCGGCCGTGCCCTTCATGCGCAGCCGCTTCGGGATCAGCTCCAAGTCGTTCTTGTCCACCAGCACCTGGGCTTCGAAGTCGTCGACGGTGGTGAGGACGGCGCACAGGGGCGCGGCCGGGTCCTCGCGGTCGCCCCGCACCCAGCGGGCCACCTCCACGTACGACTTGGCCCGTTGCAGGAGCGAGTACCGGCCGATGAGCTCCACCTCGTCGAGCAGCACGACCCAGCCGTGGAAGCCCGCGGCCTGCATGAGCCGGGGCACGAACCGGAAGCGCTCCAGGGCCAGCTCACGCTCGGTGGCCTTGGCCAGCGGGTAGGTCGACGCCGCCCCCGCCTCCTTCAGCCGGCGGCGCAGGTCGGCCACGGCCAGGCGCTCGCCGCCCCAGAACTGGACGATCCGGTCGGCGAACTCGGCGTCGCCCTTGGCGTACTCGTAGAGGAACAGGCTGGCCGCGAACCGGCTGTCGACCGGGGAATCGTCGCGGTGGAGCCATCGGTAGAGCCCGGCGTAGTCCGGCGAGTCGGGCTGCAGCGCACCCACGATCTCGTCGATCGCCGAGCCCGGGCGGCCGGGCACCCGGGCGTCCTCGATGGCGGCCCGGAACACCTTGACGGGGTCGTGGAGGGCCGTCTCTTTGGAGATGACGACCTTGGACACGACGAAGCCGGCGTCGAGGGCGCGGTGGGCGAGGTGCTCGAGCACGTGGCTCTTGCCCGAACCGAAGCCGCCGCCGATGAGCATCCCGCCCGGCGGCTCAGCTCGCTCGCCCCGGCTGCGGACGGTGTCGAGCAGCTCGGTGAAGCGGTCCTCGACCGCCGTCTGCAGGGACCCGAGGGCCGAGACGGCGTCGCGGTTGGGGACCCCGGCCCGCAAGGCTTCGAGGGCCCGCCGGCTCTGCATCCGCTCGGCATCGGCCGCGACGACGCGGCGCTCGCTCATGCCGCCTCCCCTCCCAAGCGCACTAGCGACGAGTACGGGTTGTCACGGTTGCGGTCGCGGACCTCGTCGAAGATGCGCAGCTTCAACGCCTGGTAGGCGTCGAGGCCCCGGCTGGCGTCAGTGACCAGCTCGGGGGCGGCGATCACGACCACGCAGCAGTTCGAGAGCTCGTCGGTGTTGTCGACGAGCTGGCGGAGCAGTTCGTAGGCGTCGATCAGCGCCGCCCGCGTGTAGTAGACGCCACTGCGCTCCTCGGGCCGGGGCCGGCGAGCGAAGCCCAGGCGGCGGATGTCGAGCTCGAGGACGAGGCCGGCCCGGCCGTTGGCCGCCAGCCAGTGCGACAGCGAGAAGAGCATCTGGCGGCCGTTGTGGCGGCCGATGCGCCGGAAGATCATGGCCGAGCGCAGCACCGAGATCTGGCGGAGCTCGCCGGTGAGCCAGGCCAGCACCGCGGCGTGCTCGGCGTCGGTGACCTGGCCGGTGTGCAGCTGGGCCTGGCATAGGCGCAGCATGGCGGTGCGGAACTCGCCGATCATGGCGTAGTCGCGGTGCACGTCATGCTGCAGCTGACGGTTCACGTCACGGCTGAGTTCGCCCACGTCCACGCCGTAGGCCGCCGCGACCGCCTCCGCGGTCACGTTCTCGCTGCCCTCGGGGACGGGATGGGCGGTGGCGGCGAGGGCGCGCCGCACGGCGGTGGCGGCCAGGCCGTCCCAGTCGACCTGGCGGGCCACGTCGAAGAACACCTGGTCCATCATGTGCATCCTCGTGGCCGCGGCGTCGACCCGGGCCGGCTGGTAGCCGGCGGCCTCGGCCGCACTGTGGACGGCGGCGCGGAAGGCGTCGGCCGCCCCCTCGCTGGGCGCGACGACGAACTTGACCGCGGCCCCGCCGTCGCGCACGTACGACGTGAGGTACTCGCGGTCGAAGAAGGCGGCGTACTCGCGGGCGTCGATCACGGCGTGGCCTCCTCGAAGCTGATCCCGGCGTACAGCTTGGCCTGGCCGGCCCGGCTGACAGTGGTGAACATGCCCGAGGCCGATCCTCGGGTGAGGGCGCTGGCCGGCAGGTGCATGGTGCGGCCGTCCTTGGTGCGCGTCGTGCCGTCCTGGTCCAGGAGGTAGAGGTCGCGCGCGAACTCCTGCTTGGTGTAGTCCTTGGCCGAGCCGGGGAGCACGGTGAGCACCGTGTAGACGTCGGCCAGTTTCACCGTGGCGCCGGCCCGGGCCCCCTGACGCCCGCGGGCGAGGTCGTAGGCGGCGGCCAGCGCTTCGAGGAACGCCTCGGCCTTGAACTTCGCCGGCTTGGACTGGAGGGCCTTCAGGGTGGCCACGAGCACCGAGGGGCGGCTGCGGCGGTCTTTCTTCTTGTCGATCACGACGGTCAGGTCCGACGCGACCTGGACGATGGCCGGGTAACAGAGAATGCGGTCGTCCGACTCGAACGCCTGCACACCCTCCTCGGCGGCGAGGGCGAGGACCTCCTTGGCGTAGCCGCCGCCCGCGAAGTACGCCTCCTCGTCGAACGTCCAGCCGTCGCGGACGTCGCGGGTGGTCGCCGCCGCCGCTTCGGCCAGGCGGACGGCGCCGTCCAGGCCCTGGCGCAGCTCGCGGAACAGGCCCGCGGCCGCGGCCGCCTTGAGCTTCTTGGCCTCCTTGAGCGCCGACGTGAGGCTGCGGACGGCGGCGTCGGCATCGCGCTCCAGGCTCGTGAGCGCCTGCTCAAGGGTGTTGGCGTCGGTCACGACTGTTCCTCCGGTCTAGCTGGCGGCCGAGCTGGCGGCGACCAGGAACTCGACGGACGCGACCCCGGTTGCGGCGTCGAACTCGAGCAGCAGCACGTCGCCCGCGGTCGCCCCGAGCGCCAACGCTACCGGCCGGACCGAGCCCCGGGTCGCCTGCGTCGCCGTGTGGCTCAGGACCACCGGCCCGAACCGGGTGGTGAACGTCCGGCGGCTGCCGCAGGAAAGGCCCAACGCCTCCACGACCGCCAGCGGCACCGGCTCACTCGCCCCTCGCAGGACGTCGCCGTCGACCTCGACCCTGAGCTGCGACCGGCCGGTCCGGGGGAACAGCTCGGCGGGCGGCGCCGGCGCGGGCGCGGCCGCCGCCACTGCCGCGAAGGCCACGCCGCCCCACTCGGCCAGCTCGAATCGGTCCCGCTCGACCTCGACGAAACGGCGGTCCCGTCGGAGCCGTTGATCGATTGCCGCCGCGGAGCCGACTATCGCGGCCAGCTCGGTGGCGGCCAGGGCCCGACCGGCGGCGGAGAGGAGCCGCTCAGCCACGTCAGCCGGGCTCCCCGACAGGGCGACGACCAGCCCGTCGACGACGGCCACCGCTTGGGCGCCCAGCCAGGCCTCGACGTCGTGGGCGGCGACGCCGGCGTCTTCCAGGTCGGCGGCCACGTGGTCGAGCTGGCGAACGCCCCCGTCGTCGTGGAGCAGCCGCCCAGTGTCGGCGAGAAGGGTGGCGGGGTCGGTGGCGAGCCATCCCGCATGGTCCTTGACCGGCACGTAGGGGCCGGCCAGCCACACCAGGAGGCACGCGCGGGGGTCGGACCGGCTCGGCAGGCCGAGCATGGCTAGCGCGTCGTCGACCGCGGTGAGGCGACAGGCGGCGCCGAGCCGGGCGCCCAGGTTCCCGACCAAAGGCCCCAGGGCCGAGCCCGCGCCGTCGGCGGCGTGGCGCGCCCGCTCCTCGGCCCGGGCCAGGACGCGGTTGATCCGCGACTCGCTGAGGGCCAGGGCCGCCGCCAGCTCCTTGGCCGAGGGTCGCGCCTCGAGCCGAAGGGCCCGGTGGGCCAGGACGGCCCGGTCGCGATGGCTCCCGGCCGCCTTCCAGATCTGGTCGAGCAGGGCCAGGTTGGGATCGCCGGCCTGGTCGGCGGCGGCCAGGAGCCGGGTCGCCGCGGCCCGGACGTCGGCCGGCCCGTCACCCGACGCCTGGGCCTCGAGCGCTCGACGCAGCTCACCCCCGCTCGCCTTGTCGTGGCGCAGGAGCAGGGCGAGGGCGGCGACGTCGGGCTCCTGCTCGTGCGTCGCCTTGTCGGCCGCCTCGGCCGGCGCCGAGCCGGTCGCCATGGCCGCGTCCATCGCCGCGCCGACGAGGCCGGCCAGGAGGAGCGGGCCCATCCCTCTCCACCTGGCTATGTCACCGACCGTGCGGGCGCCGAGCTGGTCCCAGGTCGTCGCCTCCTCGCGGGCGAGCAGTTCGCGCAGGCGCGCCGAGCAGCCGGCGTTGAGCGGGCCGTCCCGGCGAGCGCCGATCAGCGGGACGACGTCGGCGAGGCGCAACGTGCGCAACTGGGCCAGCGCGCTGGGCACGAGGCCCTTCTCGATGAGGAGGCGCAAGGCCTGGCGGGCGCCGTCCCCGGCAGGCAGGGGCAAGTCGACGATCTCCTCAGCCAGGACCGCCGGCGCCCGGCCTGGCACGGACAGCAGCTCGGACAGCTGGATGCGGAGCTGGACGGCGAGGACGTCAACCCGGGGGAAGACGTGCCGGAGACGGCGCTGCAAATCGTCGCCCACCCGTTCTCCGCTGGTCCCCGGTCCGATGCCGAGACGATACCGGCGCGGCGGGCCGCGGGAGAGCATGGGTTGGACCACGTCAGGGGCTGCCTCGGAGGGACCGCACACTGGCGGCCGAGCGGTCATCGAAGGCAGTGGCCGGTTCGATCGCGTGGTCGCTGCCATGCGCCGCCGCCCCCTGCGGGGCGAGCGCGCCGGCGACACCTTCGGGGCGAGCGCGCCGGCGAGCTCAGCGAGGCGGCCTGAGGCGGCGGGCGAGCCGCCGCGCCAGTGATCAGTAGTAGTACGACCGGCGGCGGCGGGTGACCGCCCAGACGACGACCATGGCCCCCAGGATCGACATGATCCAGCCGGGTGAGTAGGTGTCGCCCCAGAGGAGCTTGCCGGCGAGGCCGCCCAAGAAGGACCCGGCGACGCCGGCGGCCATGGTGCCCAGGATGCCCAGCGGGCTCGGACCGGGCACCAGCAGGCGCGCCACCGCGCCGACGATCAGACCGAACAGGGCGAGACTCAACAGATACGCAACCATGCCTGGAGTGTCCCCACCGCCCACGGTCCCCACACCATCCCGCTAGGAACCGCGGGCCTTGCGGTGAGATACTGGGCGCCATGGAGAAGGTTCAGGCCGACAACATCATTTCGCAGAGCCGGTGTGCGATGTGCGGCCAGGGGGTCCACATCGACGCCAAGCACGGGCGGATCACCTGCAACGGGTGCAATCAGTACACGGACTGCTGCATCTGCGACGTGGTGAGGGTGCCCGGCGCCGTTCGCTGACGCCGGCAGCGTTGGCGCGCACGCCGCGGTAGCCTCCGCGCGCCCACCGAAACGGTGGCGCTGGACCAGTTGAGCAGCGATCGAGGAACCAGCCTGAGATGAAGCCGTGGGAGGTCCTTGGCATCACGCCCAAGGCGACGCGGGCGGAGATCACCACCGCCTACCGGACACTTGCCTACATCTTCCATCCGGACCGCTTCGGCGACGCCCCCGCACCTGTCCAGGAAGAGGCCCAACGGCGGATGGCGCAGCTGAACAAGGCGTACGACCTCGCCAAGCGGGGCCGCCCGGACGAGGTGTCCTACAGCATCCAGACCGACGAGCGGGCCGCCGCGGAGCGCGAGCGGGTGGCTGCGGCCCAGCCCGCGTGGCAGGACGTCGTCCGCCAGCGGGCCCGCGACGAGGCCAAGGCCAAAGAGGAGCGGGAGAACCGGGAGCGGGCGATGACCAACGGGCAGGCCCTGACCAGGCCCAAGCCCAGGGTCCGCCAGGGTCCCTCGGTGATGGCGGGCAGCGGCGAGGCGGTGCACACGGGCAAGCTCCCGTGCCGGGGGTGCAAGAGCATCCAATGGCTTCCCGACAATTGGCGGGAGATGCTCGACAGCACCGACTTCTACTGCTCGGTGTGCCAGCGCCTCATTCTTTCGCGCTGAGCGCGTGCGCCACCGCTCAGGCGGTAAGTGTTTGCAACATCTAAGAGACCATTACATATTTTGAGACAACTAGATGTCTGTGACACTATCGCCATTGGCGAACTGCAACATATGATCCCGCCCGTTACAATCAAGGAACCGATCTCACCCGAGGAGTGACACGCGTGTTCTGGTGGTGGCTCGCAGACATCCTGCTGGTAGCGGTAGCGCTGCCGCTCGTGATTTTCTTTCTCAACAAGGTGTGGCGTCCTATCAAGGAGATCGACCACTACGCGGGCGACATCCTCGAGCACGGCGTCCTGCTCACGGGCACGCTGGACTGTGTGCCCAACCTCATCCGCTCGTGTGAGCTGTCCGGCACGGCCCGTCTGAACGTGACGCGGTACGGCTTGGCGCTCGCCCGCCTCCTCCCGGTCGAGGAGGGCTAGAGGGCACGGCGGCCGGATTCGTCGGGGACCGTATCGATCAAGGGGGAAGAAGTTGTCAATTGCGTCGATCGTCATGATCGCAGCGTTCCTGATTGTGTCCGTCGTCATCGCGCTGTACCTCATCGCGGTGACCTGGACGCTGCGCCGTGTGTCGTTCAACGTTGGAACCGTGCTCGTCGGCGTCAGGGCCATCTGTGCGCAGGTCCGTCCCGTGCCCAAGTACGTCGGCATCATCATGAACGACGTCATGGCCATCGACCAGGCCGCTCACCAGCTGCTGGCCTGGGGCGGCGAGCCTGAGGACATGGTCGTCGACCCGCGCATCGCCCGTATGACGCTGACGTTGCAGGACGTCGACGACGACGAAGAGGTCGCCGGTCTTCAGCCCGGCGCCGCGAACTTCCGTCGGTAAGGGAGGTCTCAATGCCTGACGATGAGGCTCGCCGCTGGGCCGAGATGGCCGGCCGGGCCGACACGACCACCGCCTACCAGCCGCCCGCCGCGGCTTCGGCGGCTCCTCCGCTCGCCCCCCTCGACACGGGCAAGAAGCAGAGGGCCACGAAGGAAAAGCGCCAGAAGCAGCCCAAGGTCCCGTCGGCGTCGCGGTCGCGGATGTCTGCGTCCGATGACGTGCCCCTGCTCGACTTGGGCAGGGAAACCCGGAGCCGGGAGCAGCTGATGCAGGCCGGGGCAGAGGACTTGATGGCGGCTTTGGCGGGGTCGTACAACCTGCTGCACGCCGAGGTGCCGGACTCCTCATCGCCCGACGACGCCCAGCGCAAGATCGAACAGCAGCTCGGAAACTACGACCGCGACGTCGACGCGGAGCTGCCGGACCACCCCATCTACCAGGGCGACACCCTCGTGTACCACCAGCTCCGCCGCCACTACGGCATGATCCAGCCCGGCAACACCCAGGGACGCTTGGGCGGGTTGTTGCGGAGGGGGGAGAGCATCCACCGGCCCGTCCGGGGATCCGAGGAGGCTCGCGCCAAACGGGGGTTCTAAGCGAGACCTGAATGACCGGGGCGCCCAGGTGGGACGCCCCGGTTCTTTGGTTTTCGGGCTCCGCGGCGCGGGTTAGACGAGTCCGCGGCGCGGGTTTAGGCGCCGCCCGAAGGGCGTGCGCCGTCGCCTGCGTGGCCTGAACGCTATGACGGTGGCACGGAACGCTATGACGGCAGCTTGGCCTCGAACTCGATGTCGACGGCGTCCTTCACCTTGAGGGCGCCCATGAAGGCGCTGAAGGGCTTGATCCCGAAATGGGACTGGCCGATGGTGGCGACGCTTTTCACCAGGCCGCTGTCGACCTGGATGTCGAACTGGGCGGGCTGGGTCGACCCGTTGATGGTCAGGTCGCCCGTGACCCGGGCTCCGTCGGCGGTGGGTTGCACGCTCTTGGAGCGGAACGTGACGGTGCCGTTCGGAACCGTCTTCTCGGCGTTCTTCTTAATGTCCTTTTTGTCGCCCTCGGTCATGGGCTTGACGCCGCCGAACCATTCGGCGACCACGAACGAGCGGATGTCCGCGTTCACGGTCATCGAGGAGTTGGCGGGGTTGTCGGCGTCGACGGTCACGTCGGCGCTCCAGTCCGCCACTTCCAGTCTGAGGTCATGCCCCATCTTTTTGGCCATGCCCTCACGCTCGATCTTGACGCAGAGTCGACCGTTGTTGGGCCCGAACTTGTATGTGCCTGAAGGAACCATGGGTCGACCGTAGCAAAGCGCCGGTCAGTGTCGAAGCACTACAGACGCGGCGGCCACGGCGGCCTGGCCGACGCTGACCCCCCCGTCGTTGGGCGGAAGGTGCTCGTGGACGAGCACGTCGAGGCCCCGGACACGCAGCCCGGTTTCGACGTGGTGGGTGAGGCGGGCGTTCTGGAACACGCCCCCGGACAGGGCGACGGTGTCGAGGCCGTGGGCCCGGGCGAGGGCGGCGGCGGCCTCGGCGACAGCCCGGCCGAGGGAGGCGTGGAAGCCGGCCGCGACGATCGCCGTGGCCGTGCCCCGGTCGCGCTCCGCGACGATACGGGCGACCAGCGGCGAGGGGTCCAGCTCCAGCAGGTCGCCGCCGTGGATGTCGACCTCGTAGTCGTCGGGGGCAGGGGCGCCGGCGGCCACCGCTTCGAGGGCGATGGCGGCCTGGGCTTCGTAGGTGACGACGGTGCGCAGGCCGAGGAGGGCGGCGACGGCGTCGAACAGCCGGCCCGCGCTGGAGGTGAGGAGGGCGTCGGGGCGTTCGGCCAGGGTGAGGATGGCGGGCCAGCGGGGGTCGACGACCTGGCCGTAGCGGACGGCCTCGGCGTGGCCGAGCGCTTCGTTGGCCCACACCAGCGCCATGCGCCACGGCTCCTTGATGGCCAGGTTCCCGCCGACGAGGGGGACGGGGCGCAGCCGGCCCACCCGGCGGTAGCCGTGCAGGTCGGCCACCAGGAACTCGCCCCCCCAGATGGTGCCGTCGGGGCCGAGCCCGAGGCCGTCGAAGGCGATCCCGAGGACGGGCGCGTCGGGGGCACGGCCGTGCTCGACCAGGCATGATGCGATGTGGGCGTGGTGGTGCTGGACGGCGATCAGCGGCACATCCAGCTCGGTGGCGAACTTGGTGGACAGGTACTCGGGGTGCAGGTCGTGGGCCACGACCTCGGGGGTGACGCCGGTGAGGCCGCACAGGTGGTCGACGGCCTGGAGGAAGGAGCGGTAGGCGGCCAGGTGCTCGAGGTCGCCGATGTGGTGGCTGGCGATGACGTTCTGGCCCTTAGCCACCGACACCGTGTTCTTCAGCTCCGCCCCCACTGCCAGGACCTGGTGCGGCGTGGGCGCGAACAGGCGGATCGGTTCGGGCGCGTACCCGCGCGACCGCCGCACCATCTGCACCCGGCCTGGCGAGGTCTCCGCGCGATCGGTGTCCATGACCCCCAATGGCGCGGAAGAGTCGCGGGCTGGGGTGGCCCGGACGACCGAGTCGTCGCAACGGATGTGGATGGCGCGGTTGTGGGTGAGGGTTCCGTCGACCATGGGGCCGAGGCGGGTGGTGGCGTCGGCGTCGTCGTGAGCGATGGGCTCGTCGGAGAGGTTGCCGCTGGTCATCACCAGAGGCCGCCCGACGGCGGCCATGAGCAGGTGGTGCAGCGGCGTGTAGGGCAGCATGAGCCCCAGTTCGGGCAGGTCGGGGGCAATGCGGGGCGACAAGCCGGTGTCGCCCGCCCGTTTCGGCGCGAGCACGATCGGGCGGCGCACCGAGGTCAGCGCCTTCTCGGCCGCCGGGGTGAGGTCGCACAGGCGGCCAGCCTCGTCCAGGTCGCGCACCATGACCGCGAAGGGCTTGTCGTCGCGGGCCTTGCGGCGGCGCAACGCGACGACCGCCTCGTGGTTGGTGGCGTCGCAGGCCAGGTGGTAGCCGCCGAGGCCCTTGACGGCCAGGATCTGGCCGGCGAGCAGGTCGGCGGCCGCCTCCTCGAGGGGCCGCGACACCTGCGGGCCGCACACCGGGCAGGCGTTGGGCTCGGCGTGGAAGCGGCGGTCGGCGGGGTCCGTGTACTCACGCCGGCAGTCCTTGCACATGGGGAACACCGACATCGTCGTCGACGCCCGGTCGTAGGGGATCGACTGGATGATGGTGTAGCGGGGGCCGCAGTTGGTGCAGTTGATGAACGGGTAGTGGTACCGCCGGTCGGCCGGGTCCTCTAGCTCCCGCAGGCAGTCGGCGCACGTCGCCACGTCGACCGGCACCGCCACCGCCGGGGCGCCCTCGGCCCGGCTGTCCACGATGCGGAAGCCCTCCACCCCGTTCGCGGGCGGAACCTCGGTGACCTCGACGTCGTTGATACGGGCGAGGGGCGGCGCCTCGCCCACCAGGCGTCGCCCCAAGGCGTCGAGCTGTTCCGGACGGCCCGACGCGTCCACCAGGACGCCCAGGCTGTCGTTCGACACCTCGCCCACCAGCCCCAGTTCGGTGGCGAGCCGGTACACGAAGGGCCGGAAGCCGACGCCCTGGACGGTGCCGGTGACCCGGTAGAGGCGGCGCGCGGGGGGACTCAGCAGATGCGGGGCAGGGGGTCGCCGACGAGCATGTCCACGATCCGGTTCCCCCCGAAGTGGGTGTTGATGATGACGATGCCGGGCGGGTCGTCGCGGATCTCGCCGATCACGGCGGCGTCGGCCCCGACGGCCGTCGACCGCATGGCGGCCAGGGCGGCCTCGGTCTCCTCGGCGGGCACGACCGCGATCAGCTTGCCCTCGTTGGCCACGTACAGCGGGTCGATGCCGAGGATCTCGCACGCCCCGTTCACGATGTTGCGCACCGGGAGGGCCGACTCCTGGAGCACCACCGACACCTCGGCGTCGCGGGCGAACTCGTTGCACACGGTGGCCACGCCGCCGCGGGTCGGGTCCCGCAGGAACCGGGTGTTGGGGGCGGCGGCCAGCAGCGCCTCCACCACGCCGTTCAATGGCGCGCTATCGGTGGGGATGTCCGCCTCCAGGGCCAGCTCGCCGCGGGCGATCAGCACCGCCACCCCGTGGTCGCCGATCTTGCCGCTGACCAGCACCTTGTCACCCGGCCTGATCGACCGGGAGTCGAGCTTGACCCCTTCGGGGATGAGGCCCACGCCCGCGGTGTTGATGTAGACGCCGTCGGCGCCGCCCTTGTTCACCACCTTGGTGTCGCCGGTGACGATCTGCACGCCGGCCTTGCGGGCCGCGGCGGCCATGTCGGCCACGATGGCCTTGAGCTCGGCGACGGGGAAGCCGTCCTCGATGACGAACCCGGCCGAGAGCCACTGGGGCCGGGCGCCCATCATCGACAGGTCGTTGACCGTGCCGTTGACGGCCAGGTCGCCGATGGAGCCGCCCGGGAACCGCAGCGGCTTGACCACGTAGGAGTCGGTGGAGAACGCCAGCCGCTCGCCGCTCGGCAGCGTGAGCACCGCCCCGTCGGCCATGGTCTCCAGCAGCGGGTTCGAGAAGGCCTCGAGGAAGACGGCGTTGATGAGCGACGCCGACGCCTTGCCGCCCGCGCCGTGGGCCGAGTTGATGAACTCGTCGCGCAGCTTGGGCTTGTGGCGGCGCCACTCCTCGATGCGGCGCAGGACCTCGTCCTCGCGCCGGCCCCGCCCGTCGCCGTCGGTTCGGTCACCGCCGGGCGCGGTCACCGCTTAGCCCGCGGCGACGGGGATCGTCGCCTTCCGGGTGAAGCGGCCGTAGTTGTAGTAGGCGGCGCAGGCGCCCTCGGAGGACACCATGCAGGTGCCGATCGGGGTCTCGGGCGTGCACGCGGTACCGAACACCTTGCACTCCCAGGGCTTGATGACGCCCTTGAGGACCTCGCCGCACTGGCACGCCTTGGGGTCGGCCACTCGCACGTTGGGGACCTCGAACTTTAGCTCGGCGTCGAAGTCGGCGAACGCCTCCCGCAGCTTGAGGGCGGACTGGGAGATGAAGCCCAGGCCCCGCCACTCGAAGTGGGGGCGCAGCTCGAAGACCTCGCGGATGACCTGGAGGGCCTTGGCGTTGCCGTCCTCGGGGACGGCCCGGGTGTACTGGTTCTCGACCTCGCAGCGCCCGTCGCGCAGCTGCTGGCACAGCATGACGATGGCCTGGAGGATGTCGAGGGGCTCGAACCCGGCGGTGACCAGAGGCTTGCCGTACACGCCCGGCACGAACCGGTAGGGCTTGTTGCCGATGACCGTCGACACGTGGCCGGGGCCGAGGAAGCCGTCGAGGCGCAGGTCCGGGGAGTCGAGGATGGCCTTGAGGGGCGGCACGATCGTGACGTGGTTGCAGAAGACGGAGAAGTTCTTGACGTTCTTCTCCTTGGCCTTCAGCAGGGTGACTGCCGTCGAGGGCGCCGTCGTCTCGAACCCGACGGCGAAGAACACGACTTCCCGGTCGGGGTTGTTCATGGCCACCCGCAGGGCGTCAAGGGGCGAGTACACCATGCGCACGTCGGCGCCGTGGGCCTTGGCCTCGAGCAGGTTCTCGGACGCGCCGGGCACCCGCATCATGTCGCCGAAGGACGTGAAGATCGTGCCCGGGGTCTTGGCCACCGCGATGGCGTCGTCCACCCGGCCCATGGGGATGACGCACACCGGGCAGCCCGGGCCGTGCACCAGCTCGACGGTGGGGGGCAGCACGTTCTCGATGCCGTGCTTGTAGATCGTGTGGGTGTGGCCGCCGCACACCTCCATGAACTTGAGGTGGGCGCCGCGGTCGGCCGCCAGCTTGCCGGCCAGGTGCTCGATCTCGGTCACGCACTGCCGGGCGGCGGCCGGGTCGCGGTACTCGTCGACGAACCTCATGACGCCGCGACCTCCTGCGCCAGAGGCGCGACCTCCGCCGGCGCCGCCGCGGGGGCCGCCCGCCCGGCGGGATGGACGGTGCCGGCGTCCTCGTCCGCCGCGTACTTGCCGGTGCCTCCGAACTGGGCCAGTTCGTCCTCGAACACGTCGCCGAGGGCCTTGATGAAGTTGAGGGTGCGCTCGGCCTCCTCCTCGTCGATGCGGGACATGGCGAAGCCGACGTGGATCAGCACCCAGTCGCCCACCTTGATCCCGCCCGCCTCGCCCTCGACGAGGTGGATGTTCACTTCCCTTCGCACCCCGTCGACGTCCGCAATGGCGCGGTGTTCGACGAGGTCGACGATTTCGACGAGCTGGCCGGGGATGCCGAGACACATGTGCGTGTCACCTCAGTTCTCGAGATGTCGACGCGACGGCAGAAGCCGCGCGACGGTTCAGACCTTCATTCTCCCACCTGGGCGGCCATTAGTGGGCAGCCGCTCTGGGCGAAAGGCCGTCATAGCGATCAAGGACGTTGATCAGGATGGCACGAATGTCACGCAAGGCGGTGACGGAGCTGTCGAGGGCCTTGGTGCCGCGGTCGGTCAGCACATAGGTGCGGCGCGCCGGCCCGGCCTGGGACGGCTCCCACCAGGAACTGACCAGCTCCTCCTTCTCCATCGACCGCAGGTAGCGGTAGAGGCCGCCCGGCTCGGCGCCTTTGATGCCCAGGCGGCGCACCTGCTCGAGGAGGTCGTAGCCGTGCGAGGGCCCCTCGGCCAGCAGCAGGAGGAGGCATGGCTTGAGGTAGTGCCGCGGCAGGCTCCCGCTGTCGTTGTCGGGACTGCTCACGAGGCCCAATCCCTAGAACCCGGCGCTAAATGGCTCATGGATAGAGACATTATACATCTACGGCGGCCGACCAGGCGACTCATACGCAAGAATGTCGGCATGATGCGTAGGCGCTGAGCGAGAGAGACGCGGTCGCCCGGTCCGGGCGACGACTGACGCCGGCGCCGCCTCCTTGGCTCCGGCGAGACCAAGGAGGAACAACAGAGATGCCGAATGTTGTCGGAGAGACGCCCGCGTACCTCGACGCGCTGGGCCCGATCGTCGACAAGCTCGTCGTCCCCCAGGCGGCCGAGATCGACCGTGAGGGGAAGTACCCGTCCGACGCCATGACCGCCCTGGGCGAGGCCGGCCTGCTCGGACTGGTGATGTCCAAGAAGGTCGGCGGTATGGGGGAGAGCCACCGGGCGGCCGCGCTCGTGGTCGAGGAGCTGGCCCGGCACTGCGGGTCGACGGCCATGGTCGTGCTGATGCATTACGCCGCCTCGGCGGTGATCGAGGCGTTCGGGCCCGAGAAGGTGCGCACCCGCATCGCGGCCGGCCACTACGTGACCACGCTGGCGTTCTCCGAGGTGGGGTCGCGCAGCATGTTCTGGCTGCCCACGTCGACCGCCGCCGCCGGCCGGCTCGACGCCCGCAAGAGCTGGGTGACCTCCGCCTCCCACGCTGACGGCTATGTCTGGTCGTCCCGGCCGGTGGACGCCGAGGGGATGTCGACCATCTGGCTGGTGCCGGCGGGGGCCGAGGGGCTGAGCGTGGGGCCGCCGTTCGACGGCCTGGGCCTGCGGGGCAACGACTCGCGGCCGGTGACCGCCGAGGGCGTCGCCATCTCCGATGACGCCCGGCTCGGCCCCGACGGCGGCGGCTTCGACATCATGCTGGGGCTGGTCCTGCCCTACTTCCAGGTCATGAGCGGCGCGTTCTCGGTGGGGACGGCCGATGCCGCCACCCTGGCCGCCGCCGCCCACGTCGGGCAGGCCAAGTTCGAGCACCTCGACCAGGTGCTGGCCGAGAACCTGGTGACCCGGTCGAACGTGGCCCGCATGCGGATCCAGACCGACCAGGTGTGGACCCTGCTGCTCGACGCCATCGAGGCCCTCGAGACCGAGCGCCAGGACGCCATCCTGCGGGTGCTGGAGATCAAGGCCGCGGCCAGCGAGATGGCGACGGCGGTCACCGGCCTGGGCATGCGCGTGTGCGGCGGCGCCGCGTTCCGCAAGGAAGTGGGC
>JAHFUQ010000069.1 GCA_023265045.1 Acidimicrobiia bacterium
ACGCCCCGCTCAGCCCGCCGCCTCTCGGCGACGGACCGGGGCCTGCTACCGGGCTCTCCGGCGATTACCCGGGCGGGACTCGCACCCGCTGGTCTGGTCCAGTTTTCAGGACGCAACATGACGGTCGACGCTACGCCCTTCAAGCGCCGTAGTCGTCGAGCACGCGGTCCGAGAGCGCAGGCCACGCCGCCCGGGCCCAAGCGCCGAACTCGCGGCCGCTCAGCGCCGCGAGGGCCACGCCGGCCGCCGGGTCGACCCACAGGAGCGACCCGCTGCCGCCGAAGTGGCCGAATGTCTCGGGCGAGCAGCGCCGGCCCGTCCAGTGCGACGCCTTGCCGTCGCGCAGCTCGAACCCGAGCCCCCAGTCGAGCGGGTCGTACCGGCCGATGCCCGGCAGCACCCCGCCGAGCCCGGGGAAGGCGACGGCGGTGGCGACCGCGAAGGTCTCTCGCGACACCAGGGTCGGCGCCATCAGCTCGCGGGCGAAGCGCACCAGGTCGTCCAGCGGCCCCACCAGCCCCGCCGCCGCCGTGCCCTCGAGCCGGGTCGCCTGCAGCCCCAACGGCGCCAGGACCGCCTCGCGAAGGTAGGTCTCGAACGGCATCGCCGCCCGCTGCGCCACCGCCGCGGCCAGGGCCTCGAAGCCGGCGTTCGAGTAGATCCGCCGTTCCCCGGGCGCGGCCACCACTCGCTCCCGGTCGAACGCCAACCCGGAGGCGTGGGCGAGCAGGTGGCGGATGGTCGAGCCGGGCGGCCCGGCCTGGTCGTCGAGGGCGAGCGTCCCTTCCTCGACAGCCACCAACACCGCCACGGCGGTCAGCATCTTGGTCACCGACGCCCACCGGCTCGGCCGCCGCCCGTCGCCGTGCACCGCCAGCACGCCCCGCCCGCGGCCCATGACGGCCGCCGCCGCATGGGGCGCGTCCCACCCGTCCAGCAGGTCGAGCGCGGGCACGAGCAACGGAGCGTACCGACGCCGGACAGCAAGCCGT
This sequence comes from Acidimicrobiia bacterium, assembly GCA_023265045.1. Classification (GTDB taxonomy): domain Bacteria; phylum Actinomycetota; class Acidimicrobiia; order Acidimicrobiales; family AC-14; genus JAHFUQ01. The sequence goes on from JAHFUQ010000069.1 coordinate 993, forward strand.
AACCGGCCGGTCGCCGGCAGGGCGCCCACCCCCCGTAGCCTTAGCCCATGGCGCTCGCGCCCGACGCCCCGAACCCCGCCGAGCGGCCCTCTACCCGGCCGCTGTCCGACGCCGCCCTGCGGCGCGACATCCGGCTGCTCGGCGGCCTCCTCGGCGAGACCCTCATCCGCCACGAGGGGCAGGAGTTCCTCGACCTGGTGGAGGAGGTGCGCGCCCTCAGCAAGACGGCGCGGGACCCAGCGTCGCCGACGACGCCGGATGCGCTCATCGAGCGCCTGAGCGGCCTGGACCTTCCCACCGCGAGCCTGCTCGTGCGTGCGTTCTCGGCCTACTTCCACCTGGCCAACATCGCCGAGCAGGTCCACCGGACAGACGAGCGCACCAACGTGGCCGGCGGCGACGCGCCCCTCCAGGGCGTGGTCGACCAGATCGCCCGCGCCGGCGTCTCCCAGGGCGACCTGGAGTCGATGCTGGCGCGCCTCGAGCTGCGCCTCGTGTTCACGGCCCACCCCACCGAAGCCGTCCGGCGCTCCATCCTCGCCAAGCGCGCCCGCATGGCCGAGCTGCTCGAACAGCGGTCAAGCCCGGTCAGCAGCGACGACGACCGCCGGCGGGCCCAGCGCGAGATCGCCGAGGTGGTCGACCTCATCTGGCAGACCGACGAGCTGCGCCGAGAGCGCCCCACCCCGGCCGAGGAGGCAAGCGCCGTCGTCTACTACATCGACGCGCTGTACCGCGACGTGCTCCCCGACTTCCTCGACGACCTCGCCGCCCACGTCCGCCGCCTGGGCGTCGAACTGCCTCGCCGAGCCCGCCCCGTCCGCTTCGGCACCTGGGTCGGCGGGGACCGGGACGGCAACCCGGCCGTGACGCCGGCCGTGACCGTCGCCGTCCTGCGCCTCCTGCGCGAGTCCGCCCTGCGCGGCCTCACCGCCGCCATCGACGACCTCATCAGCCGGCTCAGCAGCTCGACGCGGGTGGTGGGCGTCTCCGAGGGGCTGCGCAAGAGCCTGCACGCGGACCGGATGGCCCTGCCCGAGGTCTACGCCCAGTGGGGGCGGCTCAACGCCGAGGAGCCCTACCGCCTCAAGTGCTCCTACATCCGCCAGCGCCTCCTCAACACCACCCGCAGGCTGGCCGAGGGGGCCGCGCCCCGCCCCCGGCTCGAGTACTCCACCACCGCCGAGCTGCTCGACGACCTGGAGACCATGCGCGCCTCGCTGGTCGAGCACGGCGGCGAGCTGGTGGCCCAAGGCTGCCTCGACCGGGTCCTGCGCGGCGCGGCTGCATCCGGCATGGCCCTCGCCACCATGGACATCCGCGAGCACGCCGAGCGCCACCACCGGGCCATGGCCGAGCTGTTCGACCGCCTGCAGCCGGCCGGCGCGCCCCTTTACGCCAGCCTGACCCGGGCCGACCGCCGTCACCTCCTCTCGACCGAGCTCCAGTCGCCTCGCCCCCTCACCTCGCCCGCGACCCGGCTGACCGAGGACGCCGAGGCCATGCTCGAGCTGTTCCGCACGATCCGCGACGCCCTCGAACTGTTCGGCGACGAGGCGATCGAGAGCTACGTCATCTCCATGACCTGCGGCGCCGACGACGTCCTCGCCGCCGCCGTCCTCGCCCGGGAAGCGGGGTTGGTGGACCTCAGCGCCGATGTGGCCCGCATCGGTTTCGTCCCCCTCCTCGAGACCGTGCAGGAGCTTCGCCTGGCGGGGACAATCTTCGACGACCTGCTGTCCGACCCCGGCTACCGCCGGCTCGTGGCCCTGCGGGGAGACGTCCAGGAGGTGATGCTCGGCTACTCCGACTCCAACAAGGACGCGGGCATCACCACCTCGTTGTGGGAGATTCACCGAGCCCAGCGCGCCCTGCGCGACGTCGCGCGCCGCCACGGCGTCGTCCTGCGCCTGTTCCACGGCCGCGGCGGCACGGTGGGCCGCGGCGGCGGTCCGACGGGCGACGCCATCCTCGCCCAGCCCTTCGGCGCCCTCGACGGCGCGATCAAGATCACCGAGCAGGGCGAGGTCATCTCCGACAAGTACGGCCTGCCGTCCCTGGCGCGCCGGAACCTCGAGCTGGCGACGGCGGCCACCCTGCAGGCGTCGCTGCTCCACCGCGAGTCCCGCGTTCCCCTAGAGGTGATCGACGGGTGGGACGAGGTCATGGAGGTCGTGTCGAAGGAGGCGCACGCCGCCTACCGCCGGCTCGTCGACGATCCCCGCCTGGTGGAGTACTTCCGCTCGTCCACGCCCATCGAGGAGCTGGGGGCGCTCAACATCGGCTCCCGGCCGCTGCGCCGGGCCGGCGCCAAGGTCGCCAGCCTCGACGGGTTGCGCGCCATCCCCTGGGTCTTCGCCTGGAGCCAGGCGCGCCAGATCGTCCCCGGCTGGTTCGGTGTCGGGGCCGGGCTGGCCGCCGCCCGCGCCCTCGGTCGGGGCCCCGAGCTCGCCGGCATGTACCGCGAGTGGCACTTCTTCCGGGCCTTCATCTCCAACGTCGAGATGGTCCTGTTCAAGACCGACCTCGACATCGCCCGCCGCTACGTCGAGCGCCTTTCCGACCCTGCTTTGCACGGCATGTTCGACGTGATCGCCGCCGAACACCGCCTCGCCGCCGGCGAAGTCCTCGCCCTCACCGGCGAGCAAAGCCTGCTGGACAACTACCCCCTCCTCCAGCGCTCGATCGAGATCCGCGACGCGTACCTCGACCCCATCAGCTACCTCCAGGTCGCCCTGCTGTCGCGCCTGCGCTCCCAGAGCCGGCCCGACCCCGCCCTGGCCCGCGTGCTGCTCCTGACGATCAACGGCATCGCCAACGGCCTGCGCAACACCGGCTAGGCGAGGCTACGACAAGCGGCGAAGCGCCTCCTCGTCGCGCCGCGCCATGCCCTCAAGCGTGGCCCAGTCGGGCTCCGCCGAGCGCACGTCGTCGGGCCACTGCTCCACGACACCGGCCGCCCACTCCGTCCAGTTCTCGACCATGATGTCGAAGTCGTCGAGGAACTTTCCAGCGAGCACCAGCCACGGCAGCCGTTCGGGGAACGGACCCTGCCCGCGCAGGTATGCGTTGTTGATGTGGACGCCCAGCGCGGCGCGCTGCCGGAGCCACGGCCGCAGGCCTTGGATCGTAGCCAGCAGGTCCTGCTTCGAGCCGAACTCGGCGAAGAACACCTTGAGGAGGGCCTCGGACTCAAGCACGGGCGGCGCGCTCTCGGTCGTCGCCCACGCCGCCAGCGCCCGGCGGCCCTTGGGCGTGATCGTGTACAAGGTCCGGGGCCGCCGGCCCACCTGCTCGGCGGACGCACGAGCGAGGCCGTGGGCGACGAGCTTCTTGGGCTCCTCGTAGAGCTTGCTGCGCGCCCGGGGCCAGAAGTGGCTCATGGCCCGCCCCATTTGCTGGGCCAGCTCGTAGGTGGTCCACGGCTTGACCGCCAGGAGGCCGAGAATGGCGTACGAAGTCGTGGTCAACTCGGAAGAAGTCAAATCGGAAGCAGCCAACGTTGACACAGTCCCTTTGGGAGTATACAAATGGTCCCTAAGGGACTATAGTCGTCGGCGGGAGAATTGGAGGACACGATGCCGGTGACGAGCGCCAATGTCGAGATGGCGAAGGCGTGGGACGGCGAGGAGGGCGATCAGTGGACCGACGACGCCGAGCGCTACGACGCCTCCGGCAAGTTCCTGTGGCGCCGGTTTCTGGACGCCGGGCTCATCGGGCCTGCCGACCGGGCCCTCGACGTGGGGTGCGGCGCCGGTGAGTCGACCCTCGACGTCGCTCGCATGGCGCCGTCAGGCTCGGTGCTGGGGATCGACCTCTCGCGCCGCATGCTCGAACTGGCGCGCCGGCGCGCCGCCGCGCAAGCGGCGCCGAACGTCCAGTTTCTCCAGGCCGACGCCCAGGTCCACCCGCTCGACGCCGCGGCTTTCGACGTCGCCTACAGCCGCTTCGGCGCCATGTTCTTCAACGACCGGGCCGCCGCCTTCGCCAACATCGCCGCCGCCGTCCGCCCGGGCGGTCGCCTGGCGCTGCTCAGTTGGCGCAGCCTGGCCGAGAATCCCTGGCTCAACGTGTTCCGCGACTCGTTGGCGGCCGGGCGCACGCTGCCCGTGCCGCCCCTGGGCGGTCCCGGGCCGTTCGGCCTGGCCGACCCCGACGGCGTGCGGGCCGTGCTCACGGGCGCTGGTTTCGAGGACGTCGCGTTCACCGAGGTCGACGAGCCGGTGTACCTCGGCGCCGACGCCGACCACGCGTGGTCGTTCGTGCGGCGCATGGGGATCGTCAAGGGCCTCACCGAGACGCTCGACGAGCAACCGCGGGCGCAAGCCCTCGCCCGCTTGCGGGACGCGGTCGCCGCCCACGAGACGCCCGGCGGCGTCCTGATGCCAGCGGCCGCCTTCCTCATCACCGCCCGCCGTAGCTGACGACTCTCTTGCCCGGTTGGGCCAAGCAGGGGGTAGGGCAATGCGGAAGAGCCCTTGGCGTCCGTGGTTCTTGCGCTCATCATCCGCCCCGGCGTGGCCGTCCAGCCGCGGGCTCAGGGCGACAAGCTCTACGTGGTCGGCTGGTACGTCGTGAACCCGCCGGGCATGGGCGCGTCGGGCGGCGCCGGCGACCGGCGGGCGGTCGTGGCCAGTTCCGAGGACGGCGGCAAAACGTGGTCCAAGCCGGTGGAGGCCCAAGGCCCCGACGAGAAGGTCCGCGAGATCGCGCCGCCCGTCGTCGACAACAAGGGCAACGTGTTCATCGCGTGGCGCAACCGTGACGACCCGGCCACGGCGCCGCACCCCATCGTGGTGGCCAAGTCGAGCGACGGCGGCGTGACCTGGACCCGCACCCCCATTGGCGACGTGGCCCCCGCCCCCACCAATATCCCGGCGCCCGCCGGCAGCAGCGGCTACCCGCGCATGGCCGTCGACCCGAGGACGGGCGCGCTGTACGTGACCTACGTCGGCTTCAACTTCGGCGACCTCGACGTGGTCTTCCAGCGCTCCACCGACGCGGGAGTCACGTGGTCGCCGCCCGTCCGCGTGAACGACGACCCGAAGGGCGACGGCTGGCGCCAGCTCGGTCCCCAGGTGTTCGTGGCGCCCAACGGGCGGGTCGACCTGGTCTGGTTCGACGCCCGCACCACCTACCCGTCGGCGGTGATCCCCCGCCCGGCCGGCAACGGCGACATCTACTACGCCTCGTCGAGCGACGGCGGGGCGACGTGGTCGGCGAACCGCCGCATCTCGAACCACTCCATCAACCTGGACGAGGGCCTCACGCCCCGCACCGGCAGCTACACGTGGTGGGGCCCGACGTTGGCGGCGATCGGCAACGACGCCGTCCTGTTCGGCTGGACCGACCCGCGCTTCGGCAACGTCGACAACGACACCAGCGACATCATGCTGGCCACGCTGCAGCTTGGGCTCAACGCCGGCCCGCCCGTCGTCACCCGCCTCCCCAAGGCCAAGCCCGCCAACCTGTCGGTGGTGGCGTCCCAGCTGGCCTACCCGGGCGGCGCGGAGCGCATCGGCGCCAACTTCACCTCCAAGCTCGTGGTGGTGAGCAAGGGCGACAAGGCCGGGGCCATGGCCGGCGCCGTGCTGGCCCGCGCCAACTCGTCGCCGCTGATCGTCACCGACGGCAACACCCTGACCAAGGAGCAGAAGGACGAGATCGGCCGGCTGCGACCGACCGGAATGTTCGTCATCGGCGACGACAAGGCGATCCCCCAGTCCCTCGTGGACGCCATCGTCAAGGCGGGCGTGAACACCGTCGCCCCGACCACGACGACCCCGGCGCCCACCACCACCGCGGCGCCCACCACCGCGCCCGGCACGCCGACCACCGCCGCGACGACAACCACCGTGCCGACGTCCACCGCCAACCGCACGGCCGTGACGCGCCTCACCGGCGCCACCCCGGCCGACCTGGCCAAGGCGATCGCCGGCGCGCTGGACGTCCGCACCGATGCCCAGAAGGCGAGCAAGCTGCCCGCCTTCAACGCCGCCGTCGCGGTCAACCCCGACGCCGCGGACGCTCCTGCGGGCATCGCCTTCGCGGCCGCCAACCGCTACCCGATCCTGTACGTGTCCAGCGACGGCCTGCCGGCGGCGACCTCTGACGCCTTCAACGACACGGCCATCCAGAACACGTGGGTCGTCGGCGGCACGGGATCCATCAGCGACGCCATCATGGCCAAGATGCCGACCGCCAAGCGCCTCGGCGGCGACGATCTGGCCGCTACGTCCACGGCCGTCGTCAACGAGCTCAAGGCCCGGGGCATGCCGGTGAATGTGGTCTACGTGGCCGACTCGGCCAAGCCCGTCGACGCGGCCGTGGCCGGGGCGGCGGTCGCCCGCGTCGGCGGCCTGCTGGTCCCGACCCCTGGTGCGGACACCGCCGCCGCCGACAAGGTGCTCAACGCCAGCGGCGTGAGCGCCACGGTCGACGAGATGGTTGTGCTGAGGAGCGCGGGCGGCGGGGCCAAGGCGCCGGTGGCAGTCTTCGTGATCAGCGGCATCCTGGCCGTCGCCGGCCTGGTGTTGCTGGCCCGGGCGTCGAGCAAGAAGGCCAAGGCCCCCCCGCCGGCGAAGAAGGCGCCCGCCGCCGCCCCCTCCCCGGCCCCGCCGGCGGACACCAAGGCCGACGGATAGGAACTCCTTGAGGCAGAACCCGCCGGTTTCCGGTGGGTTCTGCCTCGACGTTGCTTCTACGCGCTGACCGGGGTCCGCTGGGGCACGAGGTCGAGCATCCGCTCGTCGAAGGGCAGGCCCTTGCCGGACGGCAGCACGATGGCGTGCTTCGGCGCCAGCTGGGTCACGAAGTCGAGGTCGTGGCTCACCAGCACGACCGTGCCCTTGAAGTGCTGCAACGCGCCCAGCACCGCCTCGCGCGACGCGGCGTCGAGGTTGTTGGTGGGCTCGTCGAGGAGCAGGAGGTTGGCGCGCCCCGCCACCAGGCGGGCCAGCGAGAGCTTTGTCTTCTCGCCGCCCGACAGGGTGGTGGCCTCCTGCGCGGCCACGTCGCCGATGAGGCCGAAGTGGCCGAGGATGCTCCGCAGCCCGGTCTCGGTCGCGGTCGGGGAAGCAGCCGCCTGCATGACGTCCAGCACGGAGGCGCCGTCGGGGATGTCCTCGTGCTCCTGGGCGTAGTACCCGACGGTCACGTTGGCGCCGAACTGCACGCTCCCGGCCTCGTGGGCGTACACGCCGGCGATGCAGCGCAGCAGGGTGGTCTTGCCGGCGCCGTTCGGGCCGACCACCACGAACACCTCGCCGCGGCCCACCGTGAAACCGACCTTGCGCAGCACCAGGTTGTCGCCGAGGCGCTTGGACAGCTGCTCGACGCGGAGCACGACGTCGCCGGCGCGCACCGGGTCGGGGAAGCGCACCTTCAGCGCCCGCCGCCGCACCGGCGGCAGCGTGCGGGCCTGCTGCTGGACAATGCGACCGATGCGTTGCTCGAGGTTGCGGCGCTTGCGGGCGGCGGTGGCGTTGCCCTGCCGGAACTTGTCGACGGTGCGTTCCAGGCGGGCGATCTCGCGCTGGGCGTTGAGCGTGTCGCGCTCGACGGCCGCCTCCCGCTCCGCCCGCTTGGTCAGGAACTGGGAGTACGTGCCCTTGTAGACCGTGAGCAGGCCCTGCTCGAGCGCGAACACGCGGTCGATCGACTCGTTCATCAGCTCGATGTCGTGGCTGACGACGAGCACGGCGCTGTCGGACGTCTTCAGGAAGTTCATGACGAACGCCTTGGCCTCGGTGTCGAGGTGGTTGGTCGGCTCGTCGAGGATGAGGATGTCGCCCCCGGCGAGGAGCAGGCGAGCCAGTTCGAGCCGGCGGCGCTGGCCACCGGACAGCGAGCCCACGTCCTGAAGCAGGACCTCCTCGTCCAGGCCGAGGCCCGACGCAATCCGCTCCGCGGTCGACTCGAGCTCGTAGCCGCCCCCGACGCCGAACCGGTGCTCCAGCTCGCCGTAGCGCGAGATGGCGTCGGCCAGCGCATCGGCGTCGTCCTCCGCCACGTGCATCTCCTCGTGGGCGGCGGCGAGGTCGTCGCGGATGACCGCCAGCGGGCTGGCCGCCAGGAGGTAGTCGAACACCAGCTCCTTCTCGACTCCCGGCTGGGGCGAGGTGTCCTGGGGCAACCAGCCCACCCGCGGCGGCATGCGGACCTCGCCCTCCGACGGGGTCACGTCGCCCGCGAGCGTGCGCAGCAGGGTGGTCTTGCCGGCGCCGTTGGGGCCGACCAGGGCCACTTTCTCCCCCGGGGCGACCTGAAAGGTGGCGTCGTCCAGCAGGACGCGCGCGCCGATCTCGATGCGAAGATTGCTGACACTGAACGACATAGGGGGCAGGCCAGGGTACTTGCCGCGATCACCCGCTCCAGACGAATAGTTCGACGGGGATGTCGCTCTCCCGCAGGCGGCGTTCCAACTCGTAGGACCGTGCGCCCGTCCAGTTCCGTGCCAGCAGGTCGAGCACGTCGTCGCCGGGCTGGCCGTCGAGCAGCGCCACGACCCGGGGGACGTCCCCGGCGGCGATCGTCTTGTACCACTCGTACTCGCCGTCGTCGCTCACGATCGCGGTCGCCGGCCCCAAGTCCTGGCCGTCGACGTGCAGGCGGCCCTCGGCGTCGACGTAGGCGGCCAGGTGCCGGTAGTCGTCGCCGTCGCGCTCCTCGCGAAGCGTCACCCGCCGAGGCTCAGACAAAGCCGACGTCCGGGAAGCTGGCGCCCAGGACGTCCTTCGGGTCCATGCCCAGGACGTGGTCGAGCACGGAGGCGTAGACGGACCGGAAGTCGGTCGTGAACTTGAGGTCGCCGTCGTCGAGGTCGGTCAAGCTGGGATTGTCGCCGTAGAACCCGCCCTTCACCGTCGGGCCGGCGACGAACAGCGGCGCGGCCGCGCCGTGATCGGTGCCGCCGCTGCCGTTGGCCCGGACCCGGCGGCCGAACTCGGAGAAGGTCATGACGACAACCTGCCCGGCGCGCGGGTCGCCGTTGAGCGAGGCGAGGAACCAGCCCACCCCCTCATCCAGCAGGGCCATGAGGTTGGCGTGGACGTCCTTCTCCCGCCCGTGGGTGTCGAACCCGTTGAGGTTGACGGTGTAGACGCGGGTGGGCACGCCGGCGCGGATCGATCGGGACACCACGTCGAGCTGGACCGCGAGCGCGTTCGCCGGGTTGAGCGGCTCGGCCCCGGCCGCCGGACTGGGCGCGATCTCACGGACCTCCTTGAGCGCGGCCTGCACCTGCACCAGCGCGCCCGTCGCGGCGGCTGCCCGTTCGGCCAGCTCGGCCTCGCCGGGCCACGCCTGTGACAGCGTCTTGAGCGCCCCCGAGAGGGCCGGCGTCCCCGGCAGGGTGAACTGCCCGAGCGGGACCGAGACACCGGTCTTGGACTTGCCGACCAGCGCGCGCGGGAGGTTGGGGTTCACCGCCAACGCCTGCATGGGATCGGTGCCGGTGCGGTCGAGCCACCGCCCCAGCCAGCCCGTGCGCTCGACCGTCTGGGGGACGGCCGACTGCCAGATGTCCATCGAGCGGAAGTGGCTGCGGCTCGGCTCGGGGTACCCGACGCCGCGCACCACGGCGAGATGGCCCTGGTCCCACTGCGCCTTGAGGCGGCGGAGGTTCGGATGGAGCCCGAGGCCGTCGGCGAGCGGGAGCGCCTGCTCGGGCGCGTAAGCCAGGTCCGGCCGCCCGGCCAGGTAGTCAGGGTGGCCCATGGGGATGACGGTGTTGAGGCCGTCGTTGCCGCCGTACAGCCCGACGAGCACCAGGATGCCCTGGGTTGACACGACCGGCTGCGCCGTCGGCGCGGCCGCGGCAGGGACGACGGCTGGCTTGTCGTGCCCGCCACCGCGCCGGGCCACTACGAGGCCGGCGGCCCCGGCTGCGCCGGCGCCCACGGCGCCGGCCAGGAACTGGCGTCGGTTCAGGGTCGTCATCGGGCCGTTCGCCTCCGGCGGACGCCCCAACGACAGGAGTGCTGTGTCAGTGTTTCGCTCGCCTCCGGCTCGCTCAATTCAACAGGTTCTCCGGGGACATGAGGGCGGCGGCAAGAAGCATGCGCGGCTCGCCGGCGACCTCCGCCAGTGCGCCGGCGGTGCGCTTGCTCCACGGCCCGAGCGAGAGCATCCGCCCCACGTAGGCAGGACGGTCCTTCTTGACCACCGCGCCGATGCCCGACACGTCGATCGTCTGCGCCAGCATCTCGGACTGCTTGAGCCGGGCCAGCGACGACGACGTGCCCAGCCAGTAGCCGTTCTGCGGCCAGCCGTTCACGTCGGGCGGGTCGAAGGGCATCTGGCCGGCGTCGCGCAAGCCGTCGAGCATGCTCAGCCGGTCGGCCCGGAGCCCGAGCGCCCGCAGCGCGCCCACCAGGTGCTCGACCGGCTGCTTCACCAGGCCGGTGCGCGCCGCGGGCGACTGGAACGCAGGATGGCGGAAGACGGCTTGCACCAGGTTGGTGACGTTGAGGTCGCGCCCGAACGCCGCCACCAGGTCGTCCACGACCCTGTCGTCGGGCGCGACCGGGTAGGCGAAGTGGCCGAAGAGCTTGGCCGCGATGTGGCGGGCCGTGGGCGGCGCCTGCGTGACGGTGCGCACCACGTCCTCACCCTTCAGCGGCCCGCTGGCGCCGAGCACCGTCTTGATCCCGTCGTCGTGCAGCGTCGGGAGGAAGGCGAAGCCGTCGGCGGTACGGTCGAACCGCCAGCCCGTGAACGCCCGCGCCCCCTCGGACACGTCCTTCTCGGTGTAGTTGCCGATGCCGAGGGTGAACAGCTCCATGAGCTCACGGGAAAAGTTCTCGTTGGCCTTGCCCTGCGAGTTCGTGTTGGTGTCGAGCCAGAGGATCATGGCCGGGTCCTTGGCGACGGCCTGGGCCAGCGCCTCGAACGGCCCCGCGCCGTACTGGCGCAACAGCTGGTTCTGCCGGTACAGCAGGGCGGGTTCGCGCACCTTGGTGAAGGCGGTGGCGAAGTGGCCGTGCCAGAACCACGTGAGCTTCTCGCGCAGCGGGTTGGTCGACACCACCATGCGGTCGAGCCACCACAGGATCATCCTGCGGGTCTCGTCGAGGGCCCGGTTCTGGACGGTGCGGCGCTCGTTGGCGTCAGCCGGCAGCGGGTCGGGCACGGGCGTCACGGTCGGCGCGGGGACGGCGTCGGCCGGAGGGTCCGGCCGGGTGAGGTCGAGGAGGCGGTCGAGGGTCGCCGGGTACCCGGCGGCCATGGCGGCGTCGAGCTCGTCGGGCAGGGCGCCGAAGCCGATGCGGCGGTACAGGTGGGCGAGCGAGGCCCGCAGCTCAGCGGCCTTCGTGCTCGTCTTTCCCCCTACTGCCCACCGCCGGCGAGATTACCTTTCCCGTTGCGCTTAACGAAGCTCGTCGCGCAAGAGGTCCATGAACAAGGCGTCGTGCCACACCCCGTCGTTGTCGCGCTCGTACTGGCGCATGATCCCGATGTCCCGGAACCCGACCTTGCGGTAGGAGGCGATGGCCCGGGCGTTGGTGGCCCGGGGGTCGATCGTGATGCGGTGGTGGCCACGGTCCTCGAACAGGTGGCGCGCCAGGGTGCGCAGGGCGTCGGTGCCCAGGCCCCGATCGGTGAAGTCGGGGTGGAGGGCGATGTCGATGGAGGCGTGGAGGTACTCGGGATCGGACTCCTCGTAGTACTGGATGTAGCCGATCAGCCTGCGGTCGAGCTCGACGACCATCGGCGCGAAGTCGGGCGCGCCCTGAAGCCCGGTCTCGAACCGGGCCGCGTTGTCGCCCGGCCACGCCTCCGCCAGCGCCGGGTGGGCGAACATGGCCGTCACTACGACGAGGTCCTCGGAGGTCATGGGCCGGAGCGTGACCTGCTCGCCGTGAAGGATCGAAGCGTCGATCCGTCGACAGTACCGACGGGCTTCAGCGTACGAGCAGGGTTTTGTAGATCGAGGTGGGGATCGAGTCCAGCGGGTTGGGGACGAGGTTGACGGTGGCGCCGCCGGTGACGTTCATGGTCGTGGCGATGAACTGGGCGCTGAGGTACACAGGCAGCGAGCCGCCGCCGGCCAGGTTGAAAGCATCCGCGTTGGGCATGAAGAACGTCCCCGCCATGGTCGTCGTCCCGTTGCCGGTGATGCCGTTGGTGTTGCCTCCCGCCTCGGTCCACAGGGCGAGGTCCTCGAACTGGTTGGTCGTCGCCAGCTCGGACGCCGTCGGGAGCCGGCCGGTGATCTCGTTGGGCGCCGACCAGTCGACGGTCGAGCCGGAGGAGATGCTGATCGTGCCCGTGTAGTTCGAGCAGGCGGCCGTCTGGCAGGGCGGTACGCCGTCGGTCGCAGGAACCTTGTCCCACCCGCTGGCCAGCTCCACAAACGTCTGGCAGAGGTGGATCGCACCGCCCGATCCAACCTTGTACGAGCCGTTGCCGATCACCATGCGGGTCGAGTGCCCGGCGCCGGTGCGCAGCGCGCAGGATGCGACCGAGGCGAGGTTGACGCTGAAAGCGCCGCCCGACACGTCCAGCCCGATCTTGGACCCGCTCGACTGGCCCCCGATGTACACCTTCCGGGCATCGGCGATGGCGAACGTGCTGGTGACGCGCAACTGGCCCGTCACCACGACGTAGGAGCTGAGCGCGGTGAGGGCGACGGGGATGTTCACGTTGAGGTCGCAGGCGAACCAGACGTTCTGGGCCGTCAAGCGGCCCGCCACGGCGAAGAAGGCGGTCAGGTTGTTGCAGTCGGTCTGGCGCGCCACCACCCATGTGAGCCCGTTGCCCGTGCACGAGTTGTAGCTGCCGCTCGCCGGGCACCCCGGCGGCTGGCCCGAGTTCCCCGTCACGATGCCCTTGACCTGGGCATCGAGGGCGGCCACGTTGGCGCGGTAGCGCTTGTCGGCGTACTTGCGCCCGGTGCGGGGCGATGCGAGCGCCGGGGCGTCGCCATAGGTGCTCGGGTACGCCGTCGCAATGTCGCCCGGCGGGCGGGCGAAGTTGAGCGCGTACACGCCGATGCGCGATTGGCGGGCGCCGGTGCCGGCCGTGCAGTCGGGGTTGGTCGAGTTGGCGCTGCACGCCAGGATCGAGGGACCGCCCGATGTCGCCTGCCCGTTGATCAACGGCTGTGGGCAGCTTCCGCTGTCGTCGGCCGAGTCGATCTGGATGGTGCCGGGATAGGTCCCGAACGGCTGCGCGATCACCCGCGTGTTGCTGCCGCCCGTCTGGAGCACGCCGCACTTGTGGAGCTCGAGCAGCTGGAGGGCGGCGACGAAGTCGAGCGTCTCCACTGCGTTGAGCCTCCCCACAGACCGCACCTTCGACGTGCCCGAGAGGAACCCGCCCACCGGCGCGAACAGCGTTGCCCGCCGTTGGGTGACGATGACCGCGAGGTTGTCGCAGGACCCTGCCGCCGGGTCGCCGACGTCGGCGCGGCCCGTGTCCTCGGGAAAACGGGCGTCGGGCATGGCGTAGCCGCTCTGGATCTCGATGGTGAACTTCCCGCCGCCCGCTGTCGCCTGCAGCTTGGCCCAGCTGGAGGGCGTGTTCGGCAGGCAGGGATTCGCGTCGGGCGCGAGGGTGTTGGTGCACGGGTTGGTCCCTGTCACGACGGCGGGAACGGCTGCATTCGACCACGTCTCGGTGCCCGCATCGAAGGCGGAGAACCCGACCGCGCTGTCGAGGAGGTAGCGGCGGGCGGTGCAGACTCCGGCCCACGGACCGAACGGCAGGCGCGCGATCCCGGCGCGCGCCGCCACGTCGGCCACGGCCTTGTTCGTCCGCCGGTCGGACCGGAGCTGGCCGAGGTCGATGACGAGGGCCACGAGCGTGGCGATGGCGACGATCATCAGGGCGGTCAGCGCCAGCACCACCCCGCGCTCGTCTCGCCGGCGGGTCATCCCGTGTCCCGCTCGTACCGGGCCGCCAGCTTGGAACGCAACGTCGTGTCGACGCTGAAGAAGAGGAACTCGAGCTTGGCGCCCTTGGTCCCCGAGACCTTCGCCAGGTGGACCGTCGTTTCGAGCGACGCCCCCGACGGGTCGCTCACCCCGCAGTCCGTCGCCCCGATGGGCAGGACCAACTTGGCGCACACGTCGGCGGTCGTCAGTTGCCCGCCTGACGCGGCGACCACCCGGGCCGTGACGCTCGCCTCCCAGTCGGCGACCGCGGTCGGGCCCGTGCCCAGGACGAGGCTGGCGCCGAACCGCGCGCCTTCACGGACAGACTCGGCGACCCCGATCTTGCGGAAGTACGCCTCACCCCCGGTGATCGACCCCAGCACGACCGAAACCAGGACTGGCAGCACGAAGGCCAGCTCAACGAGGATCGCGCCGTCGTGGCGTCCTCTCATCTTCACCCGGGGGCTCACGGTTTTCTTTCGACATTTCCCCTCAACTTCTTGAGCGTTGCGACCGATGACCCGGCACCTAAGACCAAGGAGACGCACCACGCCGCAGCAGAGGTCAGGCCCAGCCATGAGAAGCCGTTTGTCCAGAAAGACCAGGGCGATGCTGGTGGCGGGGTTCGTGATCTTCGTCGCCGGCACGTCCGGCGCCGCCTACGTGGGGAGCCGCGGGAACCGCGACGCCGGCACGGGCGCCCAGAAGGCGCAGGTGCTCTACGCCAGCCGAGACGTTGACGCGGGGACCACCGGGTCCTCGGCGTTGTCGTCGGGCCAGATCCGGGTGCGCCAGGTCGACGCCTCCTCGCTGCCGCCGAACGCGGTGACCGAAGCGTCGCAGCTCTCGGGACGGGTGGCCAGCGCCGTCATCCCGGCGGGGACGACCCTCACCACCGACTTGTTCCCGCCGCCACAGACCCGCATCGGCACGGTCGTGATCCCGCCCGGCAAGCGGGCGCTGGCGCTCCAGTTGGAGTCGGTGCCAGGCGTGGCCGGGTTCGTCGGCGCCGGCGACCGCATCGACGTCTACGTGGTCTCCAAGGGCAACAACGGCGCACCGCCCGGCGTGCGGCTGGTCTTGCAGAGCGCCGAGGTCCTCAAGGTCAACGGCGCGGGGTTGGTGTCGCAACAGGGCCAACCGGGCGCGCCCAACCTCGTCTATCTCCTGGCCGTCACCCCCGCCGAGTCCGAGCGCCTCATCTACCTCACCGAGTTCGAGAAGCTGTACTTCGACCTCGTGCCCAAGGGTGAAGCGCCTGTGGCGACGCCAGGGGCTGGTCCCAGCCAGACCCTGCTGACGTTGTAACGGCCATGCGCAACCCACGGGTCCTCGTATTGCATGCGGCAAAGGACCTTTTCGTGCAGGTCGGCCGGGCTACCGCGTCGTTGCGTCCTCGGGCCGAGATCGTGCACTGCATGGCAGTCGATCTCATGCCCGCCCTGATCGCCGACCACGGTTCGTTCGACGTGGTGATCGCCGGGCCGATTGCGTCCACCGACGAGGGCCTCTTCGCCCTGCGCCACCTGCGCGTGCAATCACCGACGACGAACGTGATCCTCGCCTTCGACCGTTGGCGCAGCGGGACGCTCCGCAACACGGTGCGCACCGGCGCCCTCGACCTGCTGCGCCTTCCCGTCGACGACGACGTGATCCTCAACGCCGTCGAGGAGGCCCTCAGCATCGGATGGCCGGCCCACGATTGCGCCCCGGCCGTAGACGCCAAGGCCCGCCCCGACGGGCGGGTGATCGTCGTCGGATCCGCGACCGGCGGGTGCGGCAAGACCTTCTACTCGACCAACCTCGCCTACTACCTTCGCGCCCACCTCGACAAGCGGACGATCCTGATCGACCTCGACCTCCAGTTCGGCGAGTTGTCCACCGCATTGCGGCTCAAGCCGCGGCACACCATCTCGGACCTGGTGGCGATGGACGACCGCGACGAGGCGTTCGCGCTGCGCCTCGAGGAGTGCGCCGTGAGCCACGAGAGCGGGGTCTTTGTGCTGGCCGCTCCCGACGCGCCCGCCGAGGCGGACGCGCTGGACGCCAACGACATCGCCCGCGTCATCGCGGCAGCGTCCTCGCGGTTCGACTTCGTCGTGGTCGACACACCGGCCGCCCTCTCCGAGGGGGTCCTCTCGGCGATCGAGAAGGCGGAGCGGATCTTCTCGATCGCCACCCTCGACCTGCCCAGCGTCCGCAACCTGGGTGTGCTCCTGACGACGTTGAACCAGCTCAAGGTGCCGTCGGAGCGCATCCAGCTTGTCCTCAACAAGGTCGAACACGACGTGGGCATGGACGTGTCCACCGTCGTCCGCTACTTCCCGCAGGGCTTCTCCTCGGTCATTCCCTACGGCCGCGAGGTGAATCGGTCGCTGAACATGGGCATGCCCATGCTGGCTTTCGCGCCCCGCAGCGAGGTGAGCCGAGCCCTCATCGCTGGGTTCGCCGCGTCGATCGAACAAGGGGACGAGGAGCCCGTCGCGCCGCGCGGCCGGCGGGGGCGTCGCCTCATCAGCCGGCGATGACGCTCCCCGTCGTCGCCGTGTTGGTCGGCGTCGCGCTGATGATCACCGCCGGCCTCACGGACCGTCGGGCCAAGCAGCGCACGCTCGACCAGCTTCTCTCCATCACGCCGTTCCCGTTGTCGAGCGTTGGCGACGATGCAGTCGAGGGGCTGGCGTCGCGGGCCGTCGAACTGGCCGGCAACGTCGTGGAGCGGGTGGACCGCGACCGGTCCCTCCGGCACGCCCTCGACCGCGCCAAGATCCCGCTCCGGCCGGGCGAGTTCGTCGTGGTCGTCGGGTGCGCGGCCCTCAGCGTGGTCGCGGTTGTGCTGGTCACGACCCACTCGTCGCTCGCCGCGGTGATCGCGGGACTGGCCACGCTGGCCGCCGCGAACTTCCTCGTACGCCGGCGCATCGCGAAACGCCGGCGCGCCTTCGAAGCGCAGCTCCCGGACGCCCTCGCGCTCGTGGCGTCCTCGCTCACCGCCGGGCACACCTTCCTGCGCGCCATCCAGATGATGTGCGAGGAGTCGGCGTCGCCAATGTCCGAAGAGTTCGCCCTGGTCGTGTCCGAGACGCAGCTCGGCTCGTCGCTGGTCGATTCGCTCGAACGCATGGGCAAACGGCTTGAGGTGCGCGACCTCGACATGGCCATCCAGGCCATCCGCATCCAGCAGACGATCGGCGGGCGGCTCGCTGATCTCCTCCACACCCTGGCCGACTTCATCCGAGCCCGCGACGAGGTCCGCCGGGAAGTGCAGGTGCTCACCGCCGAGGGCCGGATGTCGGCCTACGTGCTGACCGGCCTCGTGCCCTTCCTGTTCCTCACCATCCAGCTCCTCAATCCTGGCTACGTCGGGCCGCTGTACCACGGGTGGGGCGTGAGCATCATCGCCTTCTCGGCGACCTCCGTATGCCTCGGGCTGTTCGTCATCCTGCGCATGGTCAAGATCGACATCTGATGAGGGAGCCGGAGGCGAGCGAATCAATGACACAGCAGCCCCGCTCAGCGGGGCGGGCGCCGAAGGCGCCGGCCCGGTGAGGGAGCCGAAGGCGAGCGAACCAATGACACAGCAGCCCCGCTCAGCGGGGCGGGCGCCGAAGGCGCCGGCCCGGTGAGCAGCGCCTTCCTTCTGTTCTCGGCCGTGGCGATCGGTGGCGGCGCGCTGATGCTCCGCGCCCTGGGGCGGCCTCGGCGGCTGCCTGCCGACATCGCGTCGTATCTCCGGACGGTCCCTGCGGAAACGTTCCCGGAGCCCCTGGAGGATTCATTCTCCGCCCGCGTGTTTGCCCCGGTCGCCGGCGCCGTCGTGCGCCGCATCGAACGCTTCGCCCCCCGGCAATACCTCGACGGCATCGACCGCCAGCTCGCCCAGGCGGGCCTGGTCGGCAGACGGCGGGCCGCGGAGCACGTGGCCATGCAATTCGGCCTCGCCTCGGCCGGCCTGTTGGTGGTTGTCGGCCTCGTGCTGCCGTCGCGACCCTCGTCGATGCTCGCCGGCGCGGCGCTGCTGATCCCCGTCATGGGGTTCCTGCTCCCGTCCGCCCGGCTGAAGAAGCAGATCCGGCTCCGCTCCGACGCCATCTTCCGGGACTTGCCCGACATCATCGACATGCTGGCCATCGCCGTCGAAGCCGGGTGTGGTTTCGAGGCGGCGCTGTCGTTGGTATGCGGGCACTTCGACTCACCTCTCACCGATGATCTGTCATTCGCACTCCGGGAGATGGAGCTGGGGCTGAGCCGCAAGCAGGCCTTCCAACAGCTGAAGGAGCGGACCGATCTCGACGTCGTGCGGACGTTCGCGCTGGCGCTGCTCCAAGCGGACGCCCTCGGGATCCCCATTGGACGGGTTTTGAAAGCGCAGGCGACCGAGGTCCGTGCCCGCCGGCGGGCCTGGGCCCGAGAGAAGGCGGCCAAGCTCCCCGTCAAGATCCTGTTCCCGCTGGTCGCCTTCGTGTTCCCGCCCATCCTGGCCATCGTGCTGGGACCCGCAGCCATGAGCTTCGGCCAGCTGGGGCACTAGAAACCAGCTGGGGCGAGGGCTTCGACCACCCCTCGTTATTCCATTGACAAGGGGCGGAAAATGGGTACTATCAGTGGCCTATGGCACGCAAATACATCGCCGCAAAGTCGCTCCGGGGCTCAGCCCCGTCGAGCGTCGGCGCGCACCCGTGCCAGCCTGGCAGCTCTCTGGATGAGCGGCTCGCCGGGCGCCAGTACACCGGGAATACCGGGCGTACAGGCGCACGCTGGTAAGCGTCGCACCCGCGCTCACCCCGCTCACGTCGTTCCCGCGCACAACGTCATGCGCGCAGATTCTCATGGGCTCGCGCCAGTGGTGGCGCCGCGGCTTCCAACCCCGCCGGCCGAGGGTTCGACCCCTTCCGGGCCTGCTCATACGCGCCATATCTCCAGTATGGCCGCCAGCACATTGACAACTGCAGAGGCATCGCGCATTGGGGCCATTTCTACATGGTGGCCTCACTGATGGGTCGGTCGCGCCATGGGGCGCAGCTGGCTGTAGACCAGCCGTCATCCGACACAGGGGGTTCGATTCCCTCCCGGCCCACCCGCGCGCGTCACGCCTGACAGGTAGGGCGCCCGGCTCTTAACCGGGACAAGACTCGGTTCGAGCCCGAGGGCGCGCACACCAGATCTGCCGGCGTACCCCGTCGGTGGCGCAACGTCGACGTAGCCCAATGGACAAGGCGCCGGCCTACGAAGCCGGAAGGTGCAGGTTCGACCCCTGCCGTCGACGCGCGGCAACTCGCCGTAGCTCAGCGGACAGAGCACCGCCCCCCGAAGGCGGGTGTCGCACGTTCGACTCGTGCCGGCGAGGCGCAGAAGGAAGCGATCCGGCTGGATCAGGAGCCTGTCCCGAAAACAGGTAGGGGTCGCGAGGCCCTTGTGCGTTCGAGTCGCACCGCTTCCGCCAGTTGGGGGAATCCCTCCCGGGCGTCCATCGGCGGCCACACTGCACACGAGAGAGGAGGAACATCATGCCCACGACCATCAACCCCAAGCTCATCTCCTGGGCGAGCGACATCGAGGCGGAGACGATCCGCCAGGCCGAGAAGACCGCGCGGCTGCCCATCGTCGAGGGCCACGTGGCCCTCATGCCCGACGCCCACGTGGGCATCGGCGCCACCGTCGGCTCGGTCATCCCCACCAAGGGCGCCGTCATCCCGTCTGCCGTCGGCGTCGACATCGGCTGCGGCATGATCGCCGCCGAGCTCGAC
>JAHFUQ010000205.1:0-1954 GCA_023265045.1 Acidimicrobiia bacterium
CGAACGCGCCGCCTGTGCCCGCCGGCAAGCCGTCGCCGGCGAAGACCTTCACGCCCTTGTACAGGGCCGCGCCGCCGATGATGGGCAGCGACATGAGGAACGACAGGCGGGCGGCGGCGTCGCGCTGGAAGCCGAGCCAGCGGGCGCCGGTGATCGTCACCCCTGACCGCGATACGCCGGGGGAGAGGGCCAGCGCCTGGAGGAGGCCCATCGTCGTGGCGTCCTTGACGGCGAACTGATCGGCCTCGCGCGTGCCCTTGAGGCGGTCGGCCCACGCCAGGATCAGGCCGAAGGCGATGAGCATGACGCCGATGAGCCAGATCTTGCCGAGCTTGTCCTCGATCACGTTCTCGAGGAGGGCGCCGGCGGCTGCGCCCGGGAGAGAGGACAGCAGCAACAGCCAGGCCAGGCGCTCGTCGGCCGTCTCGACCTTGCGTTTGCGGATAGAGGCGATGCCGGCCTTGGCGAACCGGCGCAGGTCGGGGGCGAAGTAGGCGGCGGCGCCCACGAACGTTCCCAGGTGCAGGGCCACGTCGAAGGTCTTGTTGAGGTCCGCGTTGGCGGTGAGCTCGTGCCAGTTGAGCGCCCACGGCACCAGGATCAAGTGGCCGCTGGACGAGATCGGGAAGAACTCGCTCAGCCCTTGCACGACGCCCAGGACGACGGCGTGGACGATGGGAATGCCTGCGATCGGTCCCGCAGCGGCGGCTGTCATGGCTCAGGAGCCTGGCAGCGGTGTTCACCCGTCCGCCAATGGGGCAAGGCCCTCGTCACCACCTGCGCCCGAGGGTCGCCACCCACTGCCCCCGCAGGCTCGGCCGCGGCTGGGCGCTGGCCAGGCTCGAGCCGTGGAGGCGATGACCTCCTCGATGCTCCTCCGGGATGCACGTGGGACGGGTGTCGGCGCCCGCCGGTCGCCTGTGGCCCTTCCGAATGCCGTTCTGGTAGCCATGCGGATGTGGAACGTGCGCTCGTGCTCGGGGGGAGCGTCGCCGGGCTCCTCGCCGCCCGTGTCCTGGCGGACCACGCCGACGAGGTGGTGGTCGTCGACCGGGACGAGCTGGCCGACGGCCCCGCCGAACGCAAGGGCGTGCCGCAGGGGAGGCACGTCCATGGACTGCTCGCTCGGGGCCTGGAGGAGATGGAGCGGCTGTTCCCCGGCCTCACTGCGGAACTGGCCGCCGACGGCGGCGAGGTCGCCGACCCCGGCATCGACCTCCACTGGTACGTCACGGGCGCCCGCAAGCCTCCTGCCGGGATCGGCACGGGCATCGCCTGCACCCGGCCCTTCCTCGAGGCCCACCTGCGGCGCCGGCTGGCCGTCCTCCCCGGCGTCACGATGGTCCGTGGCCGGGTGGGCCAGCTCACCGCCACCGACGGCACGGTCGACGGCGCCGTCCTCGAGGGGGCGGCCGAGGCGACCGAAGGCGAGCGGCTACGCGGCGACCTGGTCGTCGACTGCTCCGGGCGCACCAGTCGCGCCGACGCCTGGCTGGGCGCGCTGGGCTACGAGGCGCCGCCCCGCCGGTCCGTGAACGTCGACCTGGCGTACGCCACGCGGCTGTACCCCCGCCAGCCCGAGGACCGCCTCGGCGACGCCCGAGCCATCCTTTCCGTCACCGAGGCGCCCGACCGGTTCCGAGGGTCAGTGGCCTTCCCCGTCGAGGGCGGCCGGTGGATCGTCACGGTCGGCGGCTACCACGACGACCGGCCCACCATCGACCCCGACGACTACTCGTCCCGGCTGGCGGCGGACCCCGCAGTGGCGCTGCGGCAGTTCGCCGATCGAGACGACGCCTTGACCGACGTCGTGACCTTCCGCTACCCGGCGAGCGTGCGCCGGGACTACCACCGCTGTGACCGGCTCCCCGGCGGCTTCCTCGCGGCGGGGGACGCCGTCGCATCCTTTAACCCCATCTATGGCCAGGGGATGACGTCGGCCGCCCTCCACGCC
>JAHFUQ010000205.1:1964-4989 GCA_023265045.1 Acidimicrobiia bacterium
CGCCGAGATCGGCGCCTACCTCGCCTCCGGCGCGTCCCCGGCCGAGCCGGCCGCGAGCTACTTCCGGCGGCTGCGTTCGGTGGTCGACTCCGTCTGGAAGCTCTCCACCACGGCCGACTTCCGGCTGAGCCACGTCACCGGCGACCGGCCCAAGGGCTTGTGGCTGACGCACCGCCTCAATGACCTCTACACCCGGGCGACCCTGCGCGACGCCGAGGTGCACCGGCTCTTCCTGCGGGTCCTGAACCTCCAGGTGCGGCCCGAGGTGATGGGGCGCCCCGACCATCTCGTGCGGGCGTGGAGGGCGTCCCGCCGACCGCTTCCGGGGGAGGCCCCACGCGCTGGTTGACTGCGATGCCGACCGCGCGGCTTACGACCCCGACAGGGTTATGTCGCCGATCGCCACAGTGACGCCGGCAGCGCCGCCGGGGAGCCACTCGCGGTCCGAGCCGATGGCGACGATGTCGCACAGCATGCGCTGGAGGGTGGAGGCGATGGTCGCCTCCCGCACCGGCTCGGCCAGCGCGCCGTCGCGGACCATCAGGCCCTGGATCCCGACCGAGAAGTCGCCGGTGGTGGAGTTGACGCCCGAGTGCAGCCCGGTGACCGACTGGACGAGCAACCCGGCGCCGATGTCGGCCATGACCTGCTCCTGGTCACGGTCGCCGGGGACCAGGCTGACGGCCCGGCTGCCCACGCCCGGGCCGCTCTTGAACCCGCCCCGCACCGCGTTGGCAGTTGAGCGCAGGCCGGAGCGGCGGCCCGTGTAGGCATTGTGCAGGAACTGCTTGAGGACCCCGCCCTCGATGAGCACGTTGCGGCGGCTGGCCAGCCCCTCGGAGTCGAACCGGGTGGCGCCGTAGGCCAGCGGCTCGGTGGGGTCGTCGATGAGGGTGAAGAAGGGGACGGCGACGGTCTCGCCCAGCCGGCCGGCGAGGAACGACCGGCCTTTGATGGCGGCCATGCCCGACAGGATCCCCGAGACGATCCCGAGCAGCGTCGCCGTGACCTTGGGTTCGAGCAGCACCGTGAGGCGCTGGGACTGGGGCTTGGTGGCGCCGAGCAGGCGCGTGGCGCGCCAGGCCGCGTCGTTCGCCGCCCTCTCCACGTCGAGGTCTTCGGGCGTACGTGCCACCGAGTAACCGCCGCCCGTCTGGACGCCGGCGCCGCTGCCGTCGTCGGCCATGGCCCCGGCCCAGACCGAGCACACGGTGCGCCGCGCCGTAGTCCGGATGCCGTTGCTGGTCGCCACCGCGCTCTCGGAGATCGAGTCGCCGTAGTCGGCCGACTCCACCCCCTTGATGCGCGGGTCGGCGGCCTTGGTGGCCCGCTCCAGCTCGAGGGTCATCTCGATCTTGCGCGCGGCCGGGAAGTCGGCCAGCTCGGGCCGGTAGAGGTCGAGGTCCACGGCCTCCACCCCGTCGGGCTCGGCCAGCCCGAGGAACTCGTCGACCTCGCCGAACTGGGCGTTGTCGCGCGCCTCAGCCAGCGTCTCCTCGATGATCGCCGGGTCGAGGGAGGCGGCGTAGGCGAAACCCTGGCGGTGGCCGGCGATCACCCGGATGCCCACGCCCTCGGACTGCGCCGACGAGAAGGACTCCACGTCGCCCCCGAACACCTTCACCGCCGTGTGGCTGCCCCGTGACACGTACGCCTCCAGCTCCTCGCCCTCACGGGCCCACCCCGCGATGCGATCGGCGAGCTCGCCCAGCTCCGAGCTCTCCGCGCGCTCGGGGTCTATGACCCCCAATTGCGCGGAAACGTCGCCCAGGGGGTTAGGCACCGGTGCCGCCGACGGTCATGGCCGCGACGCGCAGCGTGGGCTGGCCCGACGACACGGGCACGCCCTGGCCGTCCTTGCCGCACGTGCCTGCCCAGGTGTCGAAGTCGTCGCCCAGGGCGTCGATGGCGCGCAGCACGTCGGGGCCGTTGCCGATGAGGTTGGCGGACCGCAGCGGCGCAGTGACGACGCCGTTCTCGATCAGGTACGCCTCGGTCATGCCGAAGACGAAGTCGCCGGTGGCGGTGTCGACCTGGCCGCCGCCAAGCTGCACGCAGTAGATGCCGTACGGCGTCTGGCGGATGATCTCGTCGGGGTCCTCCACCCCGGCCAGGACGTAGGTGTTGGTCATGCGCACCATCGGCAGGTGCTGGTAGCTCTGGCGGCGCCCGTTGCCAGAGGACTCGCGTCCGTCCTTGCGGGCCCGCAGGAAGTCCCACATGTAGTCCGTCAGCTCGCCGTCCCGAATCAGGACGTTGCGCTGGGCGGCGTGCCCCTCGTCGTCGACCTCGTAGGTGCCCCACTCGCGGGCGTAGGTGCCGTCGTCCACCAGGTTCACCAGCGGGCTGGCCACCTTCTCGCCCACCTGGCCCCGGAAGACCGACGCGTCGCGCCCCACCAGATCGGACTCCAGCCCGTGGCCGCACGCCTCGTGGAACAGCACGCCGCCCGCGCCCTTGCGCAGCACGACCGGCAGCTGGCCGCTCGGCGCGGGCCGGGCCTTGAGCAGGTCGACCGCCCGCCGGGCCGCCACCCGGGCCACGTCCTCCACCTGGACCTGGTCGTAGATCTCGAAGCCGACGGTGCCCCCCGCGGTCTCGTACCCGGTCTGGCGCACGTCGCCCGCGGTCGCCATGACCGACACGCCGTAGCGGGTGCGGACCTGGTCGTGGCTGGCCATCAGGCCGTCCGAGTTGGCGACCACGAACTGGCGCCGTCCCTCGCCGTAGTTGACCGCGACCTGCTTGATGGCCCCGTCGAGGGAGCGGGCCGCGTCCTCACCGCGCTTGAGCAGTTCGACCTTGCGGGCCTTGGGCACGTCCTGGGGGAGGACCTCGACGTCGAGCGCGGCCGGCGTGCGGCGCTGGTTGATCGCCACCTCCTTGACGCCGCCGCCGCCGCCCGGCGCCGCCGCGCCGGCCGCGGCGGCGGCGGCCCGGAGCCCGGCCTCGGTCAGGTCCGACGTGTGGGCGAAGCCGGTGGTGTCGCCCCGCACGACCCGGATCCCCGCGCCGCGGTCGCGGC
>JAHFUQ010000070.1 GCA_023265045.1 Acidimicrobiia bacterium
CCATCAAGGCGGTGATGGGCTCCATTGAAGCGACGGCGCCACCAACGTCGACGTCGACTGGGACGGCTTTCCTATCAACGCGCTGATCGGCTCCACCAATGAAGCGCGTGCTCGGCGCGTCGCTGGCCTTCGATCGTGTTCGGCTCGGCACCGCTCCCGCCGGTCCATGGGACCTCCGCCTCTGAGGCGCGCCCGCGATCTCGATCATGGCGACACTTGGCCTGAGCGGGGCAAATGAGGGCGCGGGAAGGAGCTGGCACCCCCACGGCTTGCTGGTCCGCGCACGTTTCAGCGCGTCTCTCCCCACTCAAACGGGAAGTCCGGTTCCGACTTGACAACGAACGTGTATTCGACCTAAAGTAGAGGTACCGCTTCCCCCTCGGTATGGCCCCAAATCGTGGGGGAACAATGCTCGAAGAAGTGGCGAGGGCGGTCGACAAATTGGGCGCGACGGACCCCGTCGCGCTGGCCGATGGCGAGACCGTCCAGGCGTTGCATCGGGAGCTGGAGCGGCTTACCGCGGTGACGACGAGGGCGGCGGCTGCGTTCGACGCCAGCCGGGTGTGGGAGGCCGACGGGGCCCGGTCGGCGGCGGGCTGGATCGCGGGCCGGTGCGGGCAGCCGCTAGGGGCGGCGCGGCGGCGGGTGCGGTTGGGCCGAGCGCTGCGATCCATGCCGGCGACGGAGGCGGCGTGGATGGCGGGCGACGTGGGCGAGGCCGATGTGGAGCTGCTGGCCCGGACCCGCCACCGCGTTGGGGCGGAGCGCTTCGACCCCGATGAGCGGCTGCTGGTGGAGCACGCCCGCACGCTCGACCACCGTGACTTCGTCAGGGTGCTGGCGTACTGGACCCAGCACGCCGATCCCGACGGCGCCGATGCGGACGCCGAGGCGCAGCGCGATGCTCGGCGGTTGCATCACTCGCAGAGCCTCGACGGCATGTGGTTCGGGGACTGGGCGCTCGACCCGCTCAGCGGCGAGGCGGTGGCCAACGTGCTCGGCGCCATCGAGAGGGAGCTCTTCGAGGCCGACTGGGCGGAGGCCAAGCGGGCCAAGGGGGAGGCGGTCCGGGCCGGCGACCTCGCCCGCACCTCGGCCCAGCGCCGGGCCGATGCGCTCGTCGAGATGGCCATGCGCGCCGCCTCGGCGCCCGCCGGCGGCCGCCGGCGCCGCTGCTGACGATCCTGGTCGGCTACGAGACGTTCGCCGGCCGGGTGTGCGAGACCGCGGGCGGAACCGTTGTCCCCCCCGGGGCACTGCTCCCCTGGCTGACCGAGGCGTACGTGGAGCGGGTGGTGTTCGACGGGCCCGACCGGGTGAAGAACGTGGGTGTTCGCCGCCGCCTGTTCACCGGCGCCACCCGCCGGGCCGTCGAGGTGCGCGACCGGAAGTGCTACGTCGAGCTGTGCGACGTCCCCGCCGAGCAATGCGAGATCGACCACATCCAGCCTTACGCATCCGGGGGCCTGACCACCGATGACAACGGTCGCCCCGCCTGCCCGCGCCACAACCGCCGGCGGAACGAGCCGCCTTAGGAATCTCGGCTTCGGGCTCGCAGCATCATGAACAAGGGGGCGGCGATGAAGGAGGCGGCGGTCACGGGGGCCATGAGGATGGCCATCGTGCGCAGGCCTGACGCCTCGGACATCACTGCGTAGGCGAATGTCGCCAGCGTGCCCAGCAGCAGCATGACGGGCACGAAGAGCAGGAGGTCGGCGGGCCGGCGGCGCGCGGGTGGCGCGTCGGGGTCGTCGCGCAGGTGGGCGAGTGGGTCGCCGTCCTCGTCTTCGCCGTCCTCGGCGGCGCGGCGGGTGAAGACGGGGGCGGGCGTCGTGCCGATGGCCCAGTCGTACTCGCGGCGGCGGGCGGGGTCGCCCAGCACCTCCCACGCGGCGTTGATCTCGACCATCGACGCCGCCGCAGCGTCGGGGTTCGTGTCGGGGTGGTGGACCTGGGCCAGGGCCCGGTAGGCGCGCCGGATCTCGTCGTGGCTCGCATGGGGCGCAACGCCCAACAGCTCGTAGTGCGAGGCAGACTTCCCCACCGCCAACATCATGACCGACGAATCCTGGTACTTCGATTTTGTCTCGCCCGCCGCCGGCTTGGCGGGGTACGCCCGCCTCGGGATCGAGGGCCGGCGGGCCTGGTGGTGGGCGGCGGTGGTGGGTGACGACGTGCCGTTCGTGCTGGTGCGGGATGAGGACGTCGACCCGCCCAAGCCCGGGAGCCTGGAGATCCGGGCGTCAGGGCTGTGGGCCGAGCCTGTGTGCGAGACGCCGGGCGAGCACTGGAGCCTGGGCCTGGAGGCCTTCGGCGTGGCCCTGGACGACCCCGCCGACGCGTACGGCGACGAGCGGGGCGACGTGACCGCCCTCGGGTTCGACCTCGAGTGGGAGGGCGACGGCGCGCCCGGCACGATCGTGCACGGGGATGTGCTGGTGGGCCGACAGCGGTTCTCGATCGAGGGCCACGGGCTTTGGCGGCACGAGGCCGGCCCGAGGGACTGGTCGGCAGGCGCCTGGTCGTGGGTCGGCGGCCGCTACGTGGCCGACGACCTCCCGGTCGACCACCGGGGGCTGCTCGTCGACGCCCGCTGGCACGCCCCGCTGCGGGTGGGGACCGCGGGCCGCCTGGCGCGCGCCGTCATGTACGACCAACTGGTGTGGGCCGAGCGCTATCAGGGACCTTCTTGAACCACTCGGCGTCCCGGATGGTGTCCCACTCCCGCTGGTCGGCGGCCTGCCACGACCAGAACGACACTCCCTGGCCGCCGTAGAACGACGACGCCCAGATGAACCGGCGCAGCTCGTCGTCGGTGGGCAGGCCGGGCCGCCCGCCCTCGGGACCGCCGTCGTACGCCTGGCCCACCGGGAAGACCGGCTTGCCCAGCGGCGCCAGGTCCTGGAGCGCCCCCGCGGTGTCCGAGTCGGGCTCGCGGTTGAGCCAGTAGACCATCGGGGCGATGGCGTCGAAGCGGGCCACGACGTCCCAGAACGGGTAGAACTTCTTGTTGTAGTCCGACGGCCGCGGGATGCAGGCGATGAGCGGGTAGGCGGCGCCGACGCCGGCCCGCAGGCCGTCGCCGTAGGCCACCGCCGACTCGACGCTCAGGTGGGTGCCTTCGGAGCGCGTCTCGATGTCGGCCGCGAACCCGTCGATGCGCTGCTTGGTGGGGGTGACGTAGTTGATTGCGGCCAGCGCCCGCTCCACGTCGGCGGCCGGATCGATCAGCCGGGGGAAGTCCCATCCGTAGATCCGGATGCCGGCGGCGTGGGCCGCGGGCAGGATCTCGTTCAGGAACGGCGCGGCGTAAAACCCGTCCCACGACGAGCCGGTGCGGACGTAGATGTGGGTGAGCCCCACGTCCTTGGCGCGGGCGATCATGGCCTTGACGTCGCCCCAGTCAGAGCGCTCGGGCTCCCACATCCACATGCCCTTGCCGTACGGGAGCGAGCGGGGGAGCGGCGCGATGACTGCGTCGTGGTCGGGGCTGAACAGCGAGAACGGCAGCGGCTCGTGGAGCACCGCGGCGCTGAACGTGATCACGGCCAGGATGGCGGTGAGCGCCCACAGCTCGATGCGGATGCGGTTCCCGGACGCTCCTGCCGGCGGCCGGCTCGGCAGTGGCGCTGGTGGCGGCCCTGGCGGCGACGCGAGTGGCTCGGCGTCGCTCTTGTCGACGGTTGTCAGCACGTGTCGTTGTGGGCCTGCGAGCTCCGTGCTGACTTAGCCGGTCCCCAGCCCCCCTCCCCGGTGAATCAGGTTCACCGTACGTGGGCCGATTCCCTCTTTCAAGGGTTCGCGCGGATGTCGGCCCGCTTCAATTCCTCGATGGCCTGGGTGACTTTGATGCCCCGTGGGCACGCGTCGGTGCAGTTGAACGCCGTCCTGCACCGGAACACCCCGGGGCCGCCCTCCAGGTCCCGCAACCGTTGCGGGGCAGCCTCGTCGCGCGAATCGAAGACGAAGCGGTGGGCGTTGACCAGGGCGGCCGGCCCCACGAACCGGTCGTTGGCCCAGAACACCGGGCACGACGTCGTGCAGGCGGCGCACAGGATGCATTTGGTCGTATCGTCGAAGCGGGCCCGCTCGTCCGGGCTCTGCAAGCGCTCCCGATCGCCCTCGGGCGGGGCTGCTTTCAGCCATGGTTGAACCGACCGGTATTGGTCAAAGAACTGGCGCATGTCGACGACCAGGTCCTTCTGCACGGGCAGGCCCCGCAACGGCTCGACCGTGATGTCGTGGCCCACGTCCTTCACCAGCAAGACGCACGCCAGCCGGTTGCGGCCGTTGATAACCATGGCGTCGGACCCGCACACGCCGTGGGCGCACGACCGCCGGAACGCCAGTGTGCCGTCGTGGCGCCACCGGACCTCGTGCAGGGCGTCGAGCACCCGGTCGGTCTCCTCGACCTGCACGCGGTAGGTCTCCCAGTGCGGCCGCCGGTCGGTCTCGGGATCGAACCGCTGGATGCGCAGGGTGACGTCGACGGGCACCGGTCAGTACTTCCTCTCCATGGGCTCGTACTTCCCGCCGGCGACGGGCTTGTAGTCGATCCGGCCGTCGGCGTGGACGAGGCTGTGTTTCATCCAGTTGACGTCGTCGCGCTTGGGGTAGTCGTCGCGGAAGTGGGCGCCGCGGCTCTCGGTGCGGGCCAGGGCGGCCACCACCAGCGCCTCGGCCAGGTCGAGCAGGAAACCCAGCTCGAGCGCCTCGGTGAGGTCGTAGTTGAACCGGCGGCCCTTGTCGTGGACGGCGACCTCGGCGTAGCGCTCCTTGAGGCCGCCGATGACGCGGTGCACGCGGCCCAGACTCTCCGCGGTGCGGAAGACCGAGGCGTCGTTGGTCATGGTGGCCTGCAGCTCCGACCGGATGTCGGCGCTGCTCTCCTTGTGGGAGTCGGACATGAGCCCTTCGATGGCGCCGATCGTGTCGCCCTCGACGCCGTCAGCCAGCTTCGGCTGGGGCGCGCCCGCCACAAAGCGCGCCATGTTGGCCCCGCCCCGGCGGCCGAACACCACGATGTCGAGGAGGGAGTTGGTGCCCAGCCGGTTGGCGCCGTGCACCGACACGCAGGCGCACTCGCCGGCGGCGTAGAGGCCGGGGACGACCGTGCCGGCCGCGTCGCGCAGCACTTCGCCTTCCACGTTGGTGGGGATGCCCCCCATGGCGTAGTGGGCGGTGGGCTGGATGGGGATGGGCTGCGTCTTCGGTTCGAGGCCCATGTAGGTGCGGACGAAGTCGGTGATGTCGGGCAGCTTCTCGTCGATCTGCTCCGGGGGCAGGTGGGTGAGGTCGAGGTGGACGTAGTCCTTCTGCCCGCCGACGCCGCGGCCCTCGCGGATCTCGGTGAGGATGGCCCGGCTCACCATGTCGCGCGGCGCCAGGTCCTTCACCGTCGGTGCGTAGCGCTCCATGAACCGCTCGCCCGCTGCGTTGCGCAGGATGCCGCCCTCGCCCCGGGCTGCCTCCGACAGCAGGATGCCGAGCTTGTAGATGCCGGTGGGGTGGATCTGGAAGAACTCCATGTCCTCGAGGGGCAGGCCCCGCCGGAACAGCACCCCCGGGCCGTCGCCGGTGAGCGTGTGGGCGTTCGACGACACCTTGAACATGCGGCCGAACCCGCCCGTGGCGAACAGCGCCGCCTTGCACTCGAAGACGTGGATGTCGCCGGTGGCGAGCTCGTAGGCGACGACGCCGGCCACTTCGCCGCCGTCGCCGAAGGCGATGTCCAGCACCTGGAACTCGTCGAAGAACTCGACGCCCCTGGCCAGGCACTGCTGGTAGAGCGTCTGCAGGATCATGTGGCCGGTGCGGTCGGCGGCGTAGCAGGCCCGCTTCACCGGCGCCTCGCCGTGATTGCGGGTGTGGCCGCCGAAGCGGCGCTGGTCGATGCGGCCCTCGGGCGTGCGGTTGAAGGGCAGGCCGAAGCGCTCCAGCTCGATGACCGCGTCGATCGCCTCGCGGCACATGATCTCGGCCGCGGGCTGGTCGACCAGGTAGTCGCCGCCCTTGACGGTGTCGAAGGCGTGCCACTCCCAGGAGTCCTCCTCCACGTTGGCCAGAGCCGCGCACATGCCGCCCTGGGCCGCGCCGGTGTGGGAACGGGTGGGGAACAGCTTGGTGATCACCGCCGCGCGGCACTTGCCCGCGCACTCGATGGCGGCGCGCAACCCAGCCCCGCCGGCGCCGACGATGACCGCGTCGAAAGTGTGGCGGTGGACCTCCACCTTCCCATTTGGCACGCCTCGATCCTGGCACGGACCAGGCCCTACTTGGTCGTGGCGGTGGGCGGCTTGGCGCCCGTGCTGCGCAGGTTGGCGAACCGGTTGAGGAAGTCGAACCAGAACGGCGCCCCGAACGAGAGCGCGGCGGCGGTGATCAGCAGCCCCAGCAGCTTGAGCAGGGCGCCACTGGGCTTGCGCACGATGCTCCAGAAGACGTCGGCGGGACGGGCGAACAGCCCGTGGCACGTGTCGGGGGGGGGAGCTGAAGTCCGTGTAACAGACCTTCGAGAACCGCCACCCGACGGGGAGCTTGGTCCCGCAGTCGAGCGTCGCGCGCAGGGCGTCTTGGGCCGACGTGGTGCTCGTCGTGGCGCCGGGCGCGACCTGGGCCGCCTTGCCGCACACGACCTGGAGGGGCGCAGGAGCGGCGGCGCCGCCGCCGACGGCGGTGGTCGTGGGCTGGCGAGCGGCGTCGACCTGGGCTTGGACGGCGTCGTTGACGGCGGCGCGGGTCGTCGGGTCCTTCCACAGCGTGCTGGCCACGGCGATGGTGTCGACGTTCATGGCCAGCACGATGATCGCCCCGATGACGAACAGGATCGTCTTCGAGTCGCGCTTGTACCAGCCCGTCACCCGGTCCATCTGGTCCTCGAACCAGCGGGCCCGGTTCTTCGCCTGCTGGGCGGCGTCGCCGTCGTTCAGCGAGTCGAGGGAGACCTTGAGGGGCGTTCCGTCCGCCGGGGGCAGGGCGAGCGTGATGTCGTCCAGCACGGCGACGAAGGTGGCGGTCGGGATGTAGGAAGGCAGGCGCCGGGGCTCGTCGCCGGGCACAGCCGCTTCGGCCTGGTGCCGGCGGATCTGCGCCGCCTTGCCGGTGCGGGAGCTGAGGCGGTTCTCGACCCTGTCGCACACCTTGGCCCACAGCTTCTGGCGCCACCCCGGCTCGACGCCCTGGAGGGACTGGCCGAGCTGAGTGACGAGCGGGTGCGACCAGAACTTGCCGATGTAGGGGTTGTCCGCCTGCTGGTCCTGCGGGGCGCCGTTGTCGAGGAGCTGGGCGATGCCGGCGACGAGGAAGTCGACGCGCTTGTTGAGGGCGCGTGAGATGTACTCGTTGATCCCCGAGCTCAGCACGCTGAAGACGAAGAACATGAAAATGAGCCCGACGATCACCTCGACCACAGGCCCGATGGTCATGCGCCTCCTCCGCCCGTCACCGCCCGAACCGCCGGCCCCAGCGTAGTTGGCTCAACTGGCGTCGACCGGGCCCTGGAGGATGGCGTCGACCTTCAGCCCGCTGGCCGCCGGATCGACAGTGACGCGGTAGGGGCCCTCGCCGAAGGTGATCGACGTGGCGTTCACCGACCGGTCGGGGAACTGGACCTTGAGCTTGCCGCGGGCCTTGAGCTTGCCCGGGCCGAGCAGGTCGATCTTCTTGAGGTCGACCTTGACGGTGGGGTTGCCCTTCGAGACCAGCACCGTTTGCCCGTCGGCGGTGAAGGAGACGCCGTCGCGCGGCGTGGCCACGCCGGACGTGCCGACCGCCACCGAGGCGCCGATCGAATACGTCCCCGCGACGAAGGTCCGGGCCGCGCCGTCGAGCGAGTACACGATCCCGTCGCCGCTGACCTCGACGTGGGTCGTCCCGAAGTCCAAACCGCCCGCGCCCGAGATGGGCATGGGCGTGCCGCCGTCCCAGTTGATCGTCACCCGCTTGCCGCCCATCAGCGCCTTTTCGATCGTGACGCGCGCGACCCCTCGCTCGCCCCGGATGGTCAGCGGGGTCGGCAGCGCCTCGATCTGGGCGTTGTCGGCGGCCAGGGTGTCGAGGGCGCCGGTCACGAACGCCTGGCCGGCGGCGGGCACGACCTGGACCTCGGTGGTCTCGGTGATCGTCGTGTGGCGCTTGCCGGCGATGAGGGTGGTGTTGTCGTCGAGCAGGTGGATCGTCACGACTGCCACGTCGCAGGCGAGGACGAGGGCGGCGAAGAAGGCGACGACCGGCGCAAGGCTCCGAGGCACGGGGGCAAGAGTACGTTGGGTCGGCATGTCGACACCGAGGCCCCAGACCCTCGGCCAGCTCCGGGAGTCGGGATGGCGGTCCCGCCCGGTCAAGGACGAGATCCGCACCAACGCCGCCGCCCGCATCGCCGCCGGTCGGCCGCTTCTCCCGGGGATCCTCGGCTTTGAGGACACGGTGCTGCCCCAGCTCGAAAACGCCCTGCTCGCCGGCCACGACGTCATCCTGCTGGGAGAGCGGGGCCAGGCCAAGACCCGCATCATCCGCTCCCTCGTGGAGCTGCTCGACGAGTGGGCGCCCGTGGTCGCCGGGTCGGAGATCAACGACGACCCCTTCGCCCCCGTCTCCCGCCACGCCCGCGACCTGGTCGGCGCCGAGGGCGACAACACCCCCATCACGTGGGTCGGCCGGGCCTCCCGGTTCGGCGAGAAGCTGGCCACCCCGGACACCTCGATCGCCGACCTGATCGGTGAGGTCGACCCGATCCGGGTGGCCGAGGGCCGGTACCTGTCCGACGAGCTGACGCTGCACTACGGGCTCGTGCCCCGCACCAACCGGGGCATCTTCGCCATCAACGAGCTGCCCGACCTGGCCGAACGCATCCAGGTCGGCCTGCTGAACGTGCTCGAGGAGCGCGACGTGCAGGTGCGGGGCTACAAGGTGCGGCTGCCGCTGGACGTGTTCCTCGTGGCGTCGGCCAACCCGGAGGACTACACCAACCGCGGCCGCATCATCACCCCGCTGAAGGACCGCTTCGGCGCCCAGGTCCGCACCCACTACCCGCTCGACATCGAGACCGAGCTGGCGATCGTCCGCCAGGAATGGCAGTCGCCGGCCGTCCCGGGTGTCCGGGTCGAGGTCCCCGACCACATGGCCGAGATCGTGGCGTCGATCACCCACGAGGCCCGCCGGCACCCCAACGTCAACCAGCGCTCCGGTGTGTCCGTGCGGCTGTCGGTGGCGAACTACGAGACCATGGTCGCCAACGCGGTGCGGCGGGCCCTGCGCCTGGGCGAGGCCGACGCCGCCCCCCGGGTGTCCGACCTGGGCGCGCTGGCGTCGTCGACCATCGGCAAGGTCGAGATCGAGACGCTCGACGACACCGACGGCGGCGCGGTCATGGAGCGGGTGACGCGCACCGCGGTGGTGGACGTGTTCCGCCGCCGGTGCCAAGGGCTCGACTACAAGGAGCTGCTGGGGGCGTTCGAGGCGGGCAGCGTGGTGCACGTGGGCGACGATGCGCCGTCGGCCGACTACCTGCGCGTCGTACACGACCTCCCCGCGTTGCGAGCGACGGTGGCCTCGCTGGCGGGGAGCGAAACGCCGGCGGCCGTGGCCAGCGCCGTCGAGCTGGTGCTGGAGGGCCTCCACCTGACCCGTCGCCTGAACAAGGACGCGGTCGGCGGCCGGGCGACCTACCGATCCCGGGTGTAAATGCCGCGCGCCTTCCGCTACTCGCGCTGGGACGGGACCCAGGCCCACGCGGAGATGGGCAGCGACGACGTCCTCGACGAGATGGCCGACGACGTCCTCTACCACGGCGACCTCAACGCGGCCCTGCGCCGCATGCTCCAGGGCGGCTTCGGCGACGTCAAGGGCCTCCGCGAGCTCATCGACCGGCTCCGTCGCCGGCGCCAGGCCGAGCTGGACCGCTACGACCTGGGCGGGGTGTACGACGACATCGCCCGCGAGCTGCGGGAGATCGTCGGCCAGGAACGGGCCGCGGTCGACCAGGCCGAGCAGCGGGGCCGGGCGTCAGGAGACCCCCGCTGGCGGGAGGCGGCCGAGTCGACCGCCTCCGATCGGCGGCTGCAGCTCGACCTGCTGCCCCCCGACCTGGCCGGCCAGGTGGCGAGCCTGCGGGAGTACGACTTCACCTCGGCCGTGGCCCAGGAGCGCTTCGAGCGCCTGCTGGACCAGTTGCGCCAGCAGCTCCTCGCCAGTCAGTTCAACCAGATGGCCGACACCTTGCAGAACCTGTCGCCGCAGGACATGGCGCGCTTCAAGGACATGCTGGCGGAGCTGAACCAGATGCTCGAACAGCGGTCGCGCGGTGGGGAGCCCGATTTCGACGGCTTCATGTCCCGCTACGGCGACTTCTTCCCGGGGAACCCGCAGACCCTCGACGAGCTGCTCGAACAGATGGCCCGGCAGATGGCCGCCATGCAGGCGCTCCTCAACTCCATGACGCCGGCGCAGCGGGCCCAGCTCGAATCGCTGTCCAACCAGCTCTTGGAGGACATGGACCTGCGCTGGCAGCTCGACCAGCTGGGCCAGAACCTGCAGCAGGCGTTCCCGGGGATGAACTGGGGCCAGGGCTACCCGGTGGACGGCACGGACCCGCTGGGGATGGTGGAGGGGGCCCAGCTCATGGACCGCCTCGGCCAGATGGACCAGCTCGAGCACCTCCTGCGTTCGGCCACCACGCCGGCCCAGCTGGCGGAGGCGGACCTGGACGCGGCGCGCCAGCTGCTCGGGGACGACGCGGCCCGCGACCTGGAACGGCTGGCGCGGCTGGCCAAGGTGCTGGAGGAGGCGGGGCTCATCGCCCAGAAGGAAGGCCGCTTCGAGCTGACCCCGGCGGGGTTGCGCCGTATCGGGCAGCGGGCGCTGGCAGACCTGTTCGGGAAGCTGGACCGGGACCGCCTCGGCGGCCATCCTGTGCCCGACCGCACCGGCGTAGGCCACGAGCGGACCTACGAGTCCAAGCCGTACGAGTTCGGGGACTCGTTCAACCTCGACATCGAGCGCACGATCCGCAACGCCCTGGCGCGCCGCGGCGCGGGCGTGCCGGTGCGGCTCCAGCCGGACGACTTCGAGGTGGCCCGCACCGAGACGCTCACCCGCACGAGCACGGTGTTGATGCTCGACCTGTCGCTGTCGATGCCGATGCGGGACAACTTCCTGGCCGCCAAGAAGGTCGCCCTGGCCCTCCACGCGCTCATCACGTCCCAGTTCCCCCAGGACTACCTGGGCCTGGTCGGGTTCAGCAAGCTGGCCCGGCCGTTGCGCCCCGAGCAGCTGCCGGAGGTGTCGTGGGACTACGACTACGGCACGAACATGGAGCACGCGTTGCTCCTGGCCCGCCAGATGCTGGCCCACCAGCCGGGAACCCGGCAGGTGCTGATGGTGACCGACGGCGAGCCGACCGCCCACCTCGTGCCTGGACGCGAGCCGTTCTTCGACTACCCGCCCGTCCAGGAGACCCTCGACCGCACCCTCGCCGAGGTGCTGCGCTGCACCGCGGCCGGGATCCGCATCAACACCTTCCTGCTGGACGCCACCGACGGCCTGCAAGCGTTCATGGAACGGCTGGCCAGCATCAACAAGGGCCGGGTGTTCTCGACCACGCCGGACACCCTCGGCTCGTACCTGCTCGTCGACTTCCTCGAGGGCAAGCGCCTACGGCGCAGCCGTCCGGCCTAGTTTGCGTTTGAGGCAAATCCCACCGGAAAGCGGTGGGATTTGCCTCAGATCAACTCGAGGAGACGCTCGTACCGGGCCAGGGTGCGGTCGTCGAAGGCCACGAGACGGGCGAGCTTGACGCGGGTGGGGGTGGCACGGAGGGTCGTGACCGCGATCTCGGCCGCGTCCTCGGGCGGGTAGCCGTAGACGCCGGTGGAGATGGCGGGGAAGGCGATCGAGCGGGCGCCCAGCTCGTCGGCCACCTCGAGGCAGCGGCGGTAGCAACGGGCGAGGAGGGCCGCCTCGCCGCGCGCGCCGTCCCGGTAGCGGGGGCCGACGGTGTGGATGATCCAGCGGGCAGGAAGGGCGAAGGCGGGCGTGGCCTTGGCGTCGCCGGTGGGGCACCCGCCCAGCTCCTGGCACGCCCGCTGCAGGTCTTCCCAGCCGGCGGCGTCGTGGATGGCGCCGTCGACGCCTCCGCCGCCGGCGAGCGCCTCGTTGGCGGCGTTGACGATGGCGTCGGTTGTCTCCTCGGTGATGTCCCCGTGGACGGCCTCAATGCGCATAACGCCCAGTTTTTCAAGGACCGGGTTGCGCGCGGCGTCACCCGCAAGCCATGATCACATTCTTGTAATTACATCGGCGCCATGAGAGGGAGGCCTACCGATGGAAATTGCCGCTGCTGCGGTCAGCGGGCGACGGGGACACAGGTTCGACATCGGCGACCGGAGTTGGCAGATCCAGGCCAACTGCCTGGGCGTCGACCCCGACCTCTTCTTCCCCGAGCGCGGCGCGTCGACTCGTGAGGCCAAGGCGGTGTGCCGGGCCTGCGTGGTGCGCGACGAGTGCCTGGAGTACGCCCTGGTGAACGGCGAGAAGTTCGGCATCTGGGGCGGGCTCAGCGAACGGGAGCGCCGCCGCCTTCGCCGCCAGCGGTCGCTCGCCCGCCGGCCGGGAAACGCCGCGTCCGCGTAGCCGCGAGGCGCGCCTCGATCGTCTTCGACGGGTCGAGGTCGAGCGCGGCCCAGCGGCCTTCCGGCACGGCCGCGAGCACGGCAGCCGGCGCCAGGCCCACCAGCTCGGCCCGTTGCACGGGCGCCCGGGCCGCCACCGCGTCGTACACGTCGGCGGGGGTGACGGTCGCCGGGTCGAGCAGGTTCATCGACACCTGCGCCTGCTCCCCCACCGGGAGGCCCAGGGCCCGCACGGCCGGCCCCCTGAGTTCGGCGGCCACCCGCCGGGCCTCCTCCACGGGCGTGCCGGGGGCGAGCCACACGTTGTAGGCCACCAGCAACGGGCGGGCGCCCACGCACATGGCGCCGGCGGTGGGATGGGGATGGCCGGGGCCGGTGTCGGGCGCCAGGCCGGCGAAGGCCCGGCGGCGAACCTCCGGCAGCGACCGTTCGGGGCCGTACAGGAAACACGGAACGCCGAGGGCGGCGGCGGCCCAGGTTGCGAACCGGTCCCGCTCCGCAAGGGCGAGCGGGACCCACGGGACGACGTCGACGGCGCCCAACCGGGGGTGGACGCCGTCGTGGCGGCGCAGGTCGATTCGGCGAACCGCCTCAGCGGCGAGCGCCCGCACGGAGGCCTCGAGGCCGTCGCCGGCGAGCGTGAACACGCTGCGGTGGTGGTGCGGGTCGGTGTGGACGTCGAGCAGGCAGTCGCCCGCGGCGGCGGACAGCGCGTCGATCACCGCCTGGTCGCGGCCCTCGCTCACGTTGACGACGCACTCCAGCACCAGCCCTACGCTCGCACAGCGATGATGCGCATCGGGCTGGCGTTGCCGCAGTTCGAGTTCTCCGTCCCGGGGGAGCGGCCGCTGCGGTGGGCGACGGTGCTGGACTGGGCCCAGCGCGCCGAACAACTGGGCTTCGGCTCGCTGTGGCTCGCCGACCACCTGTTCTGGGAGCTGAGCCGGTACGGCGGGCCGCCCGAGCCCGGCGCGTCCTTCGACCCGCTGCCCGCCCTGGCCGCGCTGGCCCGCGGCACGACCCGTCCCCGGCTCGGCACGCTCGTCCTCAACGGCCCGCTGCGGCCCGCGACCCTCCTGGCCAAGGCGCTGGCCACGTTGGACGTGATCGCCGACGGCCGGCTCACGGTGGGCCTCGGCGCGGGGTGGTACGAGCCCGAGTTCGCGGCCGCCGGCCTTCCGTTCCCCCCGCCCGGGCAGCGCCTGGCCGATCTGGCGGACGCCATCGAGACGCTGCGCCGGACGTGGTCTCCCGACGAGCTGCCGCCATCTCTCCCGCCGCCCGTCCAGCGCCCGTGCCCGCCGATCTGGGTGGGCGGCAAGGGCGGTCCCAAGCTCCTCGATCTCGTCGCCCGCCACGCCGATGGCTGGAACACGGTCTGGCAGTGGACGCCCGAGGACTATCGGGAACGGCTCGCGGCGCTCGACCGGGCGTGCGCCACGGCCGGGCGCGATCCCACCACCGTCACCCGCTCGCTCGGGCTGTACGCCCTCGTGGGCGAGGACGAGCGCGACCTCCGGCGGCGCTTCGAGCGCCTGCAGGCGGTGTCGCCGCCGGGGATCCTCGACCGGGTCTCGCTGGAGGAATGGCGCCAGGGCCGGCTGGTCGGCGGCGTCGAGGAGGTGCGGGAGCAGCTGGCGGTGTGGGACGGGCTGGGCGTGGCCGAGCTGGTTGTGAACACGGGCGCGGCGCCGTTCGTGGCCGGGCCCCGCGACGACGTGGAGATCGTCGCTGCGGCCTGTAGCCTCTTGGCACCATGGGAAGCATCGGAGCTCCGGAACTGATCATCCTCCTGCTGGTCGTCCTGCTGCTGTTCGGCTCGACCAAGTTGCCCAAGCTGGCGCGATCCATCGGCGAGGCGTCCAAGGAGTTCAAGAAGGGCGTGAACGACGCGGCCAGCGAACCGGCCCCGGCCGCCTCCCCCGCCCCCGCCCCCGCCCCCGCCGCCGAGGAGAAGGTCACGATGACCAAGGCCGAGCTCGACGCCATGCTGGCCGAGCGTGAGGCCCAGGCCCGCAAGGAAGCCCCTCCGGCCTAGGGAGCGGGAACCAGGCGGCGCTAGCCGTCGTTCCCATGACCGAAGAGGAAGTTCCCTCGTGGGGAGAGATCGCTCGGAAGTACGGGCGGTTCCTCTACAACGTGGCGTACCGACTCACTGGGAACGATGACGACGCGCAGGATCTCGTGCAGGAGGTGTTGCTTCGGGTGCGCAAAGGCCTCGAGCGCTACCAGCCGGGATCGATGGAAGGGTGGTTGAGCCGGATCGCCACGAACGCTTTTCTGGACGATGTCCGCCGCCGGCGGCGGCGGCCGCTCGAACGGTTGCCCGACGAGCCCGAGCACGTGCTGCCCCCGTCGAGCGGAGCCGACGACGACTTCGAGGCCGCCGCGCTGTCCGAGGACGTGCAGGCGGCCCTGCGGGGCCTGCCGGCCGACTACCGCGCCGCCATCGTGCTGTCCGATGTCGTCGGGCTCACGTACCAGGAGATCAGCGACGCCCTCGACGTGCCCATCGGCACGGTCCGCAGCCGCCTCCACCGCGGCCGCGCCCTTTTGCGGGAGGCGCTGCGATGACCGGCGCCGGCGCGCACCTGGGTGATTTGTTGTCGGGCTTGCTGGACGGCGAGTTGCCGGCGGCCGACGCCGCCGCCGCCCACCAGCACCTGGTGGTGTGCCCCGCCTGCTCGCGAGAGTACGACGACGTACGTACGGTCCGTTCCTGGGTGCGGGCCCTGCCTCCCGCCGAGCCGCCCGCCGGCTTCTACGAGCACATCCTGCGCGACGAGCCGTCGCGGGGCCGGCCGGTGTTCGGCGCGCCGTCGCTGCGGCGCAAGGTCATGGGCTTCGCCGCCAGCGCGGCCGCGGCGGTGGCGCTGGTGAGCCTTGCCGCGCCTCGCCAGTCGCCCGTTTCGCCGTCGGTGAACCGGATGGTGGAGGCCCACGCCACCGGCGCGTCCCTCAGCGGCGACCCGCTGAGCCGGTTGGCGCCGTTGGGAGTCCCCGTCAGCTTCCGCAAGTGAGGAAACTCGGCCTCCGCCTGCCCGTCGCCGGCCTCCCCATGGTCGGCCTGGCCGTCGCCGCGCTGGCCGGCCCGCCCGCGGTCGCGTTGGCTTCCGACGAAGGGCCGTTGCAGGCCGCCGGGCGCGCCGCCGAGCAGGTCAGCTTCGAGGGCAAGCTGCGGGTGCGGTGGCTGGACGGCGACGCGCAGCGCAGCGACCTGCTCAACGTGCAGGGCGCCAACGGATCGGTCGTCGTCCGGGGCGGCGGGGCGGCGATGGCGTCGCTGCACCAGCGCCTCGTCGAGCATGCCGGCGGGGTCTGGGACCTGTTGTGGCCGTCCGACGAGATCGGTTCGGGCCGGCCCCCGGCGGACCGGAAGTACGACCTGGCGGCCGGGCCGCCGACGGTCGTCGTCAACCGGCCCGCTTCGGTGGTCGAAGTGCGCCAGGGCGGCGCCCTCCTCGAACGGCTGGCGCTCGACCAGGCGAGCGGCCTGCTGCTGCGGCGCGAGCAGTTCGAGGACGGCGCCGCCGCGACGCGCACCATCGAGTTCGAGGCGATCGAGATCGGCGGCACGACGCCGGCGCCCGACGCACCCCGGACGATCGTGAACGTGACGCCCAAGGTCGCCTCCGCGGCCAAGACCGTCCCCACCCTCGACGGCGGCTACCAGCGGGTCGGCGTCTACAAGCGCTCGGGCGTCACCCAGGTGCTGTACAGCGACGGCCTGTACGACCTGTCGATCTTCGAGCAGGCGGGGCGGCTGGACCGCAGCCATCTGCCCGCCGGTTCGAAGGTGGACCTGGCCGCCGGCAAGGGCCTCCGGTACGCCTGGCCCGGCGGCCACGTCGTCGTCTGGGCCGAGTCGGGCATGGTCTACACCGCCGTCAGCGACGCCCCGCTCGCCCAGGTGCTGGCCGCGGCCCGTTCGCTGCCGCTGGCGAGCGGCTCGGTTTCGCTGCTCAGGCGCCTCCGCCAGGTCTGCCGCAACCTCATCCAGCCGCTGGGATAGGCGGCTCGGGCCTAGCCGGTTCGGCTGAGGGAGGCGGCGCGCTCCAGGCGGCGGCGGCGGGCGATGCGGCGGCGTTCGCGCTCCGACGCCCCGCCCCACACGCCGTGGTCGATGCCGTTGGCAAGGGCGTATTCGAGGCAGAGGCCCTTGACGGGGCAGCCCGCGCAGACGCGCCGGGCCACCTCGACGCCGACCCCGTCGCTGGGGAAGAAGACGGACGGCGATTCGTGCCGGCAGTTGCCTTGCGCCATCCACTGGCTTTCCATCGGACCTCCTCGCTCGGCCCCCCACCTTCTAACGGACGGCGCCTGGATGTGGTTCCCGCATGGTGATACGGAGAAACAGACGTTCATGGATCGCCCGTAGTTCCCGATAGCCTGCGAGGACGATGGTGGAAAACGCCGAAGAGTTCGAACAGCAAGCGCCCCGCGGCCACGTGCGGATCGTGTACCTGGGTCCTGTCGCGCCGCACTGGGACGTGGTGTCGACGTTCGGGGAGCGGACGGTGGTCGAGGAGTTCCGCCAGCGGGCGCTGGCTCGCCTGCTCCTGCTGCCGCCCCACGACCCCCAGTTCCGGCGGAACCGGGAGCGGGTCGTGCGCGACGCCGAGCGCGAGGGGCTGCTGCTCGACTGGGACCTGGGCGTGCCCGACGAGGACATCGACGAATAGGAGGACCCGGCTCTTCGCGGCGGTCGCGCTGTGCGCTTTGATCGTGGCCACCGGATGCGCCCGCGACCTCCCGGACACGACCCCCAAGACCGGCCTGCTGGAGCCGCCGGCCGTCGCCGACGCCGCCCAGCTCACGGGCGTCGGGTCGACGTTCGTCGAGCCGCTGATGCGCCAGTGGGTAAGCCAGTACAAGGCGGTCGCCCCGAACGTCGCCATCGGCTACGAGGGCGCGGGCTCGGCCGTCGCCGTCGAGCGGTTCAAGAGCGGCGAGGGCCAGTTCTTCACCTCTGACGTGCCCTTGAGCGAGCGCGACGAGGTCATCCTGGGGGGTTCGCAGGCCTTCGTCCAGGCCCCGTGGGCAGCCGGCGCCATCGCCGTCGTCTACAACCTGCCCGACGTAGGCGAGCTGCGCCTCTCGCCGGGGACCCTGAGCGGGATCTTCGGGGGGCGCATCGTGCGGTGGGACGAGCCCGAGATCCGGGCCGACAACCCCAACATCCGGCTGCCGAACCTCGCCATCCAGACGATCGTGCGCTCCGACGGGTCGGGAACCACCCAGGTCTTCGCGTCCTACCTTCAGGAGACGGCGGGCTGGGGGCTCGGCATCGGCTTCTCGGTCCGGTTCCCTCGCGGCCAGGGCGTGCGGGGGTCCGAGGGGATGACCGCCGCCGTCAAGCGCATCTCCGGCGCCATCGGCTACGTCGGGCTGGCCCACGCCCGCCAGGCCGACCTCCCTGTCGCCCTGCTCCGCAACGAGGCCAAGCGGTATGTCGGGCCGACGCCCGACGCGGTCCGGGCGGCGCTGGCGGGGGCCAGCATCCGCCCCAACGGCACGGTGGCC
The DNA here is from genome assembly GCA_023265045.1 of Acidimicrobiia bacterium. Taxonomy (GTDB): domain Bacteria; phylum Actinomycetota; class Acidimicrobiia; order Acidimicrobiales; family AC-14; genus JAHFUQ01. The sequence continues at coordinate 18,150 of JAHFUQ010000070.1, forward strand.
AAGCTGTACTTCCTCCCGCAGTCGCCCGGGGCCTACCCGCTGTCGACCTTCAGCTACCTGATCGTCCGGCGCACGGGCCTGGACCCACCGGTGGCGGTCGCCCTCCGGCACTTCGCGGCCTGGGCGCTGACCACCGGCCAGCGCTCGGCCGAGGCCCTCGGCTACGTGGCGCTGCCGCGGCCGTTCGCCATCGCCTCCCTCGACGCCGTCCAGCAGTACTGACCGGCGCCCGCAGGCGCATCTCAGGCAGAACCCACCGCTTTCCGGTGGATTTTGCCTGAACCGGGTTTGATCTCCGCGCCACCGCCACCGCCACAGCCACCGCCACCGCCGAGCAGCCGCAGCTCACGGCCGGTGGCGACCTCGTCGCTCAACGTGATCACGCCGCGCCCAGAGAGTGGGTCATCTGACTCAAATGCACCATGTCGCGCCGACTGGACCTCAAGCCGCCCCGCCAAGCGATCGATCTTCTCCTCGTTCTCGATGCTTCCAAAGGGGGGTAAGCATGAGGCGTTCGCTTCAAGCGCACCGCAGTCACCTGACACTCGCACTGATCGGCGTCGTGGCCGTGCTCACGACATCGCTCACGAGTTCGGCGTCGCCGGCCGCCCGTTCGGCCGTTCCCGCGAGCCACCACTACGCAGACGTGGACCCGGACCTGCTCACCCCGGCGAGCGGGGACGTCAAGGTCATCGTCCAGTCGGTGGACGGCGCGTTCGTCTCGACCGAGCACGCCATCAAGCAGGCGGGTGGCAGGGTCACCCTCGACCTGCCGATCATCAACGGCGTCGCCGCGATCGTTCCCGCCAAGGCCATCAGCCGCCTGGCCGCCGTCGAAGGGGTGCGGGCCATCTCGCTCGACCGCCCCGTGAGCGTCCAGGGCGGCGGCGGCGCCACGTCCGCCGACTCGGTGTACCCGAAGGTCGTCAACGCCGACAACGTGTGGCACGCGGGCGCCACGGGGAGCGGCGTCACCGTCGCCGTCCTCGACACCGGCATCGCCGACGTGGGCGACCTGGCCGGCCGGGTGCTCCCCATCACCGACGACATCACCCACACGACCAGCCCGTGCGTGAACCTGTCGGGAGAGCAGGGCTGCGCCGACTCCTACGGCCACGGCACGTTCATCGCCGGCATCATCGCCGGCAACGGCGCCGCCTCCAACGGGGACTACAAGGGTGTCGCCCCGGGCGCCAACCTCGTCTCGGTCAAGCTCGCCGGCGCCGATGGATCGGCCGACGTCAGCAACGTCATCGCCGGCATCCAGTGGTCGGTCTCCTTCAAGGACCGCTATGGCATCAAGGTCCTCAACCTCTCCCTCGGCACCGACGGCCGCCAGAGCTACCGGACGGACCCCCTGAACTACGCCGTCGAGAAGGCGTGGGCGTCGGGGATCGTCGTGGTCGTCGCCGCCAGCAACCGCGGCCCCGCGGCCGGCACCATCGCCAAGCCCGGTGACGACCCGTGGGTCATCACCGTCGGCGCCACCGACGACCGGGGGACGCCCGGCCTTGGCGACGACCAGGTGCCCAACTTCTCCAGCCGGGGCCCGACGGCGGCCGACGGCCTGGCCAAGCCCGACGTGGTGGCCCCGGGCGCTCACATCGTCTCCCTGCGGGCGCCCGGCAGCGCCATCGACACGCTGTTCCCCAACTACATCGACAACGACTACCGCAAGGGCAGCGGCACCTCGATGGCCACCGGCGTGGTGTCGGGTTCGGTCGCCCTGATGCTCCAGGCGAACCCGGCCATGAGCCCGAACCGGGTCAAGTACGCCCTCACGTCAACGGCGCGGGCGGCGGCGTCCTCCGACCCGATGGCCGTCGGCGCCGGTGTGGTCGACGCCTTCGCCGCCGCCTACTCGGCCCCGGCGGGCACGGCCAACGGCGGCCTGCCCCGCTCGAACGGCCTCGGGAGCCTCGACGCCAGCCGGGGGACGGTCCAGGTCAGCCTCGACACCGCTCCCAAC
>JAHFUQ010000071.1 GCA_023265045.1 Acidimicrobiia bacterium
GAGCGGGAGCAGGGCATCACCATCGACGTGGCGTACCGCTACTTCGCCACGCCGCGGCGCACGTTCATCCTGGCGGACACACCCGGGCACGTGCAGTACACCCGCAACATGGTCACCGGCGCGTCGACCGCCGACCTCGCCGTGGTGCTGGTCGACGCCCGCAAAGGGGTCATCGAACAGAGCCGCCGCCACGCTTCCATCGCGGCGTTGCTCGGCACGCCCCACGTCGTGCTCGCCATCAACAAGATGGACCTCGTCGACTGGAGCGAGGCGGTGTTCGACGCCATCGCCCTCGACTTCGCCGAGACGGCGTCGCGGCTGGGCCTGCCTGAGTTCACCGCCATCCCCCTGAGCGCGCTGAAGGGCGACAACGTGGTCGACCGGTCGGAGTCGATGCCGTGGTACGAGGGTCGGACCCTGCTCGACCACCTGGAGACGCTCGAGGTCGCGTCGTCCCACGATTACGAGCACCTGCGGTTCCCCGTCCAGTACGTGATCCTGGCGTCGGGCGAGGGCGGCGGCCACCACGACGAGCGGCGCTACGCGGGCCAGGTCGCCGGCGGCGTGGTGCGGCCCGGCGATGAGGTGATCGTGCTGCCCGGCGGCCAGCGGACGGAGGTCACCGCCGTGCACGCGGCCGACGACGCCTGGCTCGACCAGGCCTTCCCGCCCCAGTCGGTGAGCTTGGCGCTGGCCGACGACATCGACGTCGGTCGTGGGGACATGGTCGTGTCGGCCGACCCCGCCGCGGTCGCGCCAGTCGTGACGCAGGAGCTGACCGCCACCATCTGCTGGATGCACGAACGGCCCCTGGCCGTGGGCAGCAGGTACGCCCTCAAGCACACGACTCGCTCGGCCCGGGCGGTCGTCACCGAAGTGCTGGACCGGCTTGACCTGGACGACCTCGAACGGCTGCCGGCCGACGGCATCAACCTCAACGAGATCGGCCAGATCGCCCTGCGCACGACCGTGCCGGTCGTGGTCGACCCGTACGCCCGCAACAAGGTGACGGGCCGCTTCATCCTGGTGGACGAGGCCACCAACGCCACCGCCGGCGCCGGGATGATCCTCGAATAAACGCAGGTCAGCGGGGTATCCGCGGTTGGTGTCGCACCGGCGCGCGAGTCTGCGGCAATGGGCAAACAGAACCGCCAGCGCCGGGCGGAGAAGCGGCGCAGGGAGGCCTCCCGCGCGACGGCCCGCGGTCGCCGGTACGGCATCGGCTACGAGATCGATGCGCTGGTCGAGTGCGCCGCCATCGTGTTTGCCGAGGGCGACCATGAAGGCTTCCGGAAGGGGGTGGCGACGCTGGTGGCGGGGCCGCCCGTCCCTGGTGGGCAGGCGCTCGTCGACCGGGCGCTCGCCTTCGCCCTGGTGCGAGCGAAGGAGACTGCGCGTGCGCGGGGGTGGGCGCCAGGCGAGGTCCGGCGGGTGGTGCAGAGACAACTGAGCGCGCGCCACGCCCGGCTGGTGGGCGCCGAGCTGGGGTCGTGGGCCGCCGCGGAGGGTGTAGGCCGGGCCGAAGCCGTGGCCAGCGCCATCGAGGTCCTCTCGTGGCTCATGCGCCTTCCCCCGCTCCCGACCGCCCCCGCCCGGCCCCGGGCCGCCAGCACCGACGCCCGCCATCTGGAGCGCATCCGGGCCCTGCTCGCCAAGGCCGAGTCGACGACCTTCGCGGAGGAGGCCGACGCGCTCACCGCCAAAGCGCAGGAGCTGATGAGCCGCTACGCCATCGACCAGGCCATGCTGGGCCGGGCCGAGGCGGAGCGGGCGCCGTCGGTGCGGCGGGTGTGGATCGACGACCCCTACGCGGGCCCGAAGTCGCTCCTGCTCTGTGAGATCGCGGGGGCGAACCGCTGCCGTTCGGTCTGGGGAAAACTCTTCGGGTTCGCCACTGTCTTCGGCTTCGAGCCCGACCTGGATGCGGTGGAGCTGCTGTTCACGTCGCTGCTCGTGCAGGCCACCCTGGGCCTGAAGGCCAACGGGTCCCGGGCGTACCGGCAGTCTTTCCTCATCGCCTTCGCCACGCGCATCGGCGGTCGCCTCAGGGGGGCGGCGCAGGCAACGGTCGCCGAAGCAACCAGGGAGCACGGGAGCGCGTTGGCCCCGGTGCTCGTGGCTGACACCGCGGCCGTGGACGACGCCTGCCACCGCGCCTTCCCGAGGATGACCCAGCGCAGCTTCAGCGTCAGCAGCTACGCCGGCTGGGCGGCCGGGGTCACGGCCGCCGAGCTGGCCAACCTGTCGACCCGGGAGGAGATCGACGTCCTGCAGAAGCTGGTCGTCTGACCCAGCCGTTACCGCCGCTTCTCGGAGATGTCATGGTTCTGCAACCGCCTCCCGCGGGCGCGGTTACTGGCCCATGGCGAACGTTTCCGCGCCGAGGGCGGCGGGCTCTTCGCCCGGCGTCACCGATCCGTCGGCTGCCTCCATGCCGAGGAGCCGCTCCTCGGTGAAGAGCGAGGGCGGCGCGGCGGGGGCGCCGGGCTTCACCAGCGTGATGTGGCGCCCCGGCCCGTCGCTGCGGCCGATCCTTCCGCCTCCGCCCTGGGGTGTCAAGAGCGCCTGCTCGCCTCGCCGGCCGTGACCCTGGCATGCTTTCGGGCTCATGAGCTCGATCGGATCCCTCGTCAAGCTGACCGAACTGATCCCGCCGCCCGACTACCCGAACGGCGGCCAGGGCGATTGGAAGCGGTTCGTCAGCGCCAACGGCTTCTGGCCCCCTGAGGACTACCGGATGATGATCCGCGAGTACGGCGTGGGGTGCTTCGGCGACTGGTTGTGCCTCATCGAGCCTTTCCCCATGGCGACGCCGTTCCTCGACGTCGTCGGCCAGGAGTGCCAGGCCATGCGCGAGAGCAAGCGCAAGTCGCCCGGCGCGTACCCGGACTGGCCCCTGTGGCCGGCCGAGGGCGGGATGCTCCCGTGGGCCAAGACGACCACCGGGGACTACATCGGCTGGCGCACGGCCGGGAAGCCTGCGGCGTGGACGACCATGTTCTGGGGCGGCGGCGACCTCCCTTCGAAGGAGTTCAGCCTGACCACGGTCGACTTCCTGATCGGCCTGGTGCAGCGCAGCCTGGGCGATCCCAGCTTCGACAGCGGGAAGAACCCCTTCGTCCTCGCCAGCGGCCAGAAGTTCCTGTCCGCCGGCTCTTGACTCTGTAGCGTGGTACGGGCCGTACGGTCGGCCCCGTGATCATCGACGAAGAAATCGCAGCCTCGCTCGTACCCGTCCTCGTGGAGTTCGGCGCCGAGTGGTGCCCGCCGTGCAAGGCCCTGGCGCCGGTGCTGGAGGCGGTGGCGGCCGAGTACCGCGACCGGCTCCGGATCCTCACTGTCGACGCCGACGCCGAGCCGGCCCTCACCGCCCGGTTCAACGTGGTGAGCCTTCCGACGCTTCTGCTGTTCCGCGACGGCGAGCTGGCGGGCCGCCTGGTCGGCGCCCGCGGCAAGGGGCGCCTTACCCAGGAGCTGGAGGAGCTCCTTTCGGTCGTCGCTCCTAGCTGACGACCCGAAGGCCGGCGCAGTCGGCCGCGTCGCCCCCCGCACACAGCTCGACGAGCCGTTCGAGGCGGGCCCGCCGCCCGGCGAGCTCGCGCTGGCGGGCGTCGACCGCCTCGATCTTGGCCTGCGCCGCCTGCAGGACCTCCTCGGTCGACCCAGCCGCCACCAGCTCGGCGATCTCCGCCAGCGTGAACCCCAGGTCCTTGCCCCGGCGGACGAACTGGAGGCGCCAGAGGTCGGCCGCGCCGTACTGCCGGTACCCCGGACCGTCGCGCTCGGGCTGGGCGAGGAGCCCGCGCCGCTCGTAGTAGCGGACGGTCTCGACGTTCACGCCCGCGGCCTCGGCGAGCTTGCCGATGGTGAAGGTCCCCATTTCCGAGACGATACGGCGGTAGCGTCGCCAACGCGAGCGGGAGGGATGCCTTCGGGCGCCCCCGGCCGGAGCAGCGCAGGACGCGACGATGACATCGATGCGAGGAATCGCATAGTGACGAACCGATCCCTGGGGGCGGATGTCCTGCGTACCTCCGAGTGCGGCGATGCCGCTTCAAAGCGACCGCCCTCCCGCTCGCTCCTGCCCGGCCTGCGTGGCCCGAACGCCCTCGCTGGCTTGGACACCGACGAGCCGTGGGTCGCGGCCGTCGAGCTGTTCCGGACCCGAAACCCGCGTCGGCGCGACCGCATCGCCGACTACGAGCGCTTGCTCGCCACCGGCGACCACCGCCGCGCCGGCGCCGCCGTACTGGCGGGCGCGTACCAGCCCGAGCCTCCGGTCGAGGGATGGCTGAACAAGGCGGACGGGCGCAAGAAGCGGGTCTTCCAGTACCCGCCGGCCGACGAGCTGCTGTTCCGCGTCGTCAACCAGCTGCTGCAACCGGCGGCGGCCGAGGCGGCGTCGCCGTGGTGCCGCTCGTTCCTGCCCGGGGGCGGCGCCCGGACGGCGTTTCGCGCTGTGCTGCTCGATCCCGACATCGAGGCGAAGGCGGCGCTGCGCCTCGACGTACGGGACTACTTCAACTCCATCGACGTGGACGACCTGCTGGCCTGCCTGCCGTTCACGGACGCCCCCGTCGTGCGGTTGCTCGAAGCCTCGCTCCGCGACCGCCGGATCGTCCGCCATGGCGCGGTGGTGGACGGTGGGCGGAAGGGGGTGATGGCGGGGACGCCGATCGCGCCCATGCTCGCCACGTTGTACCTCCGTGATCTCGACGCCGAGGTCGCCGGCGCGGGCGCCACGTACGCCCGTTATAGCGACGACATTCTCGTGCTGGCGCCGCCGGCGGAGCTGCCGGCGTTGGAGTGGCTCATACGGCTACGCCTCAACGAGCGGGGCCTGGCGATCAACGAGGCCAAGTCGGCGGTCGCCGCGCCGGGTGAGCCGTGGGACTTCCTCGGGTTCCGCTACTGCAACACCGCCGGCGCCGGCGTCATCGGCCTGGCCCCGATCACGGTGCGGAAGCTGAAGGCCCGCTCGACCCGGTTGGCGCGCCGCCTCCTGCGCTGGCGCCAACGCACCGGCGCCCCTCCTGAACCGGCGCTGGCGGCGTATGTCCGGCGGATGAACCGCCGCATCTACGGCGCCCCCGCCGAACGGACCGACTTCTCCTGGGCGACGTGGTTCCTGCCCCTTCTGGACCGGTGCGACGAGCTGGAGGTGCTCGACGAGTGGCTCCTGCGCGAGGCCCGGTACGCGGCGACGGGGATGCGCACCGGGCGCGCCCGGCGGCTCGTGCCGTACGAGGCGCTGGTCGGCGCCGGCCACTACCCGCTGGTGGCGGCCTACTGGACGATGCGCCGGGAGCCGGCGACCTACGACTCGGCCGTCGCCCGCCGCACCGCGCTGGCCAGGCCAGCGACGGTTTCCTCGTCGAGCCCGTTGGTCTCGAGCACCACATCGCCGACGACGACCAGCGACCGCCCATCCTCGGCGGCGGACGCCGTAAATGCCCGGTGGTCGGGGTCGAGGCGGTAGAACAGCCCGGCCGAGCGCTCGCCGCTCGTCCACCGCCGTCCTACGCCGTAGGGCTCGGCTCGGATCTCGCTCTTGGTGCTGTGGGGGATCCCGGCCCGGTCTCGGGCGGCGACGGGCAGCACGGCGGCGGGGTCGGCCATGCCCCGTTCCCTCCATCCCGGCCGCCCCAACATGCCCTCCCGGTACGGCGTGCCGAACTTCGCGTCGACGGCGGGCGGGGGGCCGTCGGCAGGAGTCGAGGGCCTGAGAGCTTCTTTCTTCGCCTGCAGGTCGGCGAGGGCCTGCTCGGCCTTCTTGATGGCGCGGTCGAGGAATCCCATGGCCAAACGGTACCCAGCGGCGGCGGTTAGACGCGCTTCAGGGACACGTCGTCGATCTGCGCTTTTTGGGACGACGTCAGCGATGCGATGACATCGACGCTGATCGACGTTCCCCCCGCGGCCGGCGCCGACCCGACGCACACGCCCTGCCAGGCGCCCGTGCCCGTCACCACGGCGGTGCGGGCCTGCACGACGGTGGACCCCCGGTACTCCCGGACGCGCAGCGTCACCTGGCGCCCGACCGGCGCTTTGACCCACGCGGTGGCCTCGTAGACAGCGCCGGCGGGGGTTGAGGCCACGGTATTGGGCGAGTCGTCGAGCACGGCGTCGCCTGTTCCCGACTTGCGCCCGATCTGGGCCGCGCACGAGCCGGTGTGGGCGGTCGTGCAGGTGCGGGTGAGGCTCGTCTTCGTCGTCCCGGTGTTCCAGCCAGACAGGCTGGTCTCGAAGCCGGGGTTGGCCACCAGGTTGGTAGGCGACGGCGGGACGGTGGTGGTCGTCGTGGTGGGCGCCACCGTGGACGTCGTGGTGGGCGCCACCGTGGACGTCGTGGTGGGCGCCACCGTGGACGTCGTGGTGGGCGCCACCGTGGTCGTCGTAGTGGTCCCGCCGGCGACTGCATAGGACGTGGCGGACACCTTGAGCGACGACACGTCGACCGCTTCGAACGCCGACCCGGGCACGTTGCGCAGGGCGTTGAGGTCGGTGTCGTTCCAGCCCGGGTCGGGTGCGCCGCTCATGAACCACGCCGAGCCGTTGTCGGCCAGCACCCCCCCGTGCTTCTTGAGGGCCCGGAGGATGACCTGGTTGTCGGCCGAGTAGCCGCTGATGTCGAAGTTGGCCTTGAGCCGGAACCACGCCCCCATGGGCGGGTCCGACGCCCCGCCGGTGGCGGCCTTGTGGCTGGCGGGCCAGACGTAGGCGTTGGCGGTCCGGGGCGCGGTGATCCGGATCGCGTGGTCGATCTCGCCCGCCGCCACCTCGTCGCGCCGGACCAGGCCCGGGAGGATGGGCAGGCCGGCGGCGTCGCCCGAGGTCCATCCCAGGGGGCGCATGGCGTTCGAGCGCAGGTCCCATGTCGCGCCCGAGCCGGCGGTCCACGATGTCCCGCCGTTCTGCGGGTAGGCGCTGTACAGCTCCCACAGCCGGCACGCGTCCCGGTCGATGACGAGCACGTGGCGGTCGCCCGTGGACGCGGCGCCGCCCTCGATGGGCGCATTGGCCGGGATCGGGTAGGGGCCGGGGTCGCTCTCGTCGGCGTAGTCGAAGGTGACCGGCACCCGGGCCTGCGTGCCGGCGACGGTCGTGAAGGGGATGCCGATCGGCCCGCCGTCCCACATGCCGGCGCCGAAGTCGGCCTTCAGCTTGGCGGCGGACCCGACGCTGGCGACCCAGCCCGCGGACTGGGCGTGGACCGGCAGCGACGACACGTCGGCGTGCCAGAACGAGTCGGCGGGGGTGGTGGGGCAGGCGGGCGCGCCCGGGAAGGGCGTGGCCGCGGCCGGTAGGACGGTGGCGAAGGCGGTGGCCGCCAACGCGAGTGCGACACGTCTCCGCATCGCCGCCCTATCGGCGCCGCGGCGGCGAAACTTGAGGGCCATACATAGCGTGATCGGTATATAGCGGAATTGTAATAATAGGGCCACGGACGAGGCCCTTCGACAACTCGACGGCGACGGCGACGGCGACGGCGTCGGCGCCAGACCACGTCGGGCGTGGCGAACTCGGCGCGCGCCGCCGTCCGACGGCCCGCCCGCGTAGAAGCGCCGGACCAGACCGATGTTGTCCCTGGACGCTCACGGGCAGCCGGGCCCGGTGGGGCGGTCGGGCACGTTGGGGTCGTCGATCTCGACGTGGACGTGGGGCCACGCCGGCCGGAACGACGTCTCCTCGACCTGGGACTCGAACGGGAGCCGCGTGGCGTGCGGCGCGACCACGGTGACTCCGGCCTCCACCCGGTTCCCGGGCCGCACCTTCACCCCGTCGATGTGGAGCATCTTGACCTCCCAGCCGGGATGGGAGTCGGGCTCGATGACCAGGAAGTCGTCGGAGTACTTGCAGTAGAGGACGTACGTGCCGGAGTAACGGACCGTGCCGGTGACCGGGGCGCGGATCTCGGCGTCAGGATCGACCATGACGTCGGCCGCGCCGCGGGCGACGGTGTCCCGATCGCGCGCCTCGAGCACCAGGGTGGGCGCCGACGTGGGGAGCGACTCCAGCTGCTGGGCGCCGTCGAGGGTGGACTCGTGGAAGCCGATGCGCTCCACCCGGTTGGCGGGATGGCGCAGGACGACCCCGCCTGCGGTCGCGAAGGGCGTGTAGTTCTGCTGGGTCACCGGCCGCTGAGGCGCCGCTGCGATCGTGGCGGGCGTGGGCGTCGTCGTGGCTGTCGTTCGCGTGGTGGACGTCGTGGTCGTGGACGTCGTAGGCGTGGACGTCGTAGTCGTGGGTGTCGTGGTCGTGGGCGCCGTGGTCGTCGACGTCGTGGTGGAGGTAACGGGCGTGGCCGTGGCCGCCACGTGGGCGAGGATCGCCTCGTCGCCGTTCGCCCCCGAGCAACCGGCGAGGAGTGCGATCAGCAGGGCCAGCTCGACGAGGCGCCGCGTCACGGACCTCGACGGTACCCGGCGTCACCCCGTCGTTCGGCGCAACCGGCGCAGTTGGGCCGCGAGCCAGGGCCGAGCCCGCCGCTGTCCGCCGCGGGTGTCGATGGCGGCGTCGAGCGCTTCGAGGCTGCGCACGACCCGTTGGCGGTCGACGGCCCAGCCGCGCCGCTCGCATTCGTCCGCCCACTCGCCCAGGGCGGCGTGGCCCCGCTCGCGGTTGCACCGCCGGCACGCCGCAACCTCGTTCTCGAGCCAGGACGGCCCACCCTTCACCCGGGGCACAAGGTGCTCGGTGGTGGGGCGGCGCAACCCCTCGAAGCGCTGGCCGCACCACGTGCAGGTAGGCCCGTCGCGCTCGAGAATCCGTTCGAGCCGCGGCCGCCGGTTCAGGGCCGGCGGCGTCCGCCCCAGAGGAGCCATCGCCGCAACTTCGCCTTCTCCCGCTGCGCCTCGGTCTCGAGTTGCTCCAGCTCGGTTTCGACCAGCACGCGCTGGGACTCGGTCAGCTCGCCACCCTCCAGGGCAGCGCGCAGGTGCTTGATCCGCTGGTCGAGCCACGCCTTGCCGTCGATGATGCCGGCCACGCCATCGACCCTACTGGCGCATCGCCAAGCGGCGGTCAGCCGGTGGCGATCCGCACGTCGTGCTCGGTGTGCCGGGCGAGGGCGGCCATGTCGCGTCGATCGCCGGTCAACACAACGGCGCCCCCGAGGTCGTCGGCAAGGGCGACGACGATGGCGTCCAGGGCCGAAGGGACACGGCTGGTCGCGACTCGGGTCCGTAAACGGGCGGCGCGGCGCGCCACGCCTCGTCGACGGCGCGCACGTCGCACGTCCGTACCAGGCGGTTCTCGTGGTAGTTCCGCCGGTGGTCACCGGTCAGCGCTTCGACCAGGATCACCGACGGCAGCACCGGCGGCCACTCGCCTCGCCTGCGAAGCTCTGCGACACGCGCTCGATGCTGCGTGAGCATCGTCAGGCCGCCGGAGTCGAGCACCACCGTCACGCCGAGCGCGGCCTGACGCGATTGCCAAGGGCGACGTCGGCCCACGCCTCGGCTTGCGCTCGTTCCGTCTCGCTCAGGGGGCCAAGCTCGGCATCCAGCTCCGCCAAGTAGGCGTCGAGCTCGGCCGCCTTGGCCTGCCTCGCCAGCTCGGCCGCCACGGCGCGCTGAGCGAGCTGCGAGATGTTGAGGCCGGCCGTGCGGGCCTGGCGGTGGAGATCGTCGGGCATGGTGATGTTCACCCTGGCCATGCGCGCAAGATACACATCGGCGCGAGCTCACCGGCCGAGGGTGGCGAGGTACTCGACCACGCGGGACTGGCCGCGGCGGGCCGCCCAGCCGAGAGGCGTCGAATGGAACGAGCAGTCTTCGATGGTCGGGTCGGCCCCGTGCTCGATGAGGAGCTGGACCAACTCGAGGTTGCCGTTGAACGCGGCGCCGTGCAGCGCGGTCTGGCGGTGGGGGTAGGCGCCGATGGCGTTGACGTCGAAGCCCAGCTCGATCATCAAGGCGACGGCGTCGGGGCGGTCCTGGTCGGCGGCGACGCTGATCTGGTGCGGGCGCCGGGCAATGGCCCGCGTCGCCAGCGAGGGGTCGCCCGCGAGCAGCCGCTCGACGGCGGGACGGTCGGCCCGGATGCACGCGCCCAGGAACTCCAGAGTCGGGTCCGATCGACGCTCCAGCATGGCGGCGACATCGACGCTCCCGTTCAGCACGGCCAGCTCGGAGGCGCTGAGCCCCTCGAAGATGGGGTGGCTTGTGCCCGGGCCGTCGGCGTCGACGCCGTGGTCGAGCACGAGCCGCGCCCGGCGGGGCCGGTTGGCCGCCGCCGCCTTCACCAGCTCGTCCTCAACGAGCTGGCGGGGCGTGGCGTGGGCCGGCCCCAGGCGGGCATGCCAGACGCCGCCGTCGCCGGACCCGAGGCCGAACTCGAAGAGCAGCTCAAGCGGCGCCGGGTCGTCGCCCGTGTCGGGGAAGCCGAGCTCGTACAGGGCCTGGCTGTCGTTGGCGTCGGCGCCCCGCTCCAGCAGGAGGCGCGCCAGCGCCAGCGGCTCGGAGTGCGACGAGCTCAGCGCGCCGGTGAGCGCGGTGTACGGGGACGGCAACCCTTCCCAGAGGTACCCGGCGTTGGGGTCGGCGCCGGCGTCGAGCAGCAGGCGAGCGGTCTCGACATGGCTGCGCCCCTCCGGCCGGTCGTCGATGGTCGAGTAGGCCAGATAGAGGAGCGGCGCCCACCGGTGCGGGCCGCCCTCGGCGCCGGCCGAGGCCGGATCGGTCGCGAGCAGCGCGGCCGTGGCGGCCACGTCGCCGGCGGCGGCGGCCGTGTGGACGCTGGCCGAGGCCAGCTCGGGATGCGCCTCCAGCATGCCGGCCGCGTGCCGGCCCCGGGCCTGTTCGTCGCCGCCGTGGGTCAGGCAGGCCAGGCGCAGGAACTCAGTCGCCTCGTCCTTAGCCTCCGGCTCGAGGTGGGGCGACCGGGAGTACCCGGCGACGATGTCGAGGTGGCGGCGGAGTTTCGTCCACGACGGAAAGCCGAAGTGCCGGGCGAGGACCAGTTGGGCGTCGGCGAGCGAGAGCATCGCCGTATCGGCGGCACGGGGGTGGAACTCCCCGACCAATGCGACGGCCTCGGGATCCCCGGCCCGCGCGGCGCGCTGCAGGGTTTTGGCCTGCTTCTTGATCTGTTCCAGGTTGGGGTTGTGGGGAAGGCGGCGGACGGGCACGACGGCTCCTTTTCTCTGCCTGACGTCCGCCGGATCAGGCCGAAAAGGAGGTCGACCGATCGCTGCCACAACGCTCGTAGGTCAGGTGGGCTTGGCCCTGCCCGCGGACCGGCGGCGCCCTGACGCGCCAGCCCGAGGATACGTCAGGGGCAGCCTGGCTGGCCAGGGACGATCGCCTCCCGGGGCACGAAGCCACCGCTGACCACCACCTGGACCACGACCTTGGCCGCGGGCCGATGGCCTGCCCGCCGATGAATTGAATCAGCGCAATCGTCGTGATTTCGGTCGTAAACCCGAGAATCACGGCGCTACGAGCGATCCAAAAGAGGTGGGACCTCGGACCCCCTTTGCTCCGGATCGGCCGACCGGCGAGCGAACGAGGGGCAGGGCCGGGCGTCGAAGATGTTCCGGCAACGTCGTCGAGGAGGTTGAGCCGTATCCTCGGGCCGGACCCGTCCCATGATGGGGACCACCCAGGACGCAGAGGTTCGCGAGCTGTCGCGATCTGCGCCCTCGGTAGGATTCGAACCTACGCACCCGCCTCCGGAGGGCGGTGCTCTATCCCCTGAGCTACGAGGGCCGTGAACCCCTGATGGTATCTCGCGGACGGGTGGTTGCGGCCGGCCGGTAGGATCAAGGGATGCCGAAGGTGCTGGTGATCGACGACGATCCGGTGATCGTCCAGCTCCTGCGCGTGAACTTCGAGATCGAGGGGTTCGAGGTCATCAGCGCGGCCGACGGCAAGGAAGGCTTCGAGCGGGCCAAGGCGGACCGGCCCGACGTGGTGCTGTCCGACATCATGATGCCGAGGATGGACGGGCTGGCCCTGGTCACCCAGCTCAAGGCCGACGCCAGCACCCGGGCGCTGCCGGTGATCCTGCTGTCCGCCAAGGCCCAGAACGCCGAAGTGCAGCAGGGCCTCGACGCCGGCGCCGACGACTATGTCACCAAGCCGTTCGATCCCCTCGAGCTGATCGACCGCGTCAACGCCGTGCTGGCTCGCGCCCGCCGGTAAGTTCGCCACCACACCGATGGTCAGAGACATCCTTCAACGTTCGCTGCTCGCCGCCCTGAATGACGTGGGCGTCCACCCGCCCGCGGACCCGATCCAGGTGACGCCGGCTGACCGCCGGGACCACGGGGACTGGGCGTCGAACGTGGCTCTCACGATGGCCAAGGCCGCCGGGCGCCCCCCCCGCCAGTTGGCGGAAGGGTTGCGGGACCGGCTGGCGGCCAACCTCCCGACCTACGTCACCAAGGTGGACGTGGCCGGCCCGGGTTTCCTCAACTTCTGGCTCGACGACGCCTGGCTGCACGACGTCCTGCGCCTGGTGGTCCTTGACGGCGTGCAGGGATACGCCGCGCCCGACGTCGGCCACGGCCGCCAGGTCAACGTCGAGTTCGTGAGCGCCAACCCGACCGGGCCGCTGCACGTCGGCGCCGGCCGGTGGGCGGCGTACGGCGACGCGGTGTGCCGGATCCTTGACCGGTGCGGCCACCGGGTCCACCGGGAGTACTACCTGAACGACCGGGGCAACCAGGTCGACCTCTTTGGCCAGTCGATTGAGGCCCGGCGCGTGGGCGGCGAACCCCCGGACGGCGGGTACCAGGGCGAGTACGTCAACGACTGGGCGTCGGAGATGCCCGAGGACGTCGACCCGAAGGAGTGGGGGTACCAGCGCGCCGTCCGCGACGCGCGGGACACGCTCGAGGCCATTGGGGTTCGTTTCGACACGTGGTTCAGCGAGCGCTCGATGGTGGCGTCGGGCGCCATCGACGCCGCGCTGGACGACCTGCGGGCGCGCGGCTACGTCTACGAAGCCGACGGCGCGATCTGGCTGCGCACGACCGATTTGGGCTTGGAGAAGGACGAAGTCCTCCTGAAGACCGGAGGGGAGCCGACCTACCTGCTCTCCGACCTCGCCTACCACCGGGACAAGTTCGAGCGGGGGTCTGAGCACCTCATCGACATCTGGGGGGCCGACCATCACGGCCACATCGCCCGGCTCAAGGCGGGCATGCAGGCCCTGGGCCACGCACCCGACGACCTCGAGATCCTCCTCGGCCAGTTGGTGGCGGTCCAGCGCGGCGGCGAGATCGTGCGCATGGGGCGGCGGCGCGGCAACTTCGTGGAGTTGGCCGAGATCGTCGACGAGGTCGGCCCCGACGTGGCCCGCCTCACGTTCCTCCTTCAGTCGATCGACACGCGCCAGGTCTTCGACCTCGACACCGTCGTCCGGCAGTCGATGGACAACCCGGTCTATTACGTCCAGTACGCCCACGCCCGAATCGCGTCGATCGGCCGGATGGCGGCGGAGCGGGGCGTGGAGCGGCGGCCCCTGTCCGACGTCGACCTCAGCTTGCTGGCCCACGACCGCGAGCTCGACCTCCTGCGGAGCCTGGCCGAACTGCCCGATGTGGTGGCCGAGGCGTGCCGCACCCGGGCGCCGCACAAGGTGACGACGTGGGTGCGCGAGCTGGCCGGCCGCTTCCACGGCTTCTACCACGACTGCCGCGTGCTCGGTGTCGAGGTCGAGCCGGAGGTGGCCCAGGCGCGGCTGTGGCTGGTCGAGGCGACCCGGATCGGCCTGGCCATCGGGCTCGACCTGCTGGGCGTGTCCGCGCCCGACTCGATGTGACCGGCTACGTGCCCGAACGGAGATGACCGCCCCCGTCGGGCACAACCTGCTGCCGGGCACGGCCGCGGTCGACGGGCGCGGCCGGCTGTCTATCGGCGGCGTGGACCTGCTCGACCTGGCCGCCGAGATCGGCACGCCCGCGTTCGTCTACGACGAGGCGCACCTGCGGGCCCGGTGCCGGGAGGCAGTCGGCGCCTTCGGCGCCGGCAACGTGGCCTACGCCAGCAAGGCCTTCTTGTGCCGGGCCATGGCCCAGCTCGCCCACGAGGAGGGCATGCACGTCGACGTCGCCACCGGCGGCGAGTTGTACGTGGCCCTGGCCGCGGGTGTGCCGCCCGTGAGCCTGGTCCTTCACGGGAGCAACAAGTCGGAGGACGAGTTGCGCCGCGCCGTCGACCTCGGCGTCCGCATCGTCGTCGACTCGTTCGCCGAGCTCGACCGTTTGGAGGAGATCGGCGGCCGCGCCAAGGTGCTCGTGCGCATCACGCCCGGGGTCGAGGCCCATACCCACGAGTACGTCATGACGGGGCAGGTCGACTCGAAGTTCGGGTTCGGTCTCGCCAGCGGGGAGGCCCGGCGCGCCGTCGAGCGGGCCCGCCACTCGCCTGCCACCGAGCTGGTCGGGGTGCACGCCCACATTGGCAGCCAGATCTTCATCACCTCGTCGTTCGAGAAGGCGGTGGACGCGCTGGCCGAGTTCGTCCTCGCCGCGGACGTGCCCGAGTTGTGCCTGGGGGGCGGCCTGGGCGTGCCGTACGTGGCGGGCGAGGAGGCGCCGTCGATCACCGAGTGGGCGGAGACCCTGAAGGCGGCCTGCAAGGCGGCCGCGATCACCGCTCGGGTCACGGCCGAACCGGGGCGGGCGATTGTCGCGGCGGCGGGCGTCACGCTGTACCGGGTGGGCACCATCAAGGACGTCCCCAGCGTGCGCACGTACGTCTCGGTGGACGGCGGCATGAGCGACAACCCCCGTCCCGTGCTCTACGGCAGCGGGTACGAAGCGTTCCTGCCCCGGGCGGCGGGGGCGGAGCGCCCGCGGCGGGTCACTATCGTGGGCAAGCACTGCGAGTCGGGCGACGTGGTGGTGCGCGACGCCTGCGTGCCCGCCGACCTGGCCATCGGCGACGTGTTGTGCACGCCGGTCACCGGCGCCTACGGGCACTCGATGGCGTCGAACTACAACAAGGTGCCGCGTCCACCGGTGGTGTTCGTGCGGGACGGGAACGCCCGCGTCGTGGTGCGGCGGGAAACTTTCGATGACCTCCTCCGTCTCGACGCCTAGCGTTGGGGTTCCAATGACGGACGCCACCACGATCCGGGTCGGCCTGCTGGGGTGCGGGAACGTGGGGGCCGCGCTCTTGCAGCTCATCGCCGAGAACGGCGACGCGGTCGCGGCCCGCACGGGGCTGCGCCTCGAAGTGGTCAGAGTGGCGGTGCACACGCTCGGAAAGGCCCGCCCGTACGAGGTGGCCCCAGGGGCGCTGACCGACGACGCCGAGGCGGTGGTGCGCGACCCGTCCATCGACGTGGTGGTCGAGGTGATGGGCGGGCGCGAGCCCGCTCGGGCGCTGATCCTGGCTGCCCTCGACGCCAAGAAGCCGGTGGTCACGGCCAACAAGGAGCTGCTCGCCAACGCCGGTCCGGAACTGTTCGAGGCGGCGGCGCGCTCGGGGGTGGACCTGTTGTTCGAGGCCGCGGTGGCCGGCGGCATCCCCTTGATCCGGCCGTTGCGGGAGTCGCTGGCCGGCGACCGGCTCAGGCGGATCATGGGCATCGTCAACGGCACGACCAACTTCATCCTCACCCGCATGACCGAGAAGGGGCAGAGCTTCCAGGAGGCGCTGGCCGAGGCGCAGGCGCTGGGGTACGCGGAGCGGGACCCGACGGCCGACGTCGAGGGCCTCGACGCGGCGGCCAAGGCCGCCATCATCGCCACGGTGGCGTTCGGGGTGCAGGTGGCGGCGGGCGACGTGTACGCCGAAGGCATCTCCGCCATCACGCCCGAGGACATCTCCATGGCGCAGCGGTTGGGGTACGCCATCAAGCTGCTGGCCATCGTGGAGGCGATCGACGGCGAGATCGCGGTGCGGGTGCACCCGGCCATGGTCCCGTTGGCCCACCCACTGGCCGCGGTGCGGGAGTCCTTCAACGCCGTGTTCGTCGAGGGGGAAGCGGTGGGCGACCTCATGTTCTACGGGCGGGGCGCGGGCGGGCGCCCGACCGCGTCCGCCGTCCTCGGGGACCTGATCGACGCGGCCGCCAACCTGCGCCAGGGCCGGGTGGCCGGCCTGCCCCGGCCGGTGGCGGCGCGGATCCGTCCGATCGACGAGTTGCGGTCGGCCTTCTACGTCACCCTCGACGTCTTCGACCGGCCCGGTGTGCTGGAGCAGGTGGCCGGGGTGACGGCCCGCCACGGGGTGTCGATCTGGAAGATGGAGCAGTTGGGGCTGGGCGAGGAAGCGCGGCTGGTGTTCGTCACCCACACCGCCGAGGAGCGGGCCATGCGGGCGACGCTCGACGACCTGCGCGACCTCGAGGTGGTCGACCGGGTGGGGACGCCGCTGCGGGTCGTGGGGGCCGACTGATGGCCAGCGGGTGGCGGGGGGTCATCGAGGAGTACCGGGACTTCCTGCCGGTCACGGCGAGCACGCCGGTCGTCACGCTGCAGGAGGGCGGCACGCCCCTGCTGGCCGCCCCCCGGCTTTCCGACCGGGTGGGCGCGAACGTCTACCTGAAGTACGACGGCGTCAACCCGACCGGGTCGTTCAAGGACCGGGGCATGACGATGGCCATCTCCAAGGCGGTCGAGGAGGGGGCCAAGGCCGTCATCTGCGCGTCGACCGGCAACACGTCGGCTTCGGCGGCGGCCTACGCCACCCGGGCCGGGCTCACGTGCGCGGTGCTCATCCCCGAGGGCTACATCGCCCTGGGGAAGCTGGCCCAGGCGCTGATCCACGGGGCGACGGTCCTGCAGATCCGAGGCAACTTCGACAACGCGCTGGCCCTCGTCCGCCAGTTGGGGGAGAAGGAACCGGTCACCGTGGTCAACTCCGTGAACCCGTACCGCATCGAGGGCCAGAAGTCGGCCGCCTTCGAGATCGTGGACGTCCTGGGCGAGGCGCCGGACATGCACTGCATCCCCGTGGGCAACGCCGGCAACATCACCGCCTACTGGAGGGGCTACCGCGAGTACCGCGCACGTGACCTCGCCGCCAAACTGCCCGCCATGCACGGGTTCCAGGCCGAGGGCGCGGCGCCGATCGTGCTGGGGCATCCCGTGGAGAAGCCGGAGACGGTCGCCACCGCCATCCGCATCGGGGACCCGGCGTCGTGGGCCGGTGCGGTGGGCGCGGCTGACGAGTCGGGGGGCGGCATCCACGCGGTCACCGACGCCGAGATCCTGGCTGCCTACCGCTTCCTGGCCGCGAGCGAGGCGGTGTTCTGCGAACCCGCCTCGGCCGCATCGGTGGCGGGGCTGCTCAAGGTCGGGGCGCCGTTCCCGGGGGCAACCGTCGTGTGCACCCTCACCGGCCACGGCCTCAAGGACCCGGATCGGGCCATCGCTGAGATCGCCGTCCCGGCGCCGGTGGACGCCGACTACGGCGCCGTGCGGGCCGAACTGGGCCTCTAGCGCCACCCCCGCCCTTCCGAGGACTCCGCGCAGTTGGTGTCTCAGAGCCCCATTTGCGCGGAAGAGTCGGTTGGTTACAGGGGGTCGATGCGGAACATCGCGCCGTCCTGGGTGAGGGCGTAGAGCTCGCCGGCGCCGTCCTGGCCGAAGGCGGTGAGGGGTTTGGCCGTGGCGGGCATGGCGCGCTGGTCGACGACCTGGCCGCCGGTTTGGCGCACGGCGTTGATCTGGCCGACGCAGCGGTCGGCGTACAGGTAGGCCCCGAGCAGCGTGCCGATGCGGATGCCGCGGTACACGTAGCCCCCGGTGATCCCGCACGCGCCGGTGCCCCGCCCGATGTCGAACAGCGGCGGCACGGCGCCGGCGGGCGCGGCGCCCGAGTACGGCTTGGTGCCCTCGACCCGGGCCCAGCCGTAGTTCTGCCCACCCCGGGCGCCGGCGGGCAGGAAGTCGACCTCCTCGCGGGCGTTCTGGCCGATGTCGGCGATCCACAGGTCCCCGGTGGCCCGGTCGAAGGAGAAACGGGCCGGGTTGCGCAGGCCCAGGGCCCAGATCTCGGGCCGGGCGCCGGGCGTGCTCACGAACGGGTTGTCGGCGGGGACGGTGTACGGCGCGCCCGCGCTCGGCCTCGGGTCGAGGCGCAGGATCTTGCCGAGGAGGGACGTGAGCTTCTGGGCGTTGTCAAGGGGATCGCCGCCCCCGCCGCCGTCGCCCAGCCCGATCCACAGCATGCCGTCCGGACCGAAGGCGAGCTGCCCGCCCTTGTCGTTCGTCGACGGCTGGGGCACGCTGAGCAACTCGCGCCGGGTGGCGGGATCGGCTTGCAGGCCGTTCATGCCGTACTCGACGATCCGGGTGGTGTTGTTGTCCTTGGCGTCGGTGTAGTTGACGTACAGCTTGGAGCCGTCGGGTGAGAAGGCGAGGCCCAGCAAGCCGAGCTCGGTGCCGACGCTGACGTCGCCCGAGATGTCGAGGACGGGCGTGGGGTCGATGGCGCCGCCGCGGAAGGCGCGCACCCGGCCGCGGCGCTCGGCGATGTAGAAGGCGCCGTCGCCGGTGCGCATGGCCATGGCGACCGGGTCTACGAACGTGGTCACCCGGCTGAGCTTGATCTGCACCGACGCCAGCCCGGAGGCGGGTGGGGGCGGAACGGCGGTCGTCGGCGCGCTCGTCGCCGGCGGGCTGCCAGGGATGGTCGTCGCCGGCGGCGCCGTTTGCCGGGTGCTGCCGGGCGGCTGGCTGGTCGACGCCGCGGGCGTGTCGGGGGCGGTCGTCGTCGTCGTCTGGTTGGGACCACTCCCGAGGTCGGCTCCGCCCCCCGACCGGCACCCCGCCAACAGCACGGCCAGCGCCACCGTGGCAGTGACCAGCGAGGGAGGTCGCACGACCACCGAGCGTAGGATGAGCCGGTGAAGTACGTGGTTTGTGTGCCCGACGGCGCGGCCGACGAGCCGGTTGACATCCTCGGCGGGCGGACGCCCCTCGAGGCGGCGGCCATGCCCAACCTGGCGGCGCTGGCGGCGCGGGGCGAGGTGGGGCGGGCGGCGACCATCCCGGCTGGCTTCCCGCCGGGCAGCGACGTCGGCAACCTGTCGATCCTCGGGTACGACCCCGCCCGCTACCACACGGGCCGGGCGCCGATCGAAGCGGCCGCCATGGGCCTACGGCTGCGGCCCGACCAGGTGGCGTACCGCTGCAACCTGGTCACGGTGGGGGCCGACGGGACCATGGTCGACTTCGCCGGCGGCCACCCGTCCACCGTGGAGGCGGCCGCCGTCGTGCGGGCGCTGGACGACGAACTGGCGACCGACGGGCTCGAGTTCCACGCCGGCGTGCAGTACCGGCACATCCTCGTCGCTCCCCGGGACTGGGCTGAAGCGGCGTGCACGCCGCCGCACGACCTCATCGGCCAGCCCGCGGTGTGGCCCACCGGCCCGGCGGCCGACGACCTGCGCGCCCTCATGGACGCGTCCCGCGATGTCCTGGCCCGTTTCGACCTGGCCGCCAACCAGGTGTGGCTGTGGGGCCAGGGCCCGCAGCCCGAGATCCCGTCCTTCGCCGACACCTACGGCCTGCAGGCCGGGCTGGTTTCGGCCGTCGACCTGGTCCGCGGCCTCGGCGCCCTCGCCCAGATCCCGGTCGTGCCCGTGGAGGGGGCGACGGGCTGGTACGACACCAACTACGAG
>JAHFUQ010000206.1 GCA_023265045.1 Acidimicrobiia bacterium
GCGGGTGCGGGCGCGGGCGCGGGCGGCCGCGCCGCGCCGCTGGTGCTGGCCGCCACCGACCCGGCCAACGCCTACGGGATCGCGCTGCCGTGGCCGGTTACGGGTCCGAAGCGGGTGGCCGGCGCGTACGTCGTGCTCTTGGACGGGGTGGCGTCGCTGTTTCTGGAACGAGGCGGCCGCGGGCTGATCGCACTGCGCCCGCTCGACGGCGAGTGGGAGCACGGGGCCGTGGCCGCCCTGGGCACGCTCGTCGAGTCGGGCCGGTTGCGGCGGCTTGCGATCGAGCGGTTCGACGACGCGCTGGCCCCGGCGTTGCGGGCGGCGGGGTTCGTCCCGTCCCCCAAGGGCCTGGTGCGGTACGCCTGAGGGCGACACCCTCTTCCGCACCGCGGCCACCCTGCACCGCTGGCTGGCGGGGCGGCAGCTGACCGCGGCCGCGACCAAGGTGGCGGGGCTGCCGGCGGCCAAGCTGGTGGGCCAGACCGTGGAGTCGGTCGAGGCGCAGGGCAAGCACCTGCTGATGCGCCTCGACTCCGGCCAGGTCCTGCACAGCCACATGAAGATGAACGGCTCGTGGCACGTCTACCGGGACGGCGAGCGATGGCGGAAGCCGGCCGCCCAGGCTCGGCTGGTCTTGATCGCGGGCGAGCGCGTGGCGGTGTGCTTCAACGCGCCGGTCGTCGAGCTGCTCCAGACCCGGGCCGAGGCCGCCCACCCGGCGCTGCGCAACCTCGGCCCCGACGTGTTGGCGCAGCCGATCGATGTCGACGAGATCCGCCGCCGCGCCCGCGCGAGTCCGCGCGGCACGCCCCTCGGCGAGCTGCTGCTCGACCAGCGGGTGGCGGCCGGGCTGGGCAACATCTGGCGCTGCGAGGCGCTGTTCGTCGAGGGCCACAGCCCGTGGACGCCGGTGTCGGCGCTCAGCGACGACCAGCTCGACGCCCTCTACCACACCGGCAGCCGCCTCATGGGCGCCCAGCGCACGGGCCGGCCCGACTTGCGGCGGTGGGTGTACGACCGCGCCGGCCGCCCGTGCCGCCGCTGCGGCGCCCTGATCCAGGCCCGCCGCGAGCGCACCGAACTGGCCCGCACCGCCTACTGGTGCCCCCAGTGCCAGCCCGAGCCAGCGTGATCGAACTGGTGACGGTGGGGCGCGTTGGCGCGCGCCCAAGTGTCACCGGTTCGCCGCGGCCGATCGAACTGGTGACGGTGGGGCGCGTTGGCGCGCGCCCCACCGTCACCGGTTGGCGGCGCGAGCGGTAGCGCGGTGAAGTGGCTGGTCGACGTCTCGCCGCTGCGGGACTCCCGGGACTACCGGCGGCTGTTCGCAGGCCAGTCGGTGGCGTACCTGGGCAGCCAGCTGACGACGGTCGCCATCCCGTTCCAGGTGTACGAGCTCACCCACTCGTCCCTCGCGGTGGGCATGATCGGCCTCGTCAGCCTGGTCCCGCTCATCACCCTCTCCCTGTTCGGCGGGGCGGTGGCGGACGCGGTTGACCGCCGCAAGCTGCTCGTCGCCACCCAGGTCGCCCTTGGCCTCACCAGCGCCGTGCTGGCCCTCAACGCCCTGCGCCCCCACCCGTCGCTGTGGCCCATCTACGCCTGCGCCGCCCTGGCCGCCGGCCTGGCCGGCGTCGACCTGCCGACGAGACAGGCCATCCTCCCCAACCTCGTCCCCCGTGAGAAGTTCGCCGCCGCCGCCTCCCTCAGCCAGGTCTTGTTCCAGGTCGGCTCCGTCGCCGGCCCTGCGCTCGCCGGGCTCATCATCGCCCAGGTCAGCCTGGCCGCGGCCTACTGGATCGACGCCGCCACCGCCGCAGCCGCCATCGCCGGGGCGCTGGCCATCAGCCCCCAGCCCCCCGAGGGGGGAGGCCGCAAAGCCGGCCTGAGCTCGATACAAGAGGGGCTCGCCTTCCTCAAAGGCAAGCGGCTCCTCCTGGGCACGTTCCTGATCGACATCAACGCCATGGTCTTCGGCATGCCCCGTGCGCTGTTCCCGGCCCTCGGCACGGGCCTCTACCACGGCGGCCCGGCCACCGTCGGCCTCCTCTACGCCGCGCCCGGCGCGGGCGCCCTCATCGGCGCCCTCACCACCGGCTGGGTCGGCCGCGTCAAACAGCAAGGCAAGGCGGTGATCCTGGCCGTCATGGCCTGGGGCGCGGCGATCGCCGGCTTCGGCCTGACCCCCTGGCTCCCGCTCGGCCTGCTCCTGCTCGCCCTCGCCGGCGCGGCCGACGTCGTCTCGGCCGTCTTCCGCAGCACCATCCTGCAGCTCTCGGCGCCCGACCAACTGCGCGGCCGCCTGTCCTCGGTCCACATCGCCGTCGTCACCGGCGGCCCGCGCGTGGGCGACGCCGAGGCCGGCGGGGTGGCCGCCCTCACCACCCCCCAAATCTCCGTCGTCTCCGGTGGCCTGGCCTGCGTCGCCGGCGCCCTGATCCTGGCCAAGGCCCTCCCGGATCTCGCCCGCCACCAGGCCCCGTATAATCGTGGGAGGGAGCCCGACCACGGCAACGGGGCAGGGCGCGGCTCCGAGCCCTGGTTGTCGTTTGAGAAAGAGGGTCCCGATGGCTGACGCATCCAATCGCCCGGCACGGACCGTCGCGGATGTGATGACCACCAGCGTCCTCACTGCGTCCCCGTCGGACACCGTCGCCGACACCTGCTCGCGCATGCTCGCCCGCTCCGGCGGCAAGGTGGGCTCGGCCATCGTCACCGACGACACCGACCGCGCCATCGGCATCCTCACCGAGCGCGACCTGGTGCGGGCGGCGGCCGCCGGCGCCGACCTGTCCACCGCCAAGGTGTCGGAGTGGATGTCGCCGGACCCCGACACGGTCCCCTCGTCGATGGACCTCAACGCCGCCTACATCAGCCTGGCCGAGCACGGCTACCGGCACTTCCCGGTGGTCGACGGCGGCGAGCTGGTCGGCATCATCTCCATGCGGGACATGCTGCGCATCGCCTACGTCCGCCCCGTCCAGCACCCCAGCCTCATCGAGGCCCCCAAGGGCTTGGAAGGCGTGGTCGTGGCCGAGACGGCGGTGGGCGACGTCCGGGGCCAGCAGGGCTTCTACCACTACCGGGAGTACAACGCCACCGAGCTGGCCGACAAGCGCTCGCTGGAAGACGTCTGGTACCTCCTCTACAACGGCCACCTGCCGACCAAGACGGAGCGGGGCGACTTCATGGAGGAGATCAAAGAGCTCCGCCAGATCCCGAAGTCGGTCAAGAAGCTGCTGCCCGACATCGCCCGGGCGGGGACTACCTTCGTGCCCCTCGATGCCCTGCGCACCGCCTACTCGGCGCTCGCCTACGCCCTCGACTTCAAGTCGTGGATGGACATCACGCCCGCCGCGCTGCGGGCCAACGCCATGCAGTCCAGCGCGGTCATGCCCACGCTGATCATGGCCCTGTACCGGCTGAACAAGGGGCTCGAGCCCATCGACCCCAACCCCTACCTCCCCTACGCGGCCAACTACCTCTACATGCTCACCGGTGAGGTGCCGTCCAAGGAGCACGCCCGGGCCATCGAGCAGTACCTGATCCTGACCACCGACCACGGGTTCAACGCCTCCACCTTCACCGCCCGGGTCATCACCTCCACCGGCGCCGACCTCGGCTCCGCGGTCGTGGGGGCCATCGGCGCCCTCTCCGGCCCGCTGCACGGCGGCGCCCCCAGCCGGGCCCTCGACATGCTGGAGGCGATCGGCACCCCCGACAACGCCGACCCGTGGATCCGCAACGCCATCGAAAAGGGCGACAAGATCATGGGCTTCGGCCACCGGGTCTACAAGACCGACGACCCCCGGTCGCTGCTGCTCAGGGGCGTCGCCCAGCGCCTCGGGGGCGACAAGGCGGAGTTCGCCACCCAGATCGAAAAGACCGTGGTGGCGATCCTCGATGAGCTCAAGCCCGGCCGCCACCTGTACGCCAACGTCGAGTTCTACGCCGGCGTGGTGATGGACAAGGTGGGCCTGCCGCCCGAGCTGTTCACTCCCACCTTCACCTCCAGCCGGGTCATCGGGTGGACGGCGCACATCCTCGAACAGGCCGCCGACAACCGCCTCATCCGGCCCAGCGCCCACTACCACGGCCCCGAGCCGCCGGTGCCCGTCCCCGACGCCGACTGAGTGGTGCGCGTCGAGGAGGCGATCGAGGCGACGCCCGAGGTGGTGGCCGCCGTCCAGCGACTCGTCCCCCAGCTGTCCTCGAGCGCCAGCGTGCCGACCGAGGCCGACATCGCCGACATCGTGGCCTCGCCCGCCACCGTGCTCCTGCTGGCGCGAGACGACGAGGCCGGCGGCGAGATCGTGGGCACCCTCACCCTGGCCCTGTTCCGCATCCCCACCGGGCTCCGGGCCTGGATCGAGGACGTGGTGACGGCCGAGTCGGCCCGGGGCCGGGGCGTGGGCACGGCGCTCACCCATGAGGCCCTCCGCCGAGCGGGCGAGGCCGGCGCCCGCACCGTCGACCTCACCTCCCGCGCCTCCCGGGAGGACGCCAACCGCCTCTACCAGCGCCTCGGGTTCGAACGGCGCGACACGAACGTGTATCGCGCTCAAGTCAGTAGGCCGATCGACCGATAGACGTCCCCGGGGAGGTACCGCGGCAAATGATCGATCTGGATCGGTTGGACGAAGGTCTGGAACGTGCGATGACCGACGAGTTGCGCACGCTCCGAGGGTTGGGGCCCGCCTGGGCGCCATCGCGGACGAGGGACAAACCGCCCGCGCCGCGGGAGGTCATCGTCGCCGACGACTGGGACGTCGCCGACGACTGGGACGTCGACGACGTGTGGGACGGGGC
>JAHFUQ010000072.1 GCA_023265045.1 Acidimicrobiia bacterium
GGGTCACGCCCGCCTCCTGGCCGGGGCGCGCCGGGGCTGCTCCTCGTGATGGCTGGCCAAGCCCTGGACGAAGTGATCAGCGTGGAAGAGCGCCTCCTCCACCAGCCGGCGGACGTGGTCGTCGTCCGCCCCGTAGAAGACGCGGTTGCCTTCCCGCCGGGTGCTGACGAGGCGGGCCAGCCGCAGCTTGGCGAGGTGCTGGGAAACGGCGGCCGCCGGCGCCCCCACGTGCTCGGCCAGCGGGCCCACCGAGTGCTCGCCGTGGAGCAAGGCCCAGAGGATCCGCAGGCGGGTCCGGTCGGCCAGCAGTTTCAGGGTGTCGACCGCGGCGAGGACCTGGTCCTCACGGGGCGGGGCCTCCGTCTGCCTATCCATATGCGTATCCACGTAGATACGTTACAACGCATAGCGGCGAACTGCATGCGCCACTACCGTCGCCGTCGGTGAAGAGGCCCGGGTACCTGTGGGAGCTGCGCCCGTACTTCCGCCCGGTCGCTGGTCAACTCCTCCTCGGCTCTATCGGCGGGCTTCTCTCCAACCTCGCCGTCGTCCTCCCCGTCGTCCTCCTGGGGCGGGCCATCGACGCCGTCGTGGCGCTGGACCGCGGGCAGGGATCGGCGGCGGGCGTGCGCCGCGCCGGCGCCGTGCTGGTGGTCGGCACGGTGGTGTTCGAAGCCACCAAGATGGTCAAGCGCTGGTGGCTCAACACGGCCTGGGCGACCATGAAGGCCAACCTCCGCTCGGACGCCTTCCGGGGCGTCCTGGCCTGGCCCATGGCCCGCCGCCACGAGATGTCGACGGGCGACGTGCTGGCGCGGGTGGTGGGCGACGTCGAAGTGCTGGGCGACGGCTTCGGCGAGATCGTGTTCGAGACGTGGGACACCGTCCTGCAGGCGGTGACGTTGGCCGTCGCCATGGTCGCCTACGAGTGGCGCATCGCCGCCCTGGCCCTGCTCCCCGTCCCGGCCGTGCTGGCCCTCGGGGCCGCCGCCGGGCGCTCGGTGGCGCGGCGGACGACGGCGACGCGCCAGGCCAGCGCCGCGCTCACCGCGTCCGTCCAGGAACATCTGGCCGCCCTCCGGACCCTGAGGCTGTCGGGGCGGGTGGACGACGCCGTGGCCGGCGTGGCGGCCCGGTCCCGCGCCCAGGCCGACGCCGAGCTGGCCGCCGCCCGGCTGCGCGAAGGCCTCAAGCCCCTCTACGCCACGCTGCTCTCGGCCGGGGTCGTCCTCGTCCTGTGGCGGGGCGGGGTGTCGGTGGTGGCCGGCTCGCTGACCGTGGGCGGGCTGGTGGCGTTCCTGCAGCTCTACGTGCGCTTCGTCGCCCGCGCCCATCGCATGGCGCAGATGCTCAACACCGTCCGGGCCGGGGGGGCGGCGTGGGCGCGCTTGCAGCCCCTCGTGGCCCCGCCCGCGCCGGCGCGGCCGGGCGGCCCGGCCGGATCCGGCCCCATCGGCGTGTCCTGCGAGGGGGTGCAGTTCACCTATCCGGGCGCATCCCACCCCGCCCTGGTCGACGTCTCCCTCGCCGTTCCCGCCGGCGCCTTCGTGCTCGTCACCGGGCCGGTCGGGTCGGGCAAGAGCGCCCTGGCCCGGCTGTTGGCCGGCGTCTACGAGCCCGACGCGGGGACCGTCCGGGTCGGCGGCGTCCAGGCCGCCGGCCGCCGCACGGGCTACCTGCCCCAGGACGCCCCGTTGTTCTCGGGCAGCGTGGCCGACAACGTCGCCTTGGCGTGGCCCACCGCGCCCGGCGACCCGGCCGTGGCCGAGGCGCTCGCCTTGGCGGGCCTGGCGCCCGAGCTCGCGGCCCTCCCCGCCGGCGACCGGGCGGGCGAGGGGGAGCTGGGCGGGACTGTCTCCAGCGGCCAGCGCCAGCGCATCGGTCTGGCCCGGGCCATCGCCGCCCCGTCGCCAGGTCGCCCCGGGCTGCTCGTGCTCGACGACCCCTTCTCCACCGTCGACCCGCGCACCCAGGCCGCGATCATGGCCGCCCTGCGGGACGCCTTCGGTCCGTCCGCTCCGCCCGCCCGGCAGTCGACCATCGTCGTCTGCTCCAGCCGGTGGGTGGACCTGGTGGCCTCCGACCTCGCCTTCGTCCTCGACGGCGGACGGCTGACCGGCGCGCCGTGACCGCCTCCGCTCCCCTGCGACGCCAACTCGTCGCCCTGGCCCGGCCCTGGACGGGGCGCCTGGCGCTGCTGGCGGGGGCCATCGTGGGCGCATCGCTGCTCGAGCTGGTCCCGCCCCTGCTCGTGGGTCACGTCATCGACCACAACCTGACCGTGGGCCGCGCCGAGGGCCTGCTGGCGGCAGGGGCGCTGTTCGTCGCAGCCGTCGCCGGCGCCCAGGCGCTGACCTACGCCTACGCCTACCACGCCACGGTGGTGGCCCAGAACGCCCTCCACGCCCTGCGCGCCCGAGTCTTCGACCACCTCTGCCGCCTGCCGGTGAGCTACCACGACGGCGTCGCCGTGGGCGACACGGTCAACCGGTGCACCGCCGATCTCGACGTCGTGGGCGCGCTGTTCACCGAGGGCGTGGCCACGCTCGTGGGCCAGCTCGTGCCGCTCGTGTTCGTCGCCGCCGCGATGGTGGCGCTCAGCCCCGCGCTCACGCTGGTGGGCGCCGTCTCGCTCGTCCCCCTCGCCGCCCTCACCCGGTTCATGCGCCGCAAGGTGCGCGCCGCCCAGCGCGACAACCGGGCCGCCCTGGGCCGCCTCGCCGCCCATCTGGAGGAGACCCTGTCCGGCGTCGAAGTCGTGCGCGCCTTCGGCCGGGAGGAGACGTTCCTGGTGCGGTTCCGCCGCGTGGTGGACGAGTCCCTGGCCGCCTTCTGCCGCTCGAACGTCTTCAACACGTTCTACGCCCCGTTGCTCGGGATCCTGGCTGCGGTGTTCTCCGCCCTGGTCCTCGCCCTCGGGGCCCAGCGCTTCCTGGGCGCGGCTGCGGTCCCCCTCGGAGACCTCACCGCGTTCGTCCTGCTCTACCAGCGCTTCTTCGCGCCCATCACCGCCCTGGGCGAGCAGTGGCAGCGGGTGCAGGCCGCGCTGTCCGGCGCCGAGCGGGTGTTCGACGTGCTGGCGCTCCCGTCGGAGGAACCGGCGGCGGGGCCGGGCGCGGCCCACGGCGAGGGCATCGTCGTGCGGGACGTGACCTTCGGCTACCGCCCGGCCCAGCCGGTGCTGTCGTCGGTGTCGTTCGAGGTCCGCCCCGGCGAGCACGTCGCCCTGGTGGGTCGGACCGGCGCGGGCAAGTCCTCCCTCGTCAACCTCCTCGGCGGCCTCTATCCCCCGTGGTCGGGCACGGTGCGGGTGGCCGGGGTGGACCCCCGCAGCCTCACCGACGACGAGCGTCGCCGCTTGGTCGCCGTGGCCCCCCAGGGCGCGCCGCTGCTGACCGCCACGGCGTGGGACAACGTGACCTTGGGCGACGCCGGCGCGGGCGACGCCGCCGTCGAGCGCGCCCTCGCCCTCGCCGGCCTGGGCCTCGTGCTCGACGCCTTGCCCGATGGCGCGCACACGCGGCTGGCCGGGGTGGGGGGCGGGCCGGGCGTCGAGCTCTCCGCCGGCGAGCACCAGCTCCTGGCCCTGGCCCGGGCCCTGCTCGGTGAGCCGGCGGTGCTGGTGCTCGACGAGGCGACCTCCTACGTCGACGACGCCACCGACCAACGGGCCCGGCGCGCCATCCGCCGAGCCGCCGTCGAGCGGGGCGCGGCGCTGCTGACCGTCGTCCACCGCCTGGCCAGCGCCCGGGAGGCCGACCGGGTCGTCGTCATCGAGGACGGTCGCATCGTGGAGGACGGCCCGCCGGCCGAGCTGGCGGCGCGGGGCGGTCCCTTCGCCGCCCTCCTCAGCGCCAGTTCTCCATCGGAACCGGCTCGATGGCGTCGGCCGGGGTGAAGCCGAGCACCTGGCCGTAGAACCACAGCTCCGCCTCGATGGCCCGCTTGATAGCGTCGGCCTGGCGGAAGCCGTGCTGCTCGCCCTCGAAGGTGAGGTAGGCGAACGGCGTGCCGTTGCGGCGGAGGGCGTCGACGAGCACCTCGGCCTGCGACGGCGGCACCACCATGTCCTCCAGGCCCTGCAGGAGGATCAGGGGCGCGGTGATGCAGTCGGCGTGGTGGATGGGCGAGCGGGCCCGGTAGACGGCCTCGTCCTCGGGGTAGCGGCCGATGAGGCGGTCGAGGTAGCGCGACTCGAACTTGTGCGTGTCGGTCGCCAGCGTGGCCAGGTCGGAGACGCCGTAGTAGCTGGCGCCGGCCGCAAACGTGTCGCGGAAGGTGAGGGCGCACAGGGTCGTATACCCGCCCGCGCTCCCGCCCCGAACCACCATGCGGTCGGGGTCGACCTCGCCCTGGGCGGCCAGGTGGCGGGCGGCGTTGACGCAGTCGTCCAGGTCGACGATCCCCCACTGGCCGTCGAGGCGGCGCCGGTACTCCCGCCCGTAGCCGGTGCTGCCGCCGTAGTTGACATCGACCACGGCGAACCCGCGGCTCGTCCAGAACTGGATCTCGAGGTTGAGGGCGGGCGAGGCGGCGGACGTGGGGCCGCCGTGGCTGCGCACGACGAGCGGCGGGCGCTCGCCGGGCGGGCCTTCGTAGCCCGCCAGGCGGGGCGGGTAGAAGAAGGCGTGGGCCCCGGCGAAGCTGATCGGTCGTGCTTCGGAGACGGCGCCGTCCGGCGTCTCGGCGGCGGTGCTCGAGCGGATGACCCGGTGGGCGCCCGCGCCGGGGCCGGCGCCCGTGTCGAGGCGGACGTCGATGGCGACGACGGCCGCCGGCGCGCGGCCCGAGGCGGCGATGGCGACGACCTCGTGGTCGCCGAGGGCGTGGACGGACGAGATCACCGTGAACGGGGTGT
The DNA here is from genome assembly GCA_023265045.1 of Acidimicrobiia bacterium. Lineage (GTDB taxonomy): Bacteria > Actinomycetota > Acidimicrobiia > Acidimicrobiales > AC-14 > JAHFUQ01. The sequence continues at coordinate 4,859 of JAHFUQ010000072.1, forward strand.
CGATGGGGTGGACGGCCCCGTCGCCCACGAGGCCGAGGCGGGCCAGGCCGTCCTCGGTCCACGTGGCGACGAGCCTGCCGTCGGGCAGGAACGTGTACGTCGACTGGCCGAACACCCAGTCGGGACCGGAGAACTCGGCCTCCATCGCCGCCAGCGGCTCGGGGTCGCCTTCCCGGAAGAGGTTCCACCACCCCGAGCGGTCGGACACCCAGTGCAACCGGCCGTCGGGCGACCAGCGGGGCTGGGAGATCGACTCGTCGGGGCCGCCCGCCACCTTGTCGCCGTCGACCCACAGCTCGGTGCCGTCCCACGGCATATTGGGGTGGTCCCAGCACAGGTAGGCGAGCCGTGAGCCGTCAGGCGACGGGCGGGGGGCGGCGTAGAAGTCCCGGCCCTGGGCGACAACCTCGCCGGTCGCCACGTCGACCAGGTCGTTCACGTCTTCCCGTTCGCGGACCCACACCGTCGATTGGCCGTCGGCGTAGCGGCTCCCGTCGTCCGGGGTGACCGGCGTGTCGCCCCGGTACAACCGCTGGTCGGCGAAGTTGGCGAACCACAGCTCGCCGGCCAGCACGGCGTAGGAGAGCCCGCCGTACTCGTGGACCCGCGACCGGGCCGAACGCCCGGCCGGCAGCACGTCCACCCCGTCCTTGACGACGACCACCCGCCCGGCCTCCGTGGGCCGCCCCTCGCACCACCACACCGAGCCGTGGCCGTCGACGGTGGCGTTGCTGAGCGGGACGACCTGGCCGACGAGGGCGTCAGCGGTGATCGGCGACGGCCACGAGCCGTAGGGAGCGACCGTCAAGGGCGCCGAACCTACTTCGCGTTCCCCCTGATCCAGTCGCTGATGGCGGCGGTGGCGTCGCCGTCACGGGTGGTGCCGTGGCGGGCGGGGTTGTGGAAGCGGCCCTCCTGGCCCTGGGGCAACGAGAGGGTGTTGCTGCCGATGGGCGACACCAGCGGGTCCGACTTGACCAGCGCCGCCTGCAGGCGCTGCACGTCGCTCGGCAGGATGCTGCCGTCGAGCCCGCCCCGCACCACGAGGGTCGGCGCCTTCACCTTGGCCGCCTCGGCCACGGGGTCGAACTTGAACAGGCCCTGGAGGTAGCCGGGGTCGGCCTTGAAGATCGACTGGATGTCCTCAGGCAGGGTCTCGATCCTCGGGATCGTCCCCGTCGAGGCGACCTGGGCGGCCGCCGCCTTCATGGCGTCGGACACGACCTGGGCCTTGGCCGGATCGGGTATGCCCCGCAGGAAGTCGCTGGCGATCACGTCCGACAGCGGCCGGCCGGGCACCGAGATCAGCACCAGGCCCTTCACCGACGCCTCCGTCTGGGCCAGCTTCATGGCCACGAACCCGCCCTGGTCGTAGCCGACAACGGTGAGGGGCTGGCCCTGGGTCTCCTTGCGCTCGGACAGGAACTTGAGGCCCGCCTTGGCGTCCTCGATGAGCGAGTCCCAGGTGACCTGGATGCCGACGCCCAGCTGGCTCAGGCCCGTCCCCCGCTTGTCGTACCGCAGCGACACCATGCCGGCCTGGGCGAACGCCTCGGCCAGATCCTGGTACAGCGGGTCGGGGAGGTTGGTGTTGAACTGGATGCCGCCGTTGCGGTCCTGGGCGCCGCCCCCGGGGATGATGAGCACGCCCGGCGCCGCTTTGTTCCCGAGGCTGGCGGGCACCGCCAGGCTGGCGCCGATGCGCACCTGGCCGCCGCCGGTGAAGTCGGCCTTGCGATCGACGAAGGCCCCCGTGGTGGCTGTTCCGGACTCCGAGGGCGTGCCCGCCAGGCCGTCGTTGGCGGCCACGGTCTCGCCCTTGGGCTTGTCGCCGCCCCCGAACACGAGGATGCCGGCAAAGGCCACCATGAGCGCCGCGCCGACGGCGGCCACGGGCAGGCCCCACTTCTTCTGCTTGCGTCCCCCCGTCTTGGCCGAGTCCACCCCACGGGCCTTGGCCGTCGCCGTGGGCGCCGTGGCGGCGGCGCCGCCCGTGCACTTGCGGCACTTGACCCCCACCGACGTGTGGACCACGCAGTCGATGCACAGCGCCGAGCTGCAGATGCCGCACGTGGCGACCCGCTCGCGCTTGCGGTGGTTCGCGCACATCGTGGTCGGGGTCGAAATCATGGTCCCTCCTCACCCTCTGCCGGAGAGCCTACGGCCCCCCGAACATTGAGCGGCCCCCTCGCTGGTGTCAACCATCAGCGAGGGGGCCGCACTTCTACTGCCTGGCGACCGCCGGCGACTTCCCGGCGGCTTGGGCGACTAGCTCAGCTGCGCACCTTCGCCGCTTCCGGCGCACCACTGCGACGGCCAGCGAAGAGGGCGGCCATGCCGGCCACGAACATGCCAACGCCGGCCACACCGAGGCCAACGAGGGCGAGGGTCGCGCCGCTCACGGAGTTGTCGGTGCTGACGAGACCGTCAGCGCGACCGCTCTGCTGCGTAGCCAGGGAAGCACCAACCACGGGGTTGGCGCCATTGGCGCCCGTCACCGACAACAGGGCCCGGACCGGCATCTGGGAGAGCTTCCCGTCGGCCGAGGACTGGGTCAGGATCAGGACGTAGTTACCCGCCTTGGCGTCAGCCGGGACCGTGACGGTGCCCGTGATCGCGCCGCCGGTGGGCGCCGCGAAGTTGCCGACGATCGGGCCGTCAAGCGAGTTCCAGCGCACAGTGACGGGGTCGGGCTTGGAGAAGTTCGTACCCGTAACCGTGATCGTGTCGCCCGGCTTGGCGTTCACCGTGGACAGGTTGACCGCAGGGCCCGAAACGCAAGCCCACGCAGCCGCCCCCGCGAGCACAACCGCGCCAGCGGCGCTGAGGCTCCCGATTGCCCACCTTCGTACTCTCATGCACAGCCTCCTTGGAAGTGACTCACAACGGGCGAGTCGACTAGTTCGCGACGGTTGCACAGCCCCCTTGGCCCACCTGCCACCGTGAGAGAGGCACCCATCCCGTGCTCCGCATTCTAACGACGCCGTTTCTCAAAGCTCAATAGGTGCGTTTTGCACCTAGGCAGGCCGTCATCCTCCCCCCCCTCGTCTGCTAAACCCGCAGGTCATAAACGATGCGAAACCTGTAGAGGCAGACTACAGCTAGATGCAAAATGACTCTAAACAATTGAGTCCTATTGCCACTTCGAGGCGGTAATGCAAGACTACGGACGTCGAGATCGGAGGTTCAGGGCAGGCACCTGCTCCGTCCGAAAGCCCTCGGCAGTCCAAACAGACACGAACAAAGAGGTGGGAATGAACCTGCGGAAGAAGGTTGCGGTCGTCTTCGGATCGGCCGCCGCCGCCACTGTCATCGCCGGTGCGGCCGCGTTTGCGTGCACCAACCTGGCGACCCTGAACCTGTCCAGCGCGGCCGGCAAGGCGGGCGACACCGTCACCGTCACCGGCTCGTCCTTCAACGTCAACGCGAAGGACGTCGCCGCGTCCTTCCCGGTGATCCTGCACTGGAACGGCGTCGACGGCGCTGCCCTGGCTCAGGTCCAGCCCGACAAGGCCGGCAACATCTCGGCGACCTTCACGGTCCCCGACGGCCAGCCCGGCTACTACGTCATCGTGGCGACGCAGCGTGACGCCAAGGGCGCCGATGTCTACGGCACCCCGGCTCGCGCCAGCTACCAGATCCTCGGCCCCAACGGCCAGTCCGTTGTGACCCCGGCCGCCTCCACCGCCGGCGCTGTCGGCTCTGAGAGCAGCTCCTCGGGCATCATCGCCCTGACCGTCGGCCTCGGTGCCCTTGGTCTGGCCCTGTTCGGCGCTGGCTTCATCGCCTTCGTCCGCCAGGCCCGCCGGGCTCCGGCCGCCGCGACGGTGCGCAAGTAGTAAATTCGGTAGTAACAAACAACCGAACAGCATTTCCACAAGGGAGGCCGGGCGCTCACAAGGTGCCTGGCCTCCCGCTTTTCTAGGGTGTCCGCCGTGGACGAGGCTGTGGTCGAGGCCCAGCGGGAGGCCAGGCGCAAGCGCCGCGAGGCCGCGGTGATTGAAAGCCATGCCCGCCAGATCGCCGTACTCGACGATATGGGCGAACGGGCCGCCGCCTTGTTGATGTGGCTCGGCGTGCACCGCCAGGCGCGTTCGTACCTGCGCCACCTGGCAACGATGCAGCAAAGCCCCTGGTACGCGGAGGTGGCCGGCCTGCTCGACGCCCACGAGGCGGCGTTGCGGGAGCGGGTACGCGAGGCCGAGGCCCGGCTTGATGCGGTCGACCCCGAGGAGGCCGTCGACGCAACGGCGGGTTTCGGGCACCGCTTGGCCTTCTTCGGCAAGGGGGGCGCAGGCAAGACCGTCATCTCCTCGACGGTGGCCCGCCTGCTCGCCCGCCGGGGCCGCAAGGTCCTCGCCGCCGACATGGACCGCAGCCCGGGCCTGACCCACAGCATCGGCCTCGGGGGGGCAGACGTCGCCCTGCCCCTCGAGGTCCTGGAGCAGAGCGACACCGCGTCCTACGGGTGGCAGCTCAGCGGCCGGCTCCTGCCTCGCGAGGTCGTGGCGCGCCACACCGTCGCCGGTCCCGACGGGGTGCGCGTGACCAGCTTCGGCAAGATCGTCACCGTCGACAAGGAGTCGGCCAAACAGACCATGGCCGCCCTCATCCAGCTGCTGTTCGGCTTCGGGGAGCCGGACTGGGACGTGATCGCCGACCTCGAGGCCGGCCCCACCTGCCCGTTCGAGCGGTACCACGCCTTCGCCGAGGACGTGTTCGTGGTGGTCGGCCCGGCGTGGCGTTCGGCCATGACCGCCCGGCGGCTCCTGCCCATGGTCGGCGAGGGCCGGACGTCCACCATCGTCGCCAACCGCTTCGGGGACGAGCCCGACCACCCCGGCCTCGCCCCTCGCATCCGCATCCCCTTCGACCCCGACGTTGCCCAGGCCGAACGCGAGGGCCTGTCCCCGCTCGACGCCTGCCCCGACTCACCCGCCATCCGAGCCATCACGCACGCCGTCGACGAGCTGGTCGCCCCGTCCTGACGCGCAACTGGTGACACTTGGGCGCGCCCGCACGCGCCCTGCCGTCACCAGTTCGGCCGAACCGCCCAACTACCCCCGCCCTGACGCGCAACTGGTGACACTTGGGCGCGCCCGCACGCGCCCTGCCGTCACCAGTTCGAAACCCGCTGAGCCCGGACGCGCAACTGGTGACGCTCGAGCGCGCCGTCGCGCGCCCCAGCGTCACCAGTTCGAAAAAGCGCTCCGGCTAGTTCCCCGCCTGCGACGAGTTGGACGAGGCGCTGGACGGACCGGCACCGACCAAGTCGGGGAGGGACTGGACGGCGAGCATGAGCTCGTCGAGGGCGTCGCCTTCGAGGGCTTCGACCTCCATCAGGGTCTGGGCCACCCGGTCGAGGAGGGCCCGGTTGAGGGTGAGGGCCGACTTGCAGCGCTCGTAGGCCTCGCTGAGGATGGTCTGGACCTCGCTGTCCACCATCGACGAGATGCGCTCCGAGTAGCCCACGCCCCATTCGCCCTGGTAGCCGGGGCTGAGCGGCTTGACGATGTAGGGCCCGAGCTTCTCGGACATGCCGAAGTCGCTCACCATGCGCCGCGCCAGCGTGCCGGCGTGCTCGAGGTCGGCCTGGGCCCCCGACGAGGCTTCCCCGGTGACGATCTCCTCCGACGCCCGGCCCCCGAGCATCGCCGCGATGCGGTCGATGAGCTGGCTGCGGGTGACGGCGGCCTGGTCGCCCTCGGGCACGAGCCAGGTGAACCCGCCGGCGTGGCCCCGGGCCACGATCGACAGCTTGCCCACCTTGTCCGCCCCGGGCAGGGACGTGGAGGCGATGGCGTGGCCCGCCTCGTGGTAGGCGATGCGGTGCCGGTCCTGGGGCGACAGGATCCGCGAGCGCTTCTCCGGCCCGGCCACGACCCGCTCGATGGCCTCGAACAGCTGGCGGCCCTCCACCTGGGGCGAGCCCCGGCGGGCGGCCAGGAGCGCGCCCTCGTTGACCACGTTGGCCAAGTCGGCGCCGGTGAAGCCCACCGTGCGCTTGGCCACCGCGGTCAGGTCGACATCCGGCGCCATGGGCTTGCCCCGGGAGTGGATCTTGAGGATCGCCTCCCGGCCCCGCACGTCGGGTCGCTCGACGCCCACCCGGCGGTCGAAACGCCCCGGCCGCAGCAACGCCGTGTCCAAGATGTCGGGACGGTTGGTGGCGGCCAGCACGACGACCCCCGACCCGGACTCGAAGCCGTCCATCTCCACCAGGAGCTGGTTGAGGGTGGCCTCCCGCTCGTCCTGGCCGCCCACCGCCATGGCCGTACGGCCGCGGCCGACGGCGTCGAGCTCGTCGATGAAGCAGATGCAGGGGGCCGCTTCCTTGGCCACCTGGAAGAAGTCCCGGATACGAGCGGCGCCGACGCCCACGAAGATCTCCACGAAGTCAGAACCCGACATCGAGAAGAAGGGGACGTTCGACTCGCCCGCCAGCGCCCGGGCCAGCAGCGTCTTGCCGCACCCCGGCGGGCCGGTCAGCAGGATGCCCTTGGGCACCGCCGCCCCCATGGCGAGGAACTTGTCGGGCGAACCGAGGTAGTCCCGAACCTCGGCCAGCTCCTCGATGGCTTCGTCCACCCCCGCCACGTCGGCAAAGGTGATCTTGGACTCACCAGTGGCCAGCCGTCTGGCCTTCGATTTCCCGAAGGCAAAGGCATCCCCCATCCCTCCCCGGCCGAACAGGAGGAACAGGATGAACAGCCCGTCGACCACGATCAGCGCGGGCAGGATCAGCGACGCCGGCACGATCAGGTTCTTGAGGGGCTGCTGCTTGACCTTGTAGGCCACGCCCGCGTCCTCCAGGGCCGAGGTCAGCCGGCTGAAGATCGTCTCGCGGCCGGCAGCCACCGCGACCCAGTAGGCGCCGCGGTCGTAGCGGCCCGCGATGCGGTTGTCCGACTCGAGGATGGTCGCCGACTGGATGCGCCCCTGGCGCAGCAGGGTGATGTACTGGTCGATGCGCAGCTCGCGGCCGTCGGTGTGGGGGTTCGACCACCACAGCAAGGTGGCGTAGAAGCCCACCAGCACGGGCAGGGCGATGATGCACAGGATCAGGCCCCGCTTGCGGAGCTCGGTCTTCTTGTCGCTCTCGTCAGCCGGCCCCTGCTTGTCGCCCTTGCGGGGCTTGCGGGGCTTGGGCCCTTCGACCGTGGGCGGGCGGCGGCGGTTTGCTGCCATGGTGCGTCTCCTTCACATGCAGAAAGGGCCGCCTGCCTGCGAACACCGAAGTGTACGCCGGCAGGCGGCCAAAGCAAACAGCAGTGCCTAGATCTTCGTGGCCGGAGTCGGCGCCTTCTTCACCGGCTTCTGCGCCGGTGTCGCCCCGCCCGATCGCTTGCGGGAGATCATGGCGACGGCGGTGAGGGCGAGCCCGACCGCGAACAGGCCGATGACGCCGGCGAAGATGATCTTCGCCGTCTTGGACGTCCCCGCGCCGATGGCCTTGAACTGGACGGCCGAGACGAAGATGTCCTGCACGCCACCGCCGATGCCGTTGCCGGCCGCCACCGGGTCGCCGGCTTGGATGTTGGCCTGGTCACCACGGGAGAACCGGGTGTCGTCCCACGCGAACATCACGAACTCGTCGGTCGAAACCATGCCCGGGGGCGAGTTCTGGTCGAAGTTGTTGCCCCAGACGCCGAACCGGCGGTCCACCGTCTGGTCCGTGATCCGGTAGTTCTTCGACCACGTCTTGCCGTCGTCGTTCGAATAGGCGTAGTAGACGTCGTTGGAACGGATGCCGGGGTCGTCACGCTGGTCCCACCAGGTGGCGTCGAGGCGGCCGTTGGGGGCGACGGTCAGGTTCGGCAGGTAGGAGCCGAAGAAGCCCTTCGGGTCGCTGTCGGACAGACGAACCTTCTCCGACCACGTCTTGCCGCCGTCGGTCGAGCGGACGTACTCCGCCTCCGCGTAGGAGTTCAACGTGGGCGTGGGCGTGTACTCCCAGACGAGGTGCAGCGTGCCGTTGGCGCCGCCGCCCGGCGTCCACGCCATGCGGGCGTTCTGGCGGTTGTTGTACTCGGGCGGGCGCACCTCCGACGTCGTCCACGTCTTGCCCTTGTCGGTGGACTTGGACAGCAGCACCGCGGACGGGACCGACGGGGTGACGTTGGCGCTGGCGGTCAGCCAGGCGTAGTACAGCGTGCCGCTCTTGTCCATGACCAGGCCCTGGCCGTTGCCGGCGGAGCCGAAGTTGGCGGCGTTGTTGGGCGTGGCGCCGAGGGACCCGGCGACGGCCGTCGTCGTGGTCGTGCCCGGGATGGTGGTGCGGGCGGAAAGCGCCTTGTCAGTGATCCCCGCGCCCTTGAAATAGTCGCCGGTGATGATGACGGGCGGCTCGAAGGTCTTGCCCGCGTCACGCGAGATCAGGACCCACGGCTGCTGGATCTTGGAGTTCGGCGACGCGGTGTTCGGGAAGCCGGCCCGCACCGTGACGTAGATGATGTCCTGGGCGCCGCTCTTGGTGTCGACGATCATGCCGGTGATCGGGCGGACGTTCTCCTGCGCCTCGTCCTTGGTGGGACGGGCGTCGCGGGCCAGCACCGTGGTCCAGTGGTCGCCCATGTCCGTGGACTTGGCGACCTGCACGCCGACCTTGTTGCGGCTGTCGGGCGTGTCCCAGGCGTGGGTGGCCAGGTACAGGGCGCCGTCACGGCCAAAGGCGACCGGCGCGTGGAAGATGTTCGAGTTGTTGGCCAGGCAGTACGGGTACGACTTCAGGTCGGGCTGGGAGTCGAGCACCTTCCACGACGCCCCTCCATTGGTCGAACGGATGAGGCCGCACGCCCGGGTGCGGAACTCGATGAACCCACCGACGATGTTCTTCTTGTTGCTCGGGTCGACGGCCAGGAACGGCGCCGAGTACGTACGGCCCGGGTTGACGTCGTCCTTGGTGGCGTTGACGGGCTTGATGAGCCGGGGCTCGTCAGCCGCGTTGGCCAGACCCGTCAAGCCGGTCGTAGCGAGCAAAGTGAAGAAGACACCGACGAGCGCGACGCCGCGCCACGTCTTCGATGCTGACACGCAAATCCCCCTGTTGGTTGCCGACAAAAAAACTCCCTGCAAGGTTCCCTTGAAAGGCCGCCGACACCTAGATGAAATGGTACGTGGGAAGGTGCAGACCCTCAATAGGTGTACAAATCATCTAGTGCGAGCGGTGCTGCTAGGGCTGGTACCGGTCCGCACACCCCTGGGCAATGGGGTTCTGACCCGGGAACGCGGCGTCACCCGCCACCACCAGCACCGTTCCGTCACCGAGCAGTGCCGCCGCCTGCTCGCTGCGCGGGCACTGCATCGTCCCCGCCGACCGCCATTCCCGGGTCTGCGGGTCGTATACCTCGGCCGTGGCGAGCGAGCGCCGTTGGCCCTTCGTGGCTTGTTCGCCCCCGGCGATCAGCACGCGGCCGTCGGCCAGCAGGGTGGCCGTCTCGCCCGTGCGGGTGCCGCTGATCGGGCCGACGGGCGACCAACTTCCCGACCGGGAGTCGAACAACTCCGACGTCGCCAGCGACACGTCCGCATTCGGACCGCCGGCGCCGCCTACGACCAGCACCGACGAGCCGTCGTTCAGCAGCACGGCGGCGTGGTTGGTGCGGGCCTCGCCCAGGTTGGTGGTGCTCACGAACCCGTCCGCCGCGGGGTCGTACAGCTCGGCCGAGTTGAGCGCGGAGAGCTTCCCGCCCTCGCCCGGCCCCTGGCCCCCGGCGATGAGCACCTTGCCGTCGGGGAGCGCCGTCGCCGTCTGCTCGAAGCGCGCCGTGCGCATGGCGGCCGTCGCTTTCCACGTGCTCGTCTTGGGATCGAAGATCTCCGCCGAGGCGTCGGGCCGGATCGTCTGCCCGCCGCTCGCGCCCGAGGGCCCGCGCGACGTGCCCCCGGCCACCAGCACCCGGCCGTCTTTCAGCAACGACATCGAGTGGCCGATGCGGCCGATGCTCATGGGCGCCGACGTCGTCCACTGCCCCGTCGCCGGGTCGTAGAGCTCGGTCGAGGACATGGGCTCGCCGTCGGCGTCGCGGCCGCCGGCCACGAACACCCGGCCGTCGTTCAGCAGGACCGCGGTGTGGCCGCGCCGGCCCTGCTTGAGCGTGCCCGTGGCCTTCCACGTGCCGCTGGCGGAGTCGAACAGCTCGGCCGCGTCGATCGGGATGGCCCCGACGCCGCCCCCGGCCACCAGCACCCGGCCGTCCTTGAGGACGACGGCGGTGGTCGTCCCGCGGATGGTCGCCAGGTCGGGCGCCTGGCGCCACGTGCCCACGGCGGGCAGGGTGGTGGTCGGCGAACCGCTGTCGCCCCCCTTCGACGCCAGCAGCGCGACGATCAGCACCGCCGCCAGGACCGCCCCGCCCACCCCCAGGTACAGGGGTGTGCGCGACGGCCGCATCATGGCGAGCGCCTTCTCGGGAATCGCCGCGGGTGTGGCGTCCTCCTCGCACTTGAGCCCGACCTCGGTACGCACCGCGCACTTCGGGCAAATCGGCTTGCCGCAATCCACGCATGTGAGGCGGGTGAGCTCGCCGTGGCGCTGGCACTTCAGCGCCTGTGTCGCCATGTCAGCCCTTTCCGTGGCGTGAGCGTGGTCCAGTGATACGACGCGACCTGCTCACGGCCCTCCTTACTCCGGCGTGGCCACCTGGGCGCGCAGTCTAGACCCATGAGCGCGTTGTGAAACCAGCGGAGTCGCGCTCAGTGGGTCGGATCCTCGGCCAGGTCGAGGGCCGCTTGGGGCACATTGATGGCATAGCGGGTGCGGGCCCGGCGCAGGCGCAGGCCGTCCCAGTGGCCGAACTCGTTCTCGGGGAGCCACTCGTTGGACCAGAACCCGGGCCACTTGGCCTTCATGTCCCTGACCTGGGGCGACGACAGGAGGCGGTCGACACCGTCGCGGTCGCGCCAGACCGCCAGCAGGTAGACGTCGCCGGGCCGGCTGACGCCCACCGCCGCCCGCAGCATCGCCTCGTCGCCCTCGCACTCCTTGCGCAGCGCCCGCATGGCCATCACCGCCTCGACGGTCTTCAGGGGATCGGTGTGGATGTGGACGATGGCGCCGCCCGCGCCGCCGGCCTCGGCCCGCCGGCGCCGGGCGAACACGGTGGTGTCGTAGTTCACGCTGCCGTCCGCGGCCATGGCCTGCTTGAGCTTGGGCAGGTGCTCGAGCGCCTTTTCGAGCAGGGCGTCGCGCTTGCCGTTGGCGGCCGCCGCGCCCGGGTAGTCGGGCTCGCCCTGGCCGAGGGTCATCCCCTTCCACTTGCCGCTCTCGTTGGGACCGGGCCGCCAACGCATGAGCCAGAACGAGCGAAGCCACTTGGAGAACAGCCACATGATCTCGTCGTGGGCGCCCGACCGCATGAACTCCTGCATGTCGTGGCGGGTGTTCCACACCGAGATCGTCCAGAACTCGCTGGGGCTGGCCACGATGCTGGCCCAGCCCACGACCTGCGTATCGCGCTTCAACTGCCGTCGGATCCGCATCGACGCGATCATCATCTGCGGGAAGAACCACCAGCCCCGCAGCTTCGACCGGGTGGTGACGGCAAAGAGGTCTTCGGAGTCGGTCACCTGTTCACCTGACCCACAGGTTACTCCTGCGCGACGTCGAGCAGACGGGCGAGGGTCCGGGCTTCGAGCACGCCCCCGCACCCGGTTGCGGCGCGGTCGGCCAGCACCTGGGCCGGCGCGCCGGGCTCGCCGAAGCCGTCCAGCACCACCCCGGCGGCGCTGACGTCGTGGTCGAGGGTGTACCCGTTGAGGACGGCGGCGCAGGGCAGGCGGGCGGCGGCGGCCGCCTCTACCCCTTCGGCCGAGTCCTCCACGACCACCACCCGCTCGGCGCCGACACCGAGGCGCTCGACCGCCACCGTGAACGCCTCCGGGTCGGGCTTGCGCCGCTCGACCTCGTCGCCGAAGACGGTCACCTCGAACGTCACCTCGGGCAGCAGGCGGCCCAGCAGGTGGGTGACCCAGCCCCCGCTCCCCGTGGTGGCGATGGCGAGCCGCCAGCCCTCCTCGGCCAGCTCGGCCAGGAGGCGGTGGGCGCCAGGCCGCACCTCCACGCGCCCCTCCTCGACCAGTGCGGACATGAGCTCGGTCTTGCGCCTGTGCAGCGCGGGGGTCAGCCGGGCGCGCTCGGCGTCGCCCACGCCGTGCGCCGCCAGGTAGCTGTCGATGCGGCGCTGGCCCCCGGTGGTGCGCAGCAGGCGGCCGTACTCCTCGACCTCCCAGCGGTAGGGCAGCCCGAACTCTTCGAACGCGAGGTTGAAGGCCACGCGGTGCCCGTGGCGCTCGGAGTCGACGAGGGTGCCGTCGACATCGAAGACGGCCGCCCGGCTGGCCCGGGCCGCCGTCACCACGCCGTCACCGCGCCGGCCCCCGGCGACTCCCCGCGCCAGCCCCCGCGCCGGGCCCCGGCGACCCCCGGCGTCGTGAGCACATTCTCTGCGTCCAAGCCACCCTGGCGGTGGTCACGACGCCGTTCTCGCCGCGCTCGCCGCCCCTCACTGCTGCCGCCCGCCACCCGTCAGTAGTTGAACGGCAGGTCGCCGCCGCCGAAGAGGATGTCCTCCTGGCCGCCCGCGGCCTGGACCCGGAGGTCGGCGAAGGCTTGCTCGATGTCGGCGCCCCACAGGTCCCAGGTCGTGTAGCGCAGGCCGACCTGCTGCACGCCGACCGAGGCGCCGTACAGCGTGTCCTCGTCGAACAGCTGCAACCCCTCGGACGTCATGATCGCTTCGGTCAGCTCCTTGGCCGACTGGATGGCAGGAAAGACCTCGTGGTTGACCAGGAAGCTGCGGGGCCCCAGGCGCAGGGCTATGGCCTGGTCACGGTCCGCCATCAAAACCGGCCCCTCGACGTGGAACATCCCCGAGTAGGGCGCCAGCTCGTTGCGGACGTAGGCCCGCACCACGTCCTCGTCGTCGCCCGCCGGCCCCCGGGGCTCGACGTACGGCGGCATCGGCCAATCAGTCATGCGCTCGTGGGGAGGGGGCAAGCCCCCTCCCGCCGGACCCCCTCCCCCTGGACGGGTCGCCTCCGGCGACGCTCAGGCTCCTCGCCAGCAAAGCCGGCTGCGGGCCATCTGCGGGGGGCAGGGGCCCCCGCACCCCCACGAAACCAATGGATCCCACGGTGGAAAAGCTAGTGGCCGCGGTCCCTTGGGGGACGCGGCCACTGAGCGACAGCTTGGGTTGGCAGTTAGCGGGCGAGCTTCTCGGCTTCCACGGCGGCGTCCTGCAGGTCGCCGCAGATCGTGGTCAGGTTGCCGTTGATGCGGTCGACGGCGGGGCCGATGACGGCGCACATCGTCTCCACGGCTCGCACACCGAAGGTGATCTTGGCCAGCAGGGCGGAAATCCGCCGCAACTGGTTGCCGATCACGGTGAGGTAGGTCGCCAGCACGATGACGAGCGCGGCGATCTCGAGGATGGTCAGGATGAGAAGCGTCACGGTCGGCCTCCTGCGGCGTACCTCATGAGTTGCGCGTGCTGGGCGACCTCGTCGCGCAGCTCGGCGGTCAGCACGCCGGCCTGGTTGAGCATCCACGTGGTGGACGTGTTCTGGGCGACACGAGTAGCCGTCTCCCACACCTCACGGACGTTGCGCTCGATGTCGCTGACGAAGGTGTGGAGGAGGAACAGCAGCAGGATGACGGCGGCGATGACCACCGCTCCCAGCCCGAGCGTGATCCACCAGAACTGGACATGCTCAGAGGCGACATTGACGGATGCAACCAACATTTCTCAGCCACCTCCCAGCATCTGACGGGCCTCACGGGCGCTCTGGGTGATCGAACGCACGCCGCCGTTGATCTTGTCGACGTCCCACAGGGGCAATGTGTTGATACGAGCTTCGTCCAGTGCCGATGTGATCTGGTCGGCCTGGACCCCGATGCGGCGGGCGAGCGCGAGGATCATGGACACCAGGATCACGACGATCGCGATCACCACCGACGCAATGACATAGCCCACGTACCATCCCGTGAGCGCAACAGCAGCCATACAGTCCCCTTCCGATGAACCTACGCCACAATAGACAGGGCGCACTTAGCTGGTCAACGCCCCTAGAGAAGCACAGCTGAACAAACATGTCCATCCTCCTCTATCCCAAACCACCTGGGAAGTGAGCCCTTTGAACGACGAGCCCTCCCCGCCGCAGGACGAAGAGACCGCGTCGGTCCCCAACGATGCGGCCCCTTCCCCGCCGGCCCCCCAGGCGCCGGCCCCCCCGGCGGCGGCTGCGGCTGCGGCTGCGCCGCCCACCGACGAGGCCGCCCCGCCCGAACAATCCGCGCCGGCCGGCGACGACACCCGCGCCGACACCGGCGACGAGCTGGCGGCCCGCGGGTCC
>JAHFUQ010000073.1 GCA_023265045.1 Acidimicrobiia bacterium
CGCCGGGTCGGCGCCTTGAGCGACGGCGCCGCCGGCGCCCACGGCGCCACCGACGGCCCCCGCGGGCTGGTCGAGATCCGGATCGTCGACTTGCCCCTCGACGTGTACGCCGAGGCGTCCGAGCACGGCGACGAGCTGATGCGGGAGTTCGCGCTCATTCAGGAGCGGGACGCCGACGACGGCCGCGCCGTCCCCCGCCGGCTGCTCGAGCTGGTCGACAAGCTGACCGGCCAGTACGGGAGTTTCACGGCCGGCCAGGACACGGAGCTGCGCGACGCCCTCGATCGGGGCGAGGCCACCATCACGCTGACCTACCGCGTGCCCTGCGCCATCAAGCAGGCCTGCATCGAGCTCGAAGGCCTGCTCGAAGAGGCCGACGAGTTCTGCCGGAAAGGCGAGGACCTGCTGACGCTGGCCGCGCCGCCGCGCGCGGCTGCGTTCCGCACGTGGTTCCTCGAGGAGTTCGTGCGCCAGGTTGACGGCGCCGAGCCGCGGACGTGGGAAGCGTTTCAGGCCCGCAGCTCGTAGCCGACGCCGAGGGCCCCCACGGGGAGAAGGCGCAAGAATCGTCGTGATGACTCGCGCCGTGCGGGTCCCGCTTCCCGCGACACGCTCGGCCGGCCTCGGGGCCGGCCTCGGCCTGGCGTTGATCGCCGCCGGCGCAGCGGTGCTCGTGCCCCTGCGGGGGGATCCGGGCCGGCCGACGCCCGCTCTCGTCCTCGTGCTGGCGGTCGTCGTCGCCGGGCTGTTCGGCGGCGCCAGCGCTGCCACCGTCGTGGCCGTCGCCGCCGCGGTCGCCCTGAACCTGTTCTTCATCCCTCCCTACGGCACCCTGAAGGTCGACGCATGGGAGGACTGGGTCGCCCTCGCCATCTTCCTGCTCGTTGCGATGGCCGTGGGCGTCCTCGTCGCCAGCGAGGGCGACCGCCGGCGCGCCGCCGAGGCCCGTGAGGGGGAGCTGCGGGACCTGTACGACCGTCTGCACGCGGTCACCGCGGAGCGGGCCCATTTGGCCGAGGAAGCGTCCCGCGCCCAGGTGCTGGCCCATATGGACGAGCAGCGCGCCGCCCTCCTGCGGTCGGTCTCGCACGACCTGCGCACGCCCCTGGCCACGATCCGCGCCGTGGCCAGCGACCTCCGTGACGGTGCGCAGTACGACGAAATGACCCGGGCCGACCTGCTAGGCACCGTGTGCGACGAGAGCGAGCGGCTTGACCGCATCGTCGCCAACCTGCTCTCGCTCAGCCGCATCGAGGCGGGCGCCGTCGAGCCGGACCGCCAGGCGGTGCCCGTCGATGAGCTGGTGGCGGAACGCCTGCGCCGCCTCGCGGCCCTCTTTCGCAGTGTCCGCGTCGAGGTCGCCCTCCCGCCCGACCTGCCGCTGGTGGACGCCGACTACACCCAGCTCGACCTCGTGCTGACCAACCTGCTCGAGAACGCGGCCCGCCATGCGCCCACGGGCTCGACGGTGCGCGTGCTCAGCCGCGTGCGCGAAGGCATGGTCGAGCTGCGGGTTGCGGACGAGGGCATCGGCGTGCCGGACTGGGCCGAGCGCTCGATCTTCGAGGCGTTCCGGCGGGGCGAGAAGGGCGGGTCGGCGGGCGTCGGCCTGGCCATCTGCAAAGCGCTCGTCGAGGCCAACGGCGGCGCCATCTGGGTGGAGCGCACCGTCGGCGGCGGCGCCACCTTCGCGTTCTCGATCCCCGTGCACCGGTGACCAGCCCGACGACGGCGACCGCCACGGCCACTGTCCTCGTGGTCGACGACGAGCCCGCCATCTTGCGCGCCGTCGGCGCCGCCCTGCGCGCCCGCGGGTACGGCGTCGTCACCGCCGAGAGGGGCGAGCGGGCCATCGACCTCATCGCCCTCGATTGCCCCGACCTGGTCGTGCTCGATCTGGGCCTGCCCGATGTCGACGGGGTGCAGGTGTGCCGGCGCGTGCGGGAGTGGACGAACGTGCCGATCATCGTCCTGTCCGCCGACGGGGCCGACGACCGCAAGGTCCTCGCCCTCGACGAAGGGGCGGACGACTACGTGACCAAGCCGTTCTCCATGCCCGAGCTGCTGGCCCGGGTCCGGGCCGCGTTGCGCCACCGGCGGCCGTCGGACACGCCCCTCGACGAGGCCGTGCTCGTGGTGGGCGACGTCCGCATCGACATCAGCCGCCACGCCGTCACGGTCGCGGGCCGCCACGTGGAGCTGACGCCCAAGGAGTTCGGCTTCCTGGCCCTCCTCGCCCGGTGGCCGGGGCGCGTGCTCACCCACCGGGCCATCCTCCAGGAGGTGTGGGGGCCCGAATACGGCGGCGAGACCCAGTACCTCCGCGTCTACGCCAGCCAGCTCCGGAAGAAGCTGGGCGACGAGGCCGCCAACGCCCGCATCGTGACCGAGCCGGGCGTCGGCTACCGGCTGGTGGACACGTTGGAGCCCGACACGCCCGACTGAGCGCCGTCCTCGGCGTCGACGTGGTAGGGCACCGACGTCACCACCACGCCGTTGCGGAACAGCAGCTTGCCCTTGAGGATCAGCGCGCTCTGGTTGTGCAGCAACTGCTCCCACCATTTGCCCACCACGAACTCGGGGATCACGACGGTGATGGTGTCGTTGTCCCAGCGGGCGTCCAGGTCGTCGAGGAACCGCTCGATGGGCTCCACCAGGTCGCGGTAGGGCGACGCCACGATCTCCAGCGAAACGTCCATGTTGAACCGCTCCCACTGGCGCTCCATGTCCTCGCGGTCCTCGTCGTCGTAGGACACGTACACGGCGAGGAGGTGCTGCGGTCGCAGCGACTTGGCGTAGGCGAGGGCCTTGAGGACGCCCTTGTGGATGCGCCCCACGAGCACCACCACCGTGTGGTTCAGCGCCGCCGGGCGCACGCTGGCGGGCTCGACGACCAGGGTGCGAGCGACGCGGTCGTAGTGGCGGCGGATGGCCAGGAAGACCGAGATGATCACCGGGATGACGACGATCGGCACCCAGGCCCCCACGGTGAACTTGGACACGGCCACGATGACGAGCACGATCCCGGTGGCGGTGGCGCCCAGGGCGTTGACCGCGACCCCGCGCTTCCACCGCGGCTCCTTCAGCTTGCGGTGGCGGGCCACCATGCCCGACTGGCTCAGCGTGAACGACGTGAACACGCCCACCGCGTACAGCGGGATCAGGGCGTTGGTGATGCCGCCGAAGGCCACCAGCAGGATGGCGGCGGCGATGGCCAGGAACACGACGCCGTTGGAGAAGACGAGCCGGTCGCCCCGGTTGGCGAACTGGCGGGGGAGGAACCCGTCCCGGGAGATGATCGACGAGAGCCGTGGGAAGTCGGCAAAGGCGGTGTTGGCCGCCAGGGTCAGGATGGCCGCGGTGGCGAACTGGAGGATCACGTAGATGGGGCCGCCGCCGTAGACGGCCCGGCCCATCTGGGAGATGACTGTCTCGCTCTCGCTCGGGTAGGGCGCCAGGTGGTGGGCCAGCACCGAGACGCCCACGAACAGCACGCCGAGGATGACGCCCATGATCGTCAGCGTGGTCGCCGCGTTCTTGGCCCGCGGCTCGCGGAACGCGGGCACGCCGTCGGCGATGGCCTCGATGCCGGTCAAGGCGACGGCGCCCGACGAGAACCCGCGGAGGAGCAAGAACAGCGTCAGGCCCCCGCCCGCCAGCGCCCCGTGGAAGTCCTCGGGCGACGGCGGGGGGATCGGGTCGAGGTGGCCGAAGAAGGTCTTGTAGAGCCCGTAGCAGACCAGCAGGGTGATGCTGGCGATGTAGGTGTAGGTCGGGACGGCGAAGATGGTCCCCGACTCCTTCAGCCCCCGCAGGTTCAGCAGCATGATGAGCGCGATCAGCGCCAGGCCCAGGCCGACCCGGTGCTCGCGCAGGTCACGGAACGCGGGCAGCGAGATGAGCGCCGCCACCCCGGCGGAGATGGAAACCGCCACGGTGAGGATGTAGTCGACGAGGAGGGACGCGCCGGCGATGAGCGACGGTGTGCGGCCGAGGTTGTCGCGACTCACCAGGTACGACCCGCCGCCGTTTGGGTAGGCGAAGATCGTCTGGCGGTATGAAGCCACCACGATGGCGATGAGCGCGGCCACGACGATCGAGATCGGGACCAGCTTCGACAAGCCCAAGGCGAGGCTCGATCCGCCCAAGGCGACGACGAAGAGGATTTCCTCGGTCGCGTAGGCCGTCGAGGAGATGGCGTCGGACGAGAACGTCGCCAGGGCGACGGTCTTGGGCAGGCGCTGGCCGTGCTCCTCGCTGCCCGCCAGGGGCCGGCCGACGATCAGCCGCTTCAGAACTTGGTACACGGCGCAGAACCGTAGTGCCGCGCGCCTGAGGCGCCACCGCCGGGTTTGCGCCCGGTCGCCGGGGCGTGTTCGCTATGCGTCGTGCACGTTGTCGTCGTCGGGTGCGGGAGGGTCGGGTCGCAGCTCGCGGGCAAGCTCGAGGAGGGCGGCCACACCGTGGCGGTCATCGACAAGAACCGCAACGCCTTCCGCAAGAATCTGCCCGAAGGCTTCGGCGGCCGCACCGTTCACGGGTTCGGCTTCGACAAGGACCACCTGGAGCTGGCCGGCATCCGCGGGGCGGGGGCGTTCGCGGCCGTCACCAACGGCGACAACTCCAACATCCTCTCGGCCCGTATCGCGCGGGAGACCTACCAGATCCAGAACGTGGTCGCCCGCATCTACGACCCCAAGCGGGCCCAGATCTACGCCCGCCTCGGCATCCCGACCGTCGCCGCCGTGCGGTGGACGACCGACCAGGTGCTCCGCCGGCTCTTCAGGGAAGAGTCGGTCGACGAGTGGTCGGACCCCAGCAGCTCGGTCACCCTGCTCGAACGAGCGCTGCCTGACGAGTGGGCGGGCCGCAAGCTCAGCGAACTGGACGAGGGCGACCGGTTCCGCCTGGTGGCGCTGACCCGCAACGGTGAAGGCCGCCTGGCGATGCCCAGCCTGGTCGGCCAGGAAGGCGACGTGTTGCACCTCATGGCCCGCCGCGACGCGCTCGCGGAGCTGGAGCAGCGCCTGCACAACCCGACCGAGGCGTCCCGCCGGTGAAGGCGGGAGCATGAAGGTGGCAGTCGCGGGCGCCGGCAACGTCGGCACCTACATCGCCGCCGACCTGAGCGAGGGCGGCCACGAGGTGGCGCTCATCGAGCAGGATCCGGACGTTGTCGCCCGGGTGCGGGCGGCGCTCCCCAAGGTGAAGGTCCTCGAAGCCGACGCGTGCGAGGTGACGTCGCTCCAGGCCTTGCACCTCGAGGAGTACGACGTGATGGTGGCGACCACCGGCGACGACGAGGACAACCTGGTCGTCTCGCTCCTCGCCAAGCAGGAGTTCGCCGTGCCGCGCGTCGTCGCCCGGGTGAACCACCCGCAGAACCACTGGCTGTTCAACGAGTCGTGGGGCGTCGACATCTCGGTGTCCACCCCGCACCTGTTGACGGCGCTGGTGGAGGAGGCCGTGGCCGTCGGCTCGCTCGTGCGCCTCATGCAGTTCGGCGACACCCAGCTCGTCGAGGTCACGCTGGCCGACGGCTCGCCCGCCATCGGCCAGGCCATCAGCGAGCTGGGCGTGCCCCGCGACGCCTCGATCGTCGCCGTCATCCGCGGCGACCGCCACGTGGTCGTCCCGCGCGGCGAGACGGTGATGGAGAGCGGCGACGAGGTGCTGGTGCTCGTCAACCCGGAGTCGCAGGAACGGGTGAAGGCGTTGCTCATCGGCGCCGCGGCCGCCGACGCGACCTAATTCTCGAAGCGGTAGCCCATGCCGGCCTCGGTGATGAAGTAGCGGGGCCTGGAGGGGTCGGGCTCCAGCTTCCTCCGGATGGCCGCCATGTACACCCGGAGGTAGGGCGTCTCCTTCTCGTAGCTCGGGCCCCACACCTCCTGGAGTAGCTGGCGCTGGCTGACGAGCTTGCCCCGGTTGCGGGCCAGGGTCTCGACGATCCCCCATTCGGTGGGCGTGAGGTGGACGGGCTTGTCGTCCGCATCCTTTGCCTGCTTGGCCGCGAAGTCGAGGGCGAAGTGCTCGGTGGCGACGACCGGCTCGTCCTGGTTCGGGATGACGCGCCGCGCCGTGGCCCGGATGCGCGCCAGCAGCTCGTCCATGCCGAAGGGCTTCGTGACGTAGTCATCGGCGCCGGCGTCGAGGGCTTCCACCTTCGTTATCTCGGCGTGGCGGGCGGACAGGACGATCACGGGGACCGTGGTCCACGCCCGGAGGGCGCGGAGCACGTCGAGGCCGCTGATGCCGGGCAGCCCCAGGTCGAGCACGACCATGTCGGGGTGCGCGTGGGCGGCGACCTTCAGCCCTTCCTCACCCGTGGTGGCGGTCACGACCTCGTAGCCGCGCGCCCGCAAACCGATCCCCAGCGCCCGCACGAACGGCGCCTCGTCGTCGACAAGCAGGATGCAGGTCACGTCGTCACGAAGCCGACCTGGGGAGGCTCAGGGTCATAGTGCAGCCGCCGCCGGGGGTGTCGTCGACGAGCAGCTCGCCGCCCATGGCTTCGATGAAGCCCTTGGACACCGCCAGCCCGAGGCCCACGCCTGCCCCGTTCGGGTTGTCGCCCAGGCGCTGGAAGGGCTGGAAGACCCGGTCCCGGTCGGCGACGGCGATCCCGCAGCCCCGGTCGACGATCTGCAGCTCGACCCGCCCGCCGACCACACCCGCCTGCACCCGCACCGGCTGGCCGTCGGGTGAGAACGTGAGGGCGTTGTCGAGCACGTTGGCCACCGCCCGCTCCAGCAGCCCGATGTCGGCGACGACGCGGGGCAGCGTCTCGGGCACGTCCAGCTCGACAGCCGCGTCCGGAGGGAGGGCGGCGACGGCGATGGCCACCACCTCGTCGAGCCCGACGAGCCGGGTCTGGACGGTGAGGGCGCCGGTGGCCAGCCGGCTCATGTCGAGCAGGTTCCCGACCAGGTTGTTGAGGCGGTCGGCCTCCTCGTCGATCGTCTGCAGGAGGACATGGGTCGTGGGCCCGTCGAAGGCCACGTCGTCGGACAGGAGGGTGGTGGCCGACGCCTTGATCGACGCGAGCGGGGTGCGCAGGTCGTGGCTCACCGCGGCCAGCAGCGCGGTGCGCAGCTCGTTGGCCTTCGTCAACGCCGCGGCGTTGGCCGCCTCGCCCTGCAGGCGCCGAGCCTCGAGGGCGACGCCGAGCTGGGTGGCGAAGGCGCGCAACAGCTGGTCGTCTTCGGCCCGGACCGTCGAGTTGCCGAGGACGAGCGCCGCCTCGCCTGGTAGGGGAAGCGACACGGCGCCCTCGACCGGCGACACGGGCGGGTTGGCGCCGGCGCGCGCCTCGGCTCGCCATCCATGGTGGCTGGGCGCCAGGACGGCGGCGCCGTCGAGCCCGAAGGTGGCGACGAGGTCCTCGAGCAGCTTCGGGAGCGGGTCCGGGTCGCGCAGCACGACGGCCGCGATGCGAGCCAGCGCGGCCGCCTCGGTGCGGGCCCGGTGCGCCTCGCTGCGCCGGCGCGTCGCCAGGTCCACTAGTCCGCTGATCACCGCGGCGACCACCAGGAAATCGAACAGCGCCAACAGGTCGCGGCCGTTGGCGATGGTGAAGGTGTGGATGGGCGCCGCGAAGAACCAGTTCAGGAGGGCGAACCCGAGCACCGAGGCGGCCAGCCCCGGGCCTAGCCCGCCGATGGTGGCGACGGCCACGACCACCAGCAGGTAGAGCAGCAGAGCGTTCTGCAGGCCCAACGAGTGGCGGAACTGGGTGAGTACGACCGTCAGCAGCGGAAGGCCTCCGAAGGTGAGGGCCAAGCCGGCGATCGTTCGCCGCCGGGGCAGGGGTGCGAGCCGGAGGCGCCCCGGGACGGTACGGCCAGGCCCGCCGGGCGGGTCTGGGCCGCCGCGAGAAGAGGACACGACATGGACGTCGAGCGAGTCGCCCGCCTGCCGGATGACCCGGTTGATGACCGAGCCGTGGAGTAGCTCGGCCCAACGCGAGCGCCGGCTCGATCCGAGCACCAGCTGCGTAGCGTTCTCGGCCGACGCGGCCTGGACGAGCGCGTTGGCCACGTCGTCCCCCGCCACCTCAACGTAGCGGCCGCCGAGTTCTTCAAGCAGGGAGCGCCGATCGGCCAGGGCGTCGGTCGCCGGCCCGCTCAGCCCGTCGCCGCTGACCACGTGGACGCCGACCAGCTCCCCCTTGGTGCGCATCGCCATGCGGGCCGCCCGCCGTATCAGGTCGCCGCCGCCCGGCGCGCCGGTGAGGGCGACCATCACCCGCTCCTTGGTCTCCCACTGGCCCGCGATCCCGTGGCGGACCCGGTAGTCGTGCAGGTCCTCGTCGACCCGGTCGGCGACCCACAGGAGGGCCAGTTCCCGAAGGGCGGTGAGGTTGCCGACGCGGAAGTAGTTGGCCAGCGCGGTGTTGACCATCTCCGGGGCGTAGATGTTCCCGTGCGCCATCCGCCGGCGCAGCGCCTCAGGGGCGATGTCGACGATCTCGATCTGGTCGGCGGCGCGGACGACCGCATCGGGCACCGTCTCGTGCTGGCTCACGCCGGTGATCTGGGCGACGACATCGTTGAGCGACTCCAAATGCTGGACGTTGATGGTGGAGATCACGGTGATGCCCGCGTCGAGCAGCTCCTCGACGTCCTGCCAGCGCTTGCGGTTCCGGCTGCCTGGGACGTTGGTGTGGGCCAGCTCGTCGACCAGCGCCACCTCGGGCCGGCGGGCGAGGAGGGCGTCAATGTCCATCTCCTCGAAGGTCTGGGCCCGGTACTCGATCACGTGGCGAGGCACGACTTCGAGATCGCGCGCCTGGGCGGCGGTCTGGGCGCGCCCGTGGGCCTCGAGGAAGCCGACCACGATATCGGTGCCGCGCTCGTGGCGGCGCCACCCCTCGTTGAGCATGGCGTACGTCTTGCCCACGCCCGGCGCCGCCCCGAGGTAGAGACGGAGGACGCCGCGTGCCATCTTCGACTACCGGCCGCGACCGTCGAGGTCGAGGTTCAGCTCCAGCACGTTCACCACCTTCTCACCCAGGATCCCGCATTGTCGCGATTGCGTGTGCCGGTCGACCGCGGCCAGCACGTCGGCCACGGCCATGCCCGCGCCTGCGCCACCCGCCCGGCTTGGAGACGGGCGTTGGCGAGCGAGATGCCGGGGTCCAGGTGAAAACCAGGCCTGCCATGCGCCCGTTGTACGACCGGAGCGCGGCCGCCGGAAAGGGCCTTCGCGGGTTCTCAGCGCGCCGCGCCGCGATCTTCGCGGGTCCTTAGCGCGCGCTAAGAGAGCGTCAAGAACGGGGCGCGGCGTGAGAAGAAGGCGTCAAGGCCCTTCCGAACCGGCCGCATCCGGCCGTACAACGAGAACATGGACGATGACACCCGAGTACCTCTGGGAATTGCGATCGGGGGACTGGGGTCGGTCATGGTTGCCGCGGCGCTGGTCTCGGTGCGCGGGCACTTCGCCACCGAGAACGTCGCCCTCGTGCTGGTGCTGGTCGTCCTCCTCGGCGCCGTCGTCGGCGGCCGCCGGGCCGGAGTGGTCTCCGCCTTTGTGGCCGCCCTCTCCCTGGACTTCTTCCACACCGTGCCCTACAACTCGCTGAAGATCTCGCACGCCGAGGACGTCACCGCCATGGTGCTGCTCCTCGTCGTCGGGCTCGTCGTGGGCGAGATCGCGATCCGTGCCGACCGCATCCGCGCCGCGACGGGCGTACAGCACGAGGAGATCATCCGGCTACACCGCATGGCGCAGTTCGCAGCGTCGGACCAGCCGGTCGACGACCTCGTCTCCGCGCTCTGCGCCGAGCTGATCGAGACCCTCCGGCTTCAGGGCTGCACGTACGAGGCCGCGCCGTTCACGTCCGAGATGCCCGCCATCGAGGCGAGCGGGGTCGTGCGGACGTCCCTGCACCGGTACACGCGAGAGGGCTTCGAGCTGCCTCACGAGCGCGTCGCGCTGCCCGTGACGGCCCGCGGCCGCACCGCCGGCCGTTTCGTGCTGACGCCGACCCCCGGGACGGGCGTGAGCATGGACCGCCGCCTGGTTGCGGTTGCCCTCGCCGACCAGTTGGGGGTGGCGCTCAGCCCGCCGCGGGCATCCAGCGAATCGTGATGTCCCGGGTGGCCATGTTGGGTTGGGCCGCGACGAGCTGGGCGATCGTCTGATCGGGCGGCAGCGGGCGATCGAACGGGTAGCCCATGGGCCGGTTGTCCGGGTAGCGGTCGCGGGCGCCGCAGAAGCTGAACGATCCGCACGGGCTGTCCGGGGGGACGCGGTCGACGCTCCAGTCGGTGAGCATGACGAGGAGCCGGAACCGCATCCCCGCCAGGCGGCCCCGGGGCAGCAAGAGGTGGGCGGGCCATCCGCAGTCGCAGTAATCGGGCGCGCCCGCCGCGACCCTCACCCCGGGCTTGCGGATGATCGAGGACAGCGAGGCCCGGCGGGCGACGACGGCCCGCTCCGACCGCTTAAGGACCCAGCGGAACTTGTCCATCTCCATCCACGCCCGGCGGTCGTCGGCCGTCTCCTGGGGCGCGAGGAAGATTCGCACCGTGACGCCGGCGGGATCGAAGGACTGGTTGTCGAGGCGGATGAAGTAGATGAACTCGTCACCGCTGAAGGACTGCAGCTCACCCGTCGTGTACGACGTCGAGGCGAACTCCTCGTCCCAGTGCTCGCCGCCGAACACCGCGTCACCGAACTCCTGCACGTGCTCGCGCCAGTCTTCGGGGATCTGGCTGAGGCGCGAGAGGATGATGTCAGGGCTGCGATTGGCGACGGCGGGGGGCGACGTGGGGGCCGCGAACGGCTCGACGACGTGCTTGCGCATGATCACCGTCGGCGTGTCGGCGAGCTCGTGGGCCGGCTGGGTCGCCTGCCAGGTGGCGCAGAGATCGTCGACCGCCCTGCACCAGCGCCAGAACAGGTGGTCGCGCGCCGCGGTGGCCGTGTCGCCCATGACGCCGCCCAGGGCCGCGAAGTGGCCGTGGCCCTCGTTGCGCCACGCCTCCAGCGCCGTGCCAAGGGCGGTGGCGTCGGCGAACTCGCCCCTCTCGATGGCGTCCGCCAGGCGCTGGCGTCCCTCGCCCATCGCGGCCGCGTCCTGCCATCGCTGGTTGGGCCCGCGCGCACCGCGGCGGGGCGCCAGGCCCGGACCTGGGTCGTAGCCCCACGGATCCTGGGCCACGGTGAACGGCCACCACGACTGGACGGGGTCGAGGCCGACGGCCCGGCGCTCGGCCTCATACCGGGCGAGCATCTGGCGGTGCAGGTAGAGGAACAGCTCGCCGTGCCGGTCCTTTCGTTCCCCGCCGGGCACGCCGGCGGCGTTGTACAGGACGTGCCAGTGCTCGAGGTGCTCGTTGAGCCCCGGGTCCTCGCGCCACCACGCCAGGCGCGACTCGGGGTTGGCCTCGAAGGTGGCCTGGAGCGCCGCGTCCGGTGTCGACGGGCTGACCGAGGGCACGACCTTGTAGGGGAACCGCTCGGCGAGGGGCGCGATCCTCACCTCGGCGCCGTGGGGGTCGTGAGCGAGGTAGGCGAGGAGGGCGAACTGCACCAGCTCGGGTCGCTCGTTCTCGACCGCCTGCTCGGCCGCCTCGAGGACCGCGGCGACGCCGTCGAGGGCGATCCACCCGGCGGCCAGGTCGTTGGCCCGCTCGACGTCCTCCCGCCGGAATGCCGAGAAGGGCGGCCGGGCGTCGCTGTCCGCAGGAGGCCGATCCGACAACAGCAGGTCGAGTCGGGCTTGCAGATCCTCGCCGGTGGCCACGGCGCGCAGCTTGGGGGCGCCGTCAGGGTCAGTCAAGGACCCTCCGCTCAGAGCAGTTCGTACCGGGGGTTGAGGTACAGCAGCCGGCCGCCAGGTCCGGTTGGGGCGCCGCGGCCGTTCACGACGAGGCGCTTGCCGGGGGCCACGCCGGCGATGCGCCGCCGGCCTGTCCACACCGCGACGATCGAGCCGCTCCCGTCGCTGATCGTTGCCTCCAGGGACGGCGACCCGGCACGCGGAACGATGCGCAGGGCGGTCACCTCGCCGACGAGGCTGACCTCCTGGCGGGCCAGGGCCCGGCCCATCGGCGAGCAGTTGGCCTGCTTGCCGCAGAAGTCCTTGAGCCGTTGCTCGTCCAGTTCGGACGGCGTCTTGGTGAGGCTCTTGAACTTGTCCTTCAGCGCCACGAAACCTCCCTGCGGCCTACGAGGCCGAGAAACCGTCCGCCGTGTGGTACATCGCCATGCGGACCTCCGTGCCCGACGTCGACGAACTGATCTCGACCTCGTCAACAAGGGCGCGGATGAGCGGAATTCCCAGGCCCCGCTCGAACTTGAGGCGATCGGGATCGGTGGGCGGCGGGTGGTCCGGCAGGGTCGACGGGTCGAAGCCCGGGCCGCGGTCCTCGATGGTGACGCGCAGGCCTCGGTCGTCGGACCAGCACTTCAGCAGCACGCGCTCGTCGGTGGCGATGGCGTCGTGGGCCTCGATGGCGTTGGTGCACGCCTCCGACACGGCGATCTTCAGGTCGTCGACCTGATCGTCGGTGAGGGTCGCGTCGGTCGAGGCCATCGCCGACACGACCAGCCGGGCCAACGCGACGAACTCGGGTCGAGCCGGGATCTCGAGCTCGACGGTCTTGGTCAACGCGGCCCGAATCTACGGGGAGCCCACGGCGTCGTCGACCGAGTCGTGGATAGCGAAGACCTTGGTGAGACCGGTGATCTCGAACACCTTCAGGATCCGGCTCTGGGTGCAGACGAGGAGGAGGTCGCCGTCGTGGCTGCGCAGCCGCTTGAGGCCGCCGACGAGCACGCCGAGCCCGGTGGAGTCGAGGAACTCGACGCCTTCGAGGTCGACGATGATGCGGTGCTTGCCCTCGGAGACGAGCTCGATGAGGCGCTCACGGAACTTGGGGGCGGTGTAGACGTCCACCTCACCGCGCACGCTCAAGACGGCATACCCGTTTCGTTCCGAGACATCGAGACCCAGATCCATAACCCTCCTGTTCTTGGCGCCAAGGTAGCCGGTCCCCACGACGGCGCGAACCATCGGCTGGCCCGCCTCGCTTCTACCGTGAGGCGGTGACCGGCAAACCTCCCTCGATCGAGAACCTGCTCGAGGGCCTCGCCGGTCACGACCAGCTTGTCCACGTGGAGACGCTGGCGGCCCGCCCGGCCCGCTACGCGACGCTGGCGACGCCGCTGCCGGCCGCCGTGGCCCCCGGCCTGGTCCCGGTCGGAGGGCTGTGGACCCACCAGGTCGCGGCCATCGACCTGGCCCGGGCAGGACGGTCGGTCGCCGTCGCCACTGGGACGGCGTCGGGCAAGTCGCTCTGCTACCAGCTGCCGATCGCCGAGGCCGCGGCCGCACCGGGTGGCGGGACGGCCCTGCTGCTGTTCCCGACCAAGGCCCTGGCCCACGACCAGCTGCGGGGGTTCGAGCGAGTGCAAGGTCTGGCGGCGGCGACCTACGACGGCGACACCCCGCAGCACCGGCGGGCGTGGGTGCGCCGGCACGCCGGCGCCGTGCTCACCAACCCCGACATGCTGCACGTCGGCATCCTGCCCCGCCACGAGCCGTGGGCTGGGTTCCTGAGCCGCCTGCGCTACGTCGTCGTCGACGAGCTGCACACGCTGCGGGGCGTGTTCGGGACCCACGTCGCCCACCTCCTGCGCCGCTTGCGCCGGCTCTGTGCGCGGTATGGCTCGGCGCCCACGTTCGTCTTCTGCTCGGCGACGATCGGCCAGCCGGGCGCGCTGGCCTCCGCGTTGTGCGGGCTGCCGGTGGAGGAGGTGTGCGACGACGGCTCGCCCCGAGGCGAGCGGGTGTTCGCGCTGTGGAACCCCCCGCTGGTCGACGAGACCGCCGGTGCGCGCCGGTCCGGGATCAGCGAGGCGGGGATGCTCCTCGCCGGGTTCGTCCTGTCGGGGTACCGGACCATCGCCTTCACCCGGAGCCGCAAGGGCGCCGAACTGGTGGCCCGGGCGGCGCAGGGCGCGTTGCCCCGGGACCTGGCTCGGTCGGTGCGGCCCTACCGAGGCGGCTACCTGGCCGACGAGCGGCGCGAGATCGAGCGGGACCTGTTCGGCGGCTCGCTGATGGGCGTCAGCGCCACCAACGCCTTGGAGCTGGGCATCGACGTGGGCGGGCTGGACGCCTGTGTCCTCAACGGGTTCCCGGGCACGATCGCGTCGATGTGGCAACAGGCGGGGCGAGCGGGGCGCACCCGCCAGCGGGCGGCGGCGGTGCTGGTGGCGGGGGAGGACCAGCTCGACCAGTGGCTGATGGCCCATCCCCGGGAGGTGTTCACCCGGGCGCCGGAGCCGGCCGTGGTCAACCCGTCCAATCCCTTTGTGTTGGATCCGCACCTCGGGTGCGCGGCCTACGAGCAGCCGCTGACCGCGGCCGACGAGGAGTACTGGGGCGACGACCTCGATGACGCCGTCCGGCGGCTGGCGGTGGACGACCGCCTCGTGGTGCACGAGGGCCGGGCGGTGTGGGCCGGGGGCGGCGGCGCGCCGGCCGCCGCCGTCGGGCTGCGCACGGGCACGTCCGGCCAGTACCAGATCGTCACGGGGACCCACGCGCGGCTGATCGGCACCGTGGACGAGGGCCGCGCCTTCTCGACGGTCCACCCCGGCGCCCTCTACTTGCACCAGGGCCAGCAGTACCGGGTCGAGCGGCTGGACCTCGCCGAGCGGGTGGCCTACGTCGCGCCCAACGAGGTGGCCGAGACCACGCATCCCCGCTCCGAGACGTCGGTGCAGTTGCTGGGGACCGACGAGTCGGTGGCGGTCGGCCGCGCGACGCTGTGCCTGGGGAGCGTCGAGGTGGCCGAGCATGTGGTGGCCTACCAGCGGCGGAAGCTGTTCAGCCAGGAGGTG
Organism: Acidimicrobiia bacterium; assembly: GCA_023265045.1. GTDB lineage: Bacteria > Actinomycetota > Acidimicrobiia > Acidimicrobiales > AC-14 > JAHFUQ01. Next base: position 14,860 of record JAHFUQ010000073.1, read on the forward strand.
CTCGGCTCGGTGGCGCTGAACCTGCCGCCCACGCGGCTGGCCACCCGGGCCTTCTGGTACGTGGTCGACGACGACGTGCTGGCGGCGGCGCGGGTGGCGGCGCGGCGCGTGCCGGGAACGGTCCACGCCGCCGAGCACGCCGGCATCGGGATCCTGCCGCTGTTCACGATCTGCGATCGCTGGGACGTGGGCGGCGTCTCCACCGACGTCCACCCCCAGACGGGGCGGGCCACGGTCGTGATCTACGACGGCTACCCGGGAGGGGCCGGCGTCGCCGAGTTGGGGTTCGCCTCCGGCCGCCGCCACCTGGAAGCGACGCTGGATGTCATCGCCTCGTGCCGGTGCGAGGCGGGGTGCCCATCGTGTGTGCAGTCCCCCAAGTGCGGGAACTGGAACGAGCCGCTCGACAAGGCAGGCGCGGTGGCGCTGTTACGCGTCATCCTGTCGGCGCCGTGACCACAGGTCCAGGGCGACCAGGAGCGCCAGCAGGACGTACCCGCACGAGATTGCGATCGGGACCCAGCGGAGATCGGCAGGGGTCGGCGGGGTCAGGGCCGCGCTGACCGCGGCGGCGATGACGAAGAACCACAGGCGGCGGTCGTTCAAGTCGCTCACCTCAGTTCCAGACCCCCATGACCTGCTGGACGAGCCAGGCGATGGCGAAGGCGCCGGGGATGGTGAGGACCCACGCCCACACCACCCGTCCCGCGACACCCCACCGCACGGCGGACAGCCGGCGGGTCGCGCCGACGCCCACGATGGCCCCGGTGATGGTGTGCGTGGTCGAGACCGGGATGCCCCTCGCCGAGGTGAAGAACAACATCGTGGCGGCCGCAGACTCGGCCGCGAACCCGCCGACGGGCTGCAGGCGGGTGATCCGGCTGCCCATCGTCTTCACGATCCGCCAGCCCCCGCTCAGGGTGCCGAGGCCGATGGCGGTGTGCGCCGCCAACACAACCCAGAGGGGCACGCCCGCGTCGGGCCTCAGGTGCCCGCCCGCGATCAACACCGCCAGGATGATGCCCATCGTCTTCTGGGCGTCGTTGCCCCCATGGCCCAGGCTGAAGGCGGCGGCCGACAGCAACTGGCCCCTGCGAAAGCCGCGGTTGAGGCGATCGACGTGTTTCACCCGATGGAACAGCCGCATGATGACGAGGGTGAGGTAGAAGCTCAGGGCGAGCCCAGCCAGCGGCGAGAGGACGATGAAGACGCCGATCTTGCGGAGCCCCGCCTCCTGGAGCACGCCGAACCCGGCCCGCGCCACGGCGGCGCCCGCCATCCCGCCGACCAGGGCGTGCGACGAGCTGGTCGGCAGACCCAGGTAGAACGTGAGCAGGTTCCAGCCGATGGCCCCGATGAGGCCGGCGAACACCACCCCGACGGTGAGGACGTTGCGCGCCGGGTCCACCACGTCCTTGGCGATGGTCGTGGCGACCTCGGTGCCGAACACCAAGAAGGCCGCAAAGTTGAACACGGCCGCCCACGCCACGGCCTTTCGGGGCGAGAGCACCCGGGTCGAGACGACGGTGGCGATCGAGTTGGCGGCGTCGTGGAACCCGTTGGTGAAGTCGAAGACCAGGGCGACGAGGATGACGATGATGACCCCGGCGTCCATGGCAGCCGGGGGTCAGGCGAACTTTAGGACGATCGCCTCGACGACGTTGGAGATGTCCTCGAGGGTGTTGAGGGCGGCCTCCATCGCCTCGACGACGTCCTTCCACTTGAGGACCTCGAGCGCGTTGTACTCGCCGCTGAACAGACGGCCGAGGGCCCGCCGGTAGAGGCCGTCCCCTTCGGTCTCGAGGCGGTCGATGGCGTCGAGATGGGGCTGGACGCCCTTCATGGCCTCGAGCCGGGACAGCAAGGCGCATGTCTCGTCCGCCATCTGCACGAGCAGGTCCGCCTGCTCCTTGAGCTCCGGCAGCGAGGAATCCACGTGGACGACGTTGAGCAGGGCCGCGACCGCCCACATGTCGTCGACGACGTCGTCGAGCTCTTCGGCCAGGGCGTGGATGTCCTCCCGGTCGAAGGGGGTGACGAAGGTGGTGTTGAGGCGGCGCAGGATCGTCCGGGTCAGCTCGTCGCCGTTCGCCTCGCACGCCTGGACGACTCCCAGGTGCGCCGGCAGGTTGCCCAGGTCGGACACCAGCGCCTGCAGCGCCCGGGCGCACGCCGCCACGTTGGCCGCCGACGCGTCGAAGAGAGGGAAGAAGGAGTCGTCGGTGGGGATGAGGTGGAATCGCATGACACGAGGGGGGCGCCTCAGGCGGCGCCGGTGGCAAGGTAGCGGACCCGAGCCGCGATGTTCACGGCGTGGTCGCCCAAGCGCTCGTAGAAGCGGCCCACGAGGGCCAACTCGATGGCCACTGGCACGCTCACCTTGCCCGACGCCAACTCCGCGATGAAGCTCACGTGCAGGTCGTCCAGCTCGTCATCCAGTTCCCGCAGCCGCTGGGCCGCCGCCGGGTCCCGTTCGTCGTAGGCGCGGGCTGTGGCTTGCCACAGCTGGACTCCTACCCGTCCCATCTGCTGGATCAAGCCTCGCAGCCGAGGGGTCAGCTCGCCGGTGATGCCGCGGGCCGCCCGTTGGGCGATGTGCTCGGCCAGGTCCCCACTGCGCTCGAGTTCGGGCACGATGCGTAGGACCGACAGGAGGAACCGGAGGTCCGTGGCCAGGGGCGCCTGGAGGGCGAACTGCCGCTGCACGACGCCTTCCACGTCCACGTACAGCTCGTCCAGCATGGCGTCGCGCGCCACCAGGTCCCGCGCCGCCTCGCGGTCGCCGGCCAGCAGTGCGTCGGTCGCCCCCGCCACGCCCTCGCTCACCAGCGCGAAGAGCTGGCGGACCTGTTGGTCGATCTTCTGCAGCTCGCGGTGGAAAGCGCTGCGCAGCTCCATTGCGGCCTCGGGCTAGCGCGGGCCGCTGATGCCGACGGGCTCCCGAACCGGCAGGAACGGCTTGTCGCCCGGGTCGACGTCGATATCCAGGCCGCCGCCGCCCAGGCCGTCGCCGCCGAGGCCGCCGCCCAGGCCGCCCTTGCCGCCCGCGGGCAGGGCCAGGCGGCGGTTCAGCCAGCGGAGATGGAGGGCGGCGACGCACAGGACCGACCCGGCCGCCACCGGGACGAGGAGCGCTCGGCGGTTGACGCCGCCCAGGTCCTCGGTCACGACGTCACCCGTGCCCGACGAAGCCGTCGGGCGGCCGGGCTGGCGGCCGTCGATGGGGTCGGGCCGCGAGGTCGTGGCCGACCCGGCGGGGAACGGCAGCGTGTCGCTGTAGCCGGTGTCCGGCAAGGTGACGGGCGGCGCGCTGGGCAGCGGCGGGATGGGCGCGGGCTGCGACGAGAAGAACGAGCCGAGGTCGGTCGTGGCCGCGCCGCCCTGCTGCAGGCCGCCGCCGGGCACGGCGGTCGTCGTCGACGACCCGCCGGCGGGCGGGACCGTGGTGGCGGGCGGAGGCACGGTGACGCTGGTGGCGTCGCTGAGGGTGATCAGCCAGTTGGCCTGGTCGTCCTTGGTCCCGCGGATCGACGCGACCTCGTACTGGACCGCGCCCGAAAAGGTCGCGAACGAGGAGTCGGTGAAGGTCGTCTTCGTCCGGTCCTCGATGCCGCCGACCGCTTGGAACGCGGCGCTGCCGGTCTTGCGGAACACGGCGTACCCGAGGAAGTCCGGGTAGGCGGGGACCGCCGACCACGTGACCTGCACCGACCGGTCCGCTTGGACGGCCGCCTTGACGTTCGCCGGCGCAGCCGGCGGCACGGCCGCAGTGAACGAGGCCGTCGCCTGGGCGGGAACGGCCTCGGGCTGGCCCAGGACAAGCTCGTAGTACCCAGACGCGGTGACGGTCACGGTGTACCGCCCGTTGCGGGCGGCGCTGGGCGTCGTGTAGGGCCCGAACGCCACGGTGCCGCTGGCGGGCGGCGTGCAGCAGATGGTGGTGTCGGCGATCTTCTCGCCGTCACTGTCGCGCACCACCTGGACGCGGATGTTCTTCACGATGGCGGCCAGCCCCGCCGTCACCTTGCCCGCCACGCTCACCGTCGTGGTCGCGCCGGTGAGCGTCTCGCCCGCCGGGCTGTCGAGGGTGATCACGAACGGGCTCGACTGCGCGGACGCGGGTACCGCCCCGAGCGGCCAAGCCAGGATCACGGCGATG
>JAHFUQ010000074.1 GCA_023265045.1 Acidimicrobiia bacterium
CGACCCGGGCGCCATCGGGGCCCGTGGCAGGGCCGGGGCCGGGCCCGGGGCCTGCGGCCGGGCCCTCGCCGATGCCCTCGACCGGGCCGGCGGCGCCGCCGCTGTATGAGTCGGCCCCCCTCACGATCCCCCGGACCGGGGCGAGCATGACGCTGATGGAGCTGGCCGGAGCGTCGGGCCTGGGCGAGGACGAGTTGGGCGAGCTGGAGCGGTTCGGGCTCCTCGTGGGCCGCCGGGTGGGGTCGAACGTCTACTACGACGAGGACGCCTTGCTGGTCGCCAACCTGGCCGCCGGCTTCATGCGCTACGGGGTCGAGGCCCGCCACCTGCGCATGTACAAGGTGGCCGCCGAGCGGGAGGCGACCTTCTTCGAGCAGGTCGTGATGCCGATGCTCAAGCAGCGCAACCCGCAAGCACGCCGTCAGGCGGGCGACACCTTGTCCGAGCTGTCGCGGCTGGGCCAGAGCCTGCGCTCGGCCATGCTGCGCCAGGCCCTCCGCCAGTACATCGAGGGTGCGTAGCCCTGGCTGAGCCCGCGGCTGTGCGGACGCTGATCCGCAGTGACGAGCTCGACGGCAGGGTAGGGAGTCTGGCGGGCGAGATCTCGTCCGCTTACGGCGACGGCGTCCTGCTGGTGGCCGTGCTCAAGGGAAGCGTGCCGTTCTTCGCCGACCTGGTGCGGCGCTTGACCGTCCGCCCGCTCCTCGACTTCATGGCGATCTCGACCTACGCGCCCGACAGCGGCCGGGTGCGGATCGTCAAGGACCTCGACATCGACGTCTACGACAGGGACGTGGTGCTGGTCGAGGACATCGTCGACACCGGCCTCAGTCTCGCCTACCTGTTGGGGGTGCTGCGGGAGCGCCAGCCCCGCTCCGTTGAAGCGTGCGCCTTGCTGGACAAGGCGGTGCGGCGCATCGTCCCGACCCCGGTGCGGTTCCGTGGTTTCGAGATCGGCGACGAGTTCGCCCTCGGCTACGGGCTGGACTACGCGGGCCGGTACCGCAACCTGGATCGGGTGGTCGCGGGCGATCTGGCGACCCTTCGGGGCGACCCTGATGCGTATGTCCAAGAGCTCTACGCGAGGTAGGGTCGAAAACGTGGTCGAGATGCACCTGGTCGGCGTGCGGGTCGAGATGCCCACGAACAATCCGATCGTCCTGCTGCGTGAGGCCAACGGTCAGCATCGGGTGCTCCCCATCTTCATCGGGCCCGTAGAGGCCACCGCGATCGCCTTCGCCCTCCAGGGCGTCGCCACCCCCCGGCCCATGACCCACGACCTGCTCCGGGACCTGTTGGTCGCGCTCGGCATCGCCGTCGACCGGGTCGTGATCACCGAGCTGCGGGACCGGACGTTCTTCGCCGAGATCGAGATGACCAACAAGGGCGCCGGGTGCAAGGTCTCCAGCCGGCCCTCGGACGCCATCGCCCTGGCCGTGCGCATGGGCACCCCCATCTACGCCGACGAGGCGGTGCTCGACGAGGCCGCCGTGCCGGTGGCCGAGGACGACGAAGACCACGACGACGAGGTCGAGCGCTTCCGCGAGTTCCTCGAGGGCGTCAACCCCGAAGACTTCGCCAGCTAGGCAGCTCGTGGGCCCGTGGGCGCCGCGGGCGCCCGCCCGTCATCGCCTAGCTCCAGGACGATTCCCGCGAGGTTTGGTCATCCAGCCTGGCCCAGCCGGGTGAAATGCCCAAACCTCGCGGTTTTCGTCCCGAAGCGGTCGTCCGGGCGGTGCTCGCATCTAGCGTCGTCCTGGCGTACCCTTTCGACACGGGCGTAACTACGCGGCTGTGAGCCGCCAGGGGATGGAGGCCGGATGGCCGTCGACGAAAAGAATCACCGAGCAGCCAACGAGGACGGGTACCGAGGCCCGCACGTCTGCAAGATCGTCGGCATCACCTACCGCCAGCTGGACTACTGGGCCCGCACCGATCTGATCCGCCCGTCGATCGCCGACGCCCGGGGGAGCGGCTCGCAGCGCCGGTATTCCTACCGCGACCTGGTCGACCTCAAGGTCATCAAGAGCCTGCTCGACGCAGGCGTGTCCCTGCAGTCCGCCCGCCAAGCCATCGGGTACCTGCGCGGCGCCCTGGGGGAGGACATCGCCTCGGCCACGCTCGTGCTCAACGGCCCCGGCTCGGTGCTCGTCCACAACGACGGGGAGCTCGTCGACCTGATGCGCCAGGGCCAGGGCGTGTTCAGCGTGGTCGCCCTCGACGGCGTCAAGGAGGAGCTGGACGCGGCCATCACCGAACTGCGCCCCCCTACGGCTGAGCCCGACCGCGTCCCCGAGGCCGTCCATCCGGCGGCCGGGGCGCGGGCGTCCCGAGGGTAGGACCTGGCCGAGGAGCCGAAGCCGAGGGCCGCGCCGAAGGCGAAGGCCAAAGGCGCACGGGCGGCGCAGATCGGGCCCGCCGGCGGGCGGCGTCGCCCGCAGCCGCAGCCGTTGCCGCACGAAGAGGTGCGCTTCGCCCACAACTCGGAGCGCCAGTTCGCCAAGCTGCTCGACTTTTACGGCATCGCCTGGGAGTACGAACCGCGCACCTTCGTGCTCCAGTGGGACCGGGAGGACAAGCCCCAGCAGGCCTTCAGCCCCGACTTCTACCTGCCGGCCTACGACCTGTTCATCGAGATCACGACCATGAACCAGAAGCTCGTGACCAAGAAGAACCGCAAGGCCAGGCGGCTCAAGGAGCTGTACCCCGACATCCGGATCAAGGTGTTCTACCAGCGCGACTACCTTGCCCTGCTGGTGAAATTCGGGCTCGAGGCGCCGTCCCAGGCCATTTCCGTCGACCCCGAGGTCGCAGCCGTGGAGCCGCTGCCGCTGCGGTTCGATGTGGACGACCATGCCGACGATGGTGCGAACGCGGCCAAGCCGCCCCGACCGCGCCGGCGGAAGCCGGCCTGAGCGCGCCCGTCGGCGCCTCTGGCGCCAGATGTGAAGGCGCCCACCATGCGGACCTCGAACTGGCGCTCGAGCTGGCCGACCTCGCCGACGCCATCGCCGTGCGACGCTTCCGATCGGGCGACTTGACAGTGAGCGCCAAGCCCGACGGGACGCCGGTCTCGGACGCCGATCAGTCCGCCGAGCAGGCAATTCGCGACCGGATCGGGCAGGCCCGTCCCGCCGACGCCATCCTCGGCGAGGAGTTCGGCGCCCAGGGCGGGGCCGGGGCGTCCCGGCGGTGGGTGCTGGACCCGATCGACGGCACCAAGAACTACGTCCGCGGGATCCCGGTGTGGGCGAACCTGATCGCCCTGGAGGACGGCGGGCTTCCGGTGGTGGGCGTCGTGTCGGCGCCGGCGCTGGCCCGGCGCTGGTGGGCGTCGCAGGGGGCAGGCGCCTTTGCCGACGGGCAGCCCATCCACGTGTCGTCGGTGACCGAACTCGGCCAGGCGAGCTTCAGTTATGACAACTTCTCGAGCTTCGACAAGCGGGGGATCCTGGCCGCCGCCCTCACCCTCGAAGGGCGATGCGACCGCAGCCGGGGGTTCGGGGACTTCTGGTCCCACGTGCTGGTGGCCGAGGGCGCGGTCGACATCGCCGTCGAGCCCGACGTCGCCCACTGGGACATGGCCGCCATCCAGGTCATCGTCGAGGAGGCGGGGGGCCGGTTCACGGACCTCCAGGGCCGGCGGCGCCCGGACGGCGGCAGCGGTGTGTCCACCAACGGCAAGCTGCACGCCGAGGTCCTGCGCACCCTGGCCGGGGGCGGACCGGGCGGGGCGGTCGCCTAGCCATGGCCCTCCGCCGTTCGCCGCTGGACGCCGCCCACCGTGACCTGGGGGCGAAGATGGTCGCCTTCGGCGGCTGGGAGATGCCCGTCGCCTACCCGTCGGGCACGCTGGTCGAGCACCGCACGTGCCGCAACGGCGCGGTGGCCTTCGACGTGAGCCACCTCGGCACGGTTCGGGTCTCGGGCTTCGGCAGCTTCGACCGGCTCCAGCGCACGCTCACCAACGACCTGGGCAAGATCACGCCGGGGCGGGCCCAGTACACCCACCTCCTCGACGAGGCCGACGGCTCGGTCGTCGACGACCTCATCGTGTGGTGGGTCGCCCTCGACGACTTCCACGTCATGCCCAACGCGTCCAATACCGAACGGGTGCTCGAGGCCCTCGGCGGCGAGGACGTGACCGCCAGCCGGGCGATCATCGCCCTCCAAGGCCCGGACGCCCGCCGGTGGCTGGCCGACATCGTCCCCGAGGCCGCCAGCGTGAAGCGGTTCGGGGTGAAGCCGTTCAGCTGGAAGGGCGTCATGTGCCTGGCCGCGGGCACGGGGTACACCGGCGAGGAGGGGGTGGAGATCGCGGTGCCGGCCAAGGCGGCGCCGGCGTTCTGGGAAGGGGTGCTCGACGCCGGGTTCCTGCCCGCCGGCCTGGGCGCCCGGGACACGCTGCGCCTGGAAGCCGGCCTGCCCCTCCACGGCCATGAGCTGGGCCCGGGCATCACGCCCCTGCAAGCGGGCCTCGGATGGGTGGTGGCGTGGAACAAAGGCGAGTTCCGGGGCCGGGCGGCCCTCGAGAACGAGCGGCGGCGGGGCGTCGACCGCGAGCTGCGCGGCCTCACCGTGGACGGCCGCCAGCCGCCGCGCGCCGGCTACCCGGTGATGGCCGGGCCCGAGCTGGTGGGCGAGGTGACCAGCGGCAACTTCTCACCCACATTGGGGCACGGCATCGCCCTCGCCTTCCTCCCGCCCCACGCCCGCGAAGGCCAGGAGGTCACCATCGACGCCCGGGGCCAGTCGCTGCCGGCGCGGATCGTCCCCACCCCGTTCGTCCGCCCCAACCGCTCGCATTAGGAGCGTTGCGCCTGGACGAGCAGTCTCGCCACGGCGCATAGGGTTGGCCCGTGGGCCACTACGTCCCCCATACCGAGGCGGAAGTGGCCGAGATGCTGGCTTCGATCGGGCTGTCGTCGGTCGACGAGCTGTTCTCGGCCGTGCCCGAGGCGCTGCGGCTGGCGTCAGGCGGCCTGGCCATCGAGCCCGGCCTGTCGGAGTTCGACGCCCTCGGCCGGATCGAGGCGCTCGCGGCGCGCAACCGTGCGGTGGGCCGCGAGCTGGTGTGCTTCGCCGGCGGCGGGGCCTACGACCACGACGTGCCCGCGGTCGTGCGCCGGTTGGCGTTCCGTTCCGAGTTCGTGACGTCCTACACGCCCTACCAGGCCGAGGTGGCGCAGGGCGTCCTGCAGGCGCTGTTCGAGTACCAGACCCTCATCTGCCGGCTCACGGGCATGGACGTCGCCAACGCCTCCCTCTACGACGCCGCCAGCGCGTGCGTGGAGGCCGTGAACCTGGCGGTGGCGGCCACCGGCCGGTCGACGGTGTGGGTGTCCCGGGGCGTGAACCCGAACTGGCGGGAGGTCATGGCGACCTACGCACGGGGTACCGGCCACCGGCTGGTCGACGTCGCTCTGGTCGACGGGCGCACGGCGTGGCCGACGGAGGCCGCCGGCGGCGAGCCGGGGGCCGTCGTCGTGCAGTACCCCAACTACCTGGGCGCCATCGAGGACCTCGAGGCGGCCCGCCGGGCCGGCGCCACGCTGATCGTCGCCGTCGACCCCGTGGCCCTCGGCCTGCTCCGACCGCCCTCCGACTTCGGCGCCGACGTGGTGGTGGGCGAGGGCCAGCCCTTCGGCACGCCCCTGTCCTTCGGCGGTCCGTACCTCGGGGTCTTCGCCTGCCGGCGTGAGCACGTGCGGCGTTTGCCGGGCCGGCTGGTGGGCGAGACGGTCGACGCCGAGGGGCGCCGGGCGTACGTCACGACGCTGCGCACCCGCGAGCAGGACATCCGGCGGGAGAAGGCGTCGTCCAACGTCTGCACCAACCAGACCCTGATCGCGGTGGCGTGCACGGTGCAGCTGGCGTGGCTCGGCACCGCCGGGCTGCGAGAGCTCGCCCTCCAGTGCGCCCGCGGCACGCGGTACGCCCAGGAGGCGCTGCTGCGCATCGACGGCGTAGCGGCCGCCTCGGGCGCTCCCACCCTGCGAGAGTTCGCCCTGCGCACGCCCGTCACCGGCGAGGTGATCGTCGAGCGCATGGCCGAGGAGGGGTTCCTCGCCGGTGTCGCCCTCGGCCCCGACTCCGGCTACGACGCGGACCTGCTCGTGGCCGTCACCGAGAAGCGCACCCGCGACGAGATCGACGCCTATGTCGCCGCCTTCGAGAAGGTCGTACGATGAGTGCGGCCGCGGGAGGGAAGGCGACAAGCGCCCCACTGATGGGGCGCGACCCGGAACCGGCGCTGTTCGAATTTTCCGCCCCGGGGCGCACCGCCGCCCACCTGCGCCGCACCGACACCCCCGGGTGGACGGCCGAGGAGTTGGTCCCCGCCGAGCACCTGCGGGTCGAGCCGGCCAACATCGCCGAGGTGTCCGAGCGCGACCTCGTGGCGCACTTCACCCGCCTGACCCACCGCCAGTTCTCGGTCGACCTCGGGGCCTACCCGCTGGGCTCCTGCACCATGAAGTACAACCCGAAGTTGTGCGACGACGCCGCGTCCCTCGACGGGCTGGCCGGCGTGCATCCGGCGGCGCCGGCGGCGCTCACCCAGGGCTGGCTGGAGCTCCTGCACAACCTCGAGGCCGTCCTCTGCGCGGTCACCGGGATGCACGCCGCCACGCTCCAGCCGCCGGCTGGCGCGGCCGGAGAGCTGACCGGCCTGCTGCTCATGCGGGCCTGGCACGACGATCACGGCGGGGGCACGGGCGCCGCCCGCCCGCGCACCCGGGTGCTGATCCCTGACTCGGCCCACGGCACCAACCCCGCCTCTGTCACCCTCGGCGGCTACGAGGTCACCCAAGTCCCGTCCGACCACCGTGGCCTGGTCGACGTGGCCGCCCTCCGGGCGCGCCTCGACGACGACGTCGCCGGGATCATGCTCACCAACCCGAACACCCTCGGGCTGTTCGAGGAGGACATCGTCGAGATCGCCCGCGCCGTCCACGAGGTGGGGGCCCTCCTCTACTACGACGGGGCCAACCTCAACGCCATCCTGGGCGTGACCCGTCCGGGGGACATGGGCTTCGACATCGTCCACCTGAACCTGCACAAGACCTTCGCCGTCCCCCACGGCGGTGGCGGCCCCGGCGCCGGCCCCGTGGCGGTGACCGAGCGGCTGGCGGCGTACCTCCCGGGCCCCCGGCCGGCCGCCAACGGCGGCGACGGCGGCCGAGACGGCGGCCAGTGGGAGTGGACCACACCGGAGCGCTCGATCGGCCGGGTGCACTCCTGGCACGGCAACGCCCTGGCCCTCGCCCGGGCCTACTCCTACATCTTGGCCAACGGGGGCGACGGGCTGCGCCGGGTGGCCGAGGGGGCCGTACTCAATGCCAACTGGCTGCGCCACCAGCTCCGGGGCCACTACGACATCCCCTACGACCGCCCCAACATGCACGAGTTCGTGGCATCCACCGCCTCCCTCAAGCGTCGCAACGGCCTGCGCGCCCTCGACGTGGCCAAGCGGCTGCTCGAGGAGGGCTTCCACGCCCCCACGGTGTACTTCCCGCTCATCGTGGAGGAGGCGCTCATGATCGAGCCCACCGAGACCGAGAGCCCCCAGACGCTGCGCGCCCTGGCCGACTCGCTCATCAAGATCGCGGCCGAGACCGGTGCGCTGGCCCGCACCGCGCCCCGCACCACCCCCGTGGGTCGGGTGGACGAGACTCGCGCCGCGCGCCAGCTCATTCCCACCTGGGACGCGTCCAGCCGTCCATAACGGGGAACCTGTCGCTATCATTGCGGCTGGAATGACGACGTGGGCCCGCCGTTCCGGGGGATGCAGTTCCGGGGAAGAGGGGGACAGGTATGGCTGGACGTAAGCCCCTGGCGGCGGGGTTTGCCGCGCTGACGCTGCTGGCGATCGTCCCGAGCGCGACCAGCGCCGCGACCAACGATCCGCTGCGGATCAGCAAGCCGGTCAACATGACCAAGGCCGACCTGGCGCCGACGCGCACCTACGGCTCGCCGTTCTTGCTCGTCGATCCCCACAACAAGATGAACGTGGTGGCGGCGACGGTCGAGATGCGCAGCCGCGCCTGCTTGGTGTTCCGGTCCGCGGACGGCGGCCAGACGTGGCGCCAGCTCGACAACCTGCCCGCCGCCCCCTCGTACCCGTTCTGCTTCCAGACGTCGGGGAGCGTCACCGAGTCGCCCATGGCCTGGGGCCGCAACGGCACGCTCTACATCGCCATGGCCGCCTGGGATGTCCAGGACGGGGGCGACGCCCGCGGCAACCTGAGCACCGTCGTGTCCCGGTCCACGAACTTGGGCGACACGTGGCAGACGACGCTCGCTCGCAACAACCGGGGGAAGACCCTGGGCGACATCGAGACCGACCGTCCCGTCTCGGGGGTGGCCGTGGACTCCACCTCCGGGAACGAGGACATCGTCTACGTCACCTACCGCCGCAACCTGTCCAGCGCCACGCCGTCGGTGAACCCCCGGCCCATGGTCCAGGTGTCAACCGACGGCGGCAAGACCTTCGGCGACCCCGCCGACGTGTCCGCCGAATGGGTGAAGGACCCCAAGAACATCACCGGCACGTTCCCGGACGACAAGAAGACGGCCGCCAACGTGGGCGGGTACAACCCGGTCGTGGCCGTGGGCGACGACGGGACGGCGTACGTGCTGTGGGAGCGCCGCTCGGTCGGCGTCACCCCGAGCGCCAACTTCGCCTACTACCTCGCCCGCTCGTCGGACAAGGGCAAGACCTGGGCCACCTCGGAGGCATTCGCGGAGACGCCCAACCTGGCCGGCGGCTTCATCGTGTGGAGCAAGGGCCCCAGCCCGCAGGGCACCGTGCACCTGGCGTGGCACGCCAAGCCGGGCCAGACCCAGGGCGAGACCGACATCTACTACCGGAACTCCACCGACGGCGGCAAGACGTTCAGCCCCGCCAAGCTGCTCAACGACGACGACCCCAAGGCGCTGGCGTCGCAGTTCCTGCCCGCCATCAGCGTGGCCCCCAACGGCCGGGTCGACGTCGCCTGGTGGGATTTCCGCGACGACCCGGGCAACTACGTCAACGACGTCTACTACACGTACTCGAACGACAACGGCAAGACCTGGTCGAAGAACATCCGCATCACCGACCGGTCGGTCAACCGCAAGATCGGGCCGTGGAGCAACGGCTTCGACATGCGCCAGCCGCCCGGCGTGGCGTCGACCAACGAACTCGCCATCTTCGCCTGGGACGACACCCGCAACGGCAACGTCGACACCCAGTCCCAGGACATGTTCTCCTCGGCCGCGCAGTTCAAGGCGATCGGGGGCGGCGCCAACGGCGCCAAGTACGCGCTCGCGGCGCTGGGAGGGGTCGCCTTCGTCGGCCTCATCCTCGTGGTCGTGGCGCTTCTCCGGCGTGACAGGACGCCGGGGCCGGCGAAGACGAAAGCCAAGGCGAAGGCCGCCGAGGAATCGGTCAAGGTCCAGTCGTAATGCAGAACCAGAAGGGAACCATGATGAGAAGGTGGGCAATTGCTGGGTTCGCGGCCGCGGCCGCGGGTGTCGTCCTGGTCGCCAGTGCGTGGGCCTGCGTGCCGGTGGCGACACTGAACGCCACGCCGTCGGCGGCCAAGCCCGGGGAGACGGTCACGTTCAGCGGGGCGTCGTACAACAGCCCCAAGCCGGTGGTGTTCCACTGGGGCGCCATCGACGGCCCGGTGCTGACCCAGGTCACCCCTGAGGGAGGCGTCATCCGGGGCTCGTTCGTCATCCCCGCCGACGCCAAGGCCGGGAACTACGTGGTGGTCGCCACCCAGGAGGCCGTGCCCGGCACCCAGACGTGGGGCGTGCCCGCCCGCGTGCTGATCAGCGTGGGCGCCGACACGCCCGTGCTGGGGGCGAACCTGGGGGCGCAGGTGACGGACCGCCCGGTCGGTCTCGTCACGCACAACTCCGTGTCCGGCGGCTCGCTGCTGCTGATGGCGCTCGGCGCCGCCGGCGTGGCCATGATGGTCGCCGGTGTCGCGGCGGTGCTGGCGGGCCGCCGCCCGGCGTCGGCGCCGACCGCCCAGGCCGTCAAGAACTAACTGAGGAGGCTGACCTACCGGCCGGCTTCAACCGGCCGGTAGGTCGCTCAAATCGAACCGCAACGGCCGCCCGCCCACGACGAGGTCCACTGCGGTCGTGCTGACGGTGATGTCGCCGGTGGCGAAGTCGTACAGCTCGAACCCGGCCCGGCCGGGGTCGTAGAAGTCGACGCGCACGTACAGGCCCGTGCCGCCGAGGCGGTAGTCGTCCCGCTTGCGCCCGCGGTCGATACCCACCGTCGACCGCGAGGCCACCTCGACGACGAGCAGGGGCGGGGGATCGAGATGCCAATCGCCGACTCGCTGCCACCCCCGTGCGAGCACGATGAGGTCGGGTCGGTTGTAGTAGCCGCTTCCACCGGGGACCCGCCAAGTGATGCCGGTCAAGATGCATTCTGGAGGCAATCCCAGCTGTTCCCGGGACTGCGCATGCATATGACCGATGGCGAGCTCATGCTCGTCCGTCGTCGGCGTCACGATGAGGTTCCCCCAGGGATCGAGCTCCAGGCGGCCTGGCACGCCGATCACGTCTTTCAGCCAGTCGAGGTCTTCGACCGTATACGGAGCGGTCATCGGAAGCGCCACGATCTAGAGGATAGCATGGAATATATCATGAGCCACGGGGGGTCCACCGGAAGGTGCGGACGGCGATGACGCCGCCGACGGCGCCCCACGCCAGCAAGACCGCGAGGTGGCCCCAAGCGATGCCCGGTCCGGTGGTGGCCGGGTCGAAGGCGGCGAAGTACGAGCGGAACAGGTGCCGCACCGGGAACAGCGACCCCACGAACTTCATCCCCGACGGCAAGTTGTCCTCGGGGATGAAGATGCCCGAGAAGAAGTACAGCGGCAGGATCACGGCGTTGGTGATGGCCGGCGCCGCCCCCTCGCTGGGGATGAGCGAGGTCAGCGCGAAGCCGAGGGTGCAGCAGGCCGCCGTCCCGATCAACAGGGTCAGCACGAGCCCCGGCAGCGTGCTCGTCGGGATGGCGACGCCGTAGAACAGCCGGCCCAGCACGGTCAGGGCGACGACCATGATCACCGTCAGAGCCGTGGCGGTGAGCACCCGCCCGCCGAGGTAGACCCATGGGGGAAGCGGCGTGCTGCGCACCCGCTTGAGGAGTCCCTTCTCGCGCAGGATGGTGAACGTGATGGCGAGGTTGACGATCGTGGCCGACACCGCCGCCAGCGTCACGATCCCGGGCACCAGGTAGGTCGTGGTCCTGACCGTGTGGCCGTCCACATTGACCGACTTGTCGCCGAAGATGGACGAGAAAAGGAACAGGAAGATCAGCGGCATGGCCACCGTGAAGAACACGCTGGCGGGCTCGCGCCAGAACTGCTTCTGGTCGTAGCCGTACTGGTGGAGCAGCAGCTGGGCGTCGCTCTTTGACGGGCTCAATGACGGCTCGGTCATGAGGCCGTCAGCTCCAGGTACACGTCCTCGAGCGACGGGCGGGTGACCTCGAGGTCGGGGAGGTCGACGCCGCGGGCCAGGGCCCAGGCCGTCAACACGGACAAGTCGCGCACCGGCTCGCTGGTCTCGAACCGCCAGCGCCCGTCGTGGTCCGCGACCTTCGATGCCAGCTCCGCGGGCAGCTCGTCCTGGGCGACCCCGTCGGGCAGGGCGAAGCGCACGCGGGTGACGATGCGCCCGGCCGGCACCAGCTCCCCGGGCTTGCCCTCGGCCACGATCCGTCCGTCTTTCAGGATCGCGACGCGATCGGCCAGGTTCTGGGCCTCGTCCATGTAGTGGGTGGTCAGGAGCACGGTCTTGCCCCCCAGCGAGCGCAGGTTCTCGATCAGCTCCCACGCGCCGCGCCGGGCAGCGGGGTCGAAGCCGGTGGTGGGCTCGTCGAGGAAGAGCAGCTCCGCGTCGCCGATCAGCGCCAGGGCCACGTCGAGCCGCCGCTGCTGTCCGCCCGAGAGCTTGCTGTTGCGCTGCCCCGCCTGCTCGGTGAGGCCGACCATGGCGATGGTCTCGTCCACCGGCCGTGGCGTCGTGTAGTAGCCGGCGTACATCTCGAGCGTCTCGCGCACGGTGAGCAGCGACGGCAGGCGGCATTCCTGCAGGACCACGCCCACGCGCTCGCGCCACTCGCGGGTGGGGTGGGCGGGGTCGATCCCCAGCACCGCGACCTCGCCGCCCGAACGCTCGCGGTACCCCTCGAGGATCTCGACGGTGGTCGTCTTGCCGGCGCCGTTGGGACCGAGGAAGGCGAAGATCTCGCCCCGCTCGACGGTGAGGTCGACCCCGCGCACAGCCTCGCGGTCGCCGTACGACTTGCGCAGGCCCTCCACGACGACGACCGGTTCGGGCATTCCGGCGATCCTACGGCCGGCGTCGCGGCGGGCGGCTTCGGTCCTGGCGCCGCCGCTGCTGGCGGGTGCGGGCGGCAGCCGCCTTGCGCCGGCTCCGCACGGCCACGGCTCCGCCCACCCCGGCCGCCGCGATCACGACCCCGACGACGGCGACGACCCCGCCGCTACCGCTTTTCGCAGGGCCGCCGGGCGCGGTCGTGGTGGTCACCGCGGGCGAGGCGACCACCACGTAGTGCCCGGGGCCGGGGAACGACCCGGTGCGGCCGTGGGTGTTGCCGAAGGCGCGCGACGCGATGGTCTGCCACTGCTGGGCGCCGGGCGGCAGGTACAGCAGGCTGTCGCCGTCGGAGGCGGCGGTCATGGCGATGGCGGTGGACGAATCGACCTTGGGGACCGGCGCCTGAGACGGTTGGTACGTCATGGAGACCTGGTAGGCGTTGCTCACGGGCCGCTGGTCGGGCGGCAGGGGTGCGACGGCAGGCGCGTCGAAGGGGGTGATCTTGAGCGCCAGCGCGGTGTCCGGCGGGTGCGCAAGGACAGCGCCGCGCGGCAGTGTCACGATGATCTGGGCGTCGGTGGTGCTGGCGTTGGCGGCCTCGGATCCGTCGTCGCTGAGGGGGATGGTCCGCTCCGCCGACTCGGGCGGCTGGTTGTCGGTGAACTCGGGCGGGGGCTTGACCCAACGGTACGGCGTCGGCGGAGCGAAGCCGTCGAACAGCGGCCGGGCGCGCCGCGACGAGAGCCCCTGGGTGACGATCGCCACGGCCGCGTAGACGATGAGCAGGGCGACGCCGACCCGCCACCGGCGGGCGGCCACCCCGGTCACCCCGGTCACCCCGGTCACCCCGGTCACCCGGTGAGGATGGGGATCGACTGCAGCGGGCGGGTGGCGAACACCGGCGGCCACACGACGGCCTGGGTCTTAGGGTCGACCCACTGCCAGATGACGCTCACCGCGGCGCGGTTCTCGCCGGCGTCGAGCTGGCCGGGCGCGGCGAAGTCCAAGCCGGCGCCGTTGGGCAGCGCGCCCTGGGCGAGCTTGACGGTCCGGGCGGTCTCCGCCACCTGGGCGGGGGCCAGCCCCGGCGCGGCGGGCAGGACATGGTCGACCAGCGCCCACGTGTTGGAGAAGCCGGACAGGGCGGCCGGGCTCATGGGGGCGCGGTAGCGCTGCTCGAAGGTCCGGCGCGCCCACTGGAGGGCGGCCTGGGCGTCAGGCGCCAGGGAGTCGAGCTTGACGTCGGCGGCGTCGGGCTTGTCGGACGCGAACAACCCCGTCGCGGCCGGGCCCAGGGCCTGAGCGAAGGCGGGCATGCAGTAACTCGAGCTGGTGCCGATGCTGGCCCGCAGGGGCACGCGCTGGGTCACCGTCTCGCGGCGGATGGCGATCCCGTCGTCGAGGTAGGCGGACACGAAGAGCACGTCGGGCTTCGCCGCGGCGATCGCCTTCACCAAACCGGCGGCGTCGAGGGTGCGGAGGTCGTACGGGAAGGCGCCTGCCAGCGCCTGGCCGCTGTGGTTGATCTCCTCGACGGCGCCCAGCCCGACGGCCCGCCCGTACGAGTCGTCCACGTAGGCCACCGCGTAGCGCAGGCCGCCGGCCGGCCCGGCCAGCATCGGCCGGAGCTGGTCGCGCACAAAGCTCACGGCCGCCCGCCCGAGGCCGGCGCCCATCGGCGCCATCCGGAAGAACGACTCGCCGGCGCCGGCGTCGGCGGGGCTGATCTGTCCGACCGCGCCCGTCTCCCACAGGAGCATCCCCTCGCGATGGGCGGCGATCGCCGCCGGCGCCGAGATGGTGCTGCCGTAGCTGCCGAGGACGAGGTCGACGCCGCGCCTGTGCAGCTGGGCGACGGCCGCCGGGGCCGCCCCGCCGTAGTCGACGTTCACCAGGTCGAGCCGGATCTGGCGCCCGTTGACGCCGCCGTGGTCGTTGGCGTACTCGACCGCGAGGCGGGCGCCGTTGGCCTCGTCGCTGCCGCCGGGGCCCTGGAGGCCGGAGGTGGGGTAGATGGCGCCGATGGTGACGGTGTCGCTCGGCGCCCCGGCGTCGGTGCACGCGGCGGTGGCCAGGGCGAGCACGGCGACGGCGACGGTGGCGGTCAGGCGGATGCGCATGGGCGACCTCACAGGATGGCGAGAGCGTTGGCGAGGACATGGGTGCAGGCGGGGACCGACCAGCGGCCGGAGACCGAGCGCTGCCACGACAGCAGCAGTCCGGCGGCCAGGTCGAGGGGCAGGACCCACAGGCCCCAGACGGTCACGTGGACGACGGCGAACAGGGCGGCCGAGCCGACCAGGGCGGTGGTGGCGCCGTAGGGCAGGAGGAGGTCGAACACCAGCCGTCGGAAGAACGCCTCCTCGGCCACCGCGGCCAAGGCGTTGAGCACAAGCGATCGCACGAACCACGGGTGGGCGCCCGCGAACCCGCCGGTGGCGAACCGTCCGACGAGGAAGGCGAACGCGCCCAAGGCGAAGGCGAGGACGGCCACAGGCGCCGACGCCGTTGCCGGCGCCGTCGTGGCGACGCGCGGGGTGGGCCAGAGCGCGCCCACGAACCCGAGCAGGACGAACAGCCAGACGAGCCTGGCGGTCGGGTCGCCGCCATCAGCGAGGAGCGAGGGGCGGGCGAGCAGGACGGCGCAACCCACGGTCGCGAGGGCCCACGCCGCCCGGGTGCGGAGGAACGTGGACGCGCTCACGCGCGCGACGCCGCCGTGCTGATGGCCGGGAGGATGGGCCCGAGCTTGCGCAGGGCCATGAAGCAGCCCGCGACCAGGCCAAAGCCCGTGCCGAGGCAGGCGGCGACGGCGGCCCGGGCCACGAACACCGGCAACGCGCTCGGCACCTGGGAGTAGGCGAGGTTGAGGAGGTCGCCGACGCCGCTCACGAACCCGACGGCCAATCCGACCGCCATCGCCGCGTACAGCCCGACGGCGCGGCGCTGCTGGATGGCGCCGATCGCCCACACGCCGCCGGCCCAGGCCATCACCTCGAGCACCCCGAACACGAGGGCCTTGAGCAGCCCGCCCAGCGCCGAGCCGCCCCCCTGGGTGGCGGCGCCGAAGAGGCGGACCATGTCCACGGCGAGGAACAGGGCCAGCAGCGCGCTGAGCGCGGTCGGCCACCGCGCCGTTGCCCCCGCCAGCAGGGCGATGCCGAAGAACGCCGCCGTGGCGAGCAGCCAGGGCCAGGCGGCCGGTCCCGGCACCCACGTGATCCGGCCCGCCACGACGATCGACGTCGCGCCCGCCCCCTTGAGCAGCCCCACGCTCCAGCGGGACACGACCGTCTGCGCCAGGCCCGGGTTGGCCTTCACGCCGGGTGGGTCGGCGCCCTCCCAGCGGGCCCGGTGGTCGCGCCACGACACCGTGTTGCCTCCGCCGCGCCGGCGCCAGTCGGGCGCCGCCAGCGGGTCGGCCTCCGCGGGCAGGTCGACGAGGGCGGCGCTGCCGGTCGTGATCTTGTTCTGGTAGAGCGAGGGGGAGCGGACGTTCTCGAACACCCCTGCCGGGCCGACCCGCAGGTAGGGCTCGTTCTGGTATCCCTGCACGACGACGTCGTCAGTCGTGTCGTTCTCCAGTTCGAGCCGCCGGCCCAGGTCGCGGACCCGGACGACGACGCCGGGCGTGGTCGGGGTGATGGCGGTGACCTCGGTGCGGTAGTTGGTGGCCGCCACCCCGCCGATGGTGTGGGCCGACGCGGGCGGCGCGAAGGCGACCCCGGCCGTCAACGCGCCCACCGCCGCCGCTGCGGTTCGGCGCAGCGTCGTCATGACGGCCGCCTTCGCACCCCGGTCATGACGGGCGCCTTCGCACCCCGGTCATGACGGGCGCCTTCGCACCCGGCGCACGCCGACGGGGACGAACCACAGGACCAGCGCCAGCGCTCCGATGGCCGACAGCGCCTTGAACGCCCGCGCTGCGTCATCGCTCGCTGCCGTCGACTCGCTCGGGCGGCCCACGGGCGGCGCCACGGCCAGGACGTACCCCGGCCGGTTGAAGGCGCCGGCGATCTGGGTGGGGTCGGGAACGGGCCGGAAGGGCAGGCTCTCCCACGCTTTCCCGTCGGGGGAGAAGAGCAGGGTCTGGGCCGGTTCGGGCACGACGACGAAGATGTCGGCGGGGGCCGCCAGCGTGGCCACCGCCGCCTTGGACGGCTCGGAGGCGATGTCGAGCCGGTAGGCGTTGCCGTCGGCGAGGAGCCCGGCGGGGGGCGCGGCGAGGGTCGCGGGGTCGACGGGGGTGATCTGGACCACGACCTTGGTGTCGGGCGGGCGGGCCGCGAACGCGCCGGCGGCGAAGCTCACGATGACCTGGCCGTCGCCGGTCGAACCGCCCCCGACCGCCGATCCGCCCGGCCCGAGGGCCACGTCGACCGCGGCCGGCTTCGGCGCCACGTTGCCGGACCGGAACTCCCGCGGCGGGTTGACCCAGTTGTACGGAGGCGGCGGCGCGAAGCCGTCGAACAGGGGGCGGGAGTTGTAGGCGATGGCCAAGGCGATGTAGACGAGCGCCAGCAGGGCGCCACTGCGGACACGGCCATGGGTCACGCGGGCGGCGCCACCGAGAACGCCACCGCCACGATGACGCGGTTGGCGAACGGCGCGTGGTCGGTGGCCACGAACTCGGCCTGGAGGTTGTGCGGCCCCGCGGCGAGGTTGTTGATGTCCTGGCTGAGGCCGTAGGTCATGGAGATGAGCTTGCCGTCGAGGGTGACGTGGATGTGGCCCTCGTCGCCCCGCACGGGGGCGTTGGTCTGCTCGGGCGGCACCACCTTGGCCCCGACGAGGTTCAGTTCGAGCTTGAAGCTGGGGGGCATCGTCGCGTTGGGCGCCGGGGCCAGGATCTCCAGGCGCGCGTCGGTGTTGGGCCGAGGCCCCGACGAGCCCGTGCCCGAGCCCGAGCCGCAGGCCCCGGCCGTCATCACGGTGGCGAGCACGAGCGGCAGCGTCCACCGGGAGAACTTGGCCGTCGCCGACATCGCCGACCTCCGCCACGGGCGGAACAGCAGCAGGCCGGCGAGCGTGCCGACGCCGATGGTCGTGGCCGTGTCACCCCCATGGCACGGCCCGGAATGGGCCAGGATGTTCACCAGTCCTGCCTCTCGCCCGCGGCCGCCGGCGTGCCCGAACCGCCCTTCTTGCGGCTCGTGGCGAAGGCGACGGCCGCCAGGGCGAGGGCGGCGGCGCCCAGGGCGATGGCGGCGGTCGCTTTGCCCCCGCCGTCATCCCCGCTGTCTTCGGTTGCCCCTCCCGTCGCGGCCGTCACCGTGAGGACGACGTCGACGTCCTCCTTGGAGTTGTCGGCGTAGCTCAGGGTCGCCGTGTAGGCCTGCGCCCCGGGCTGGTCGGCGCCCTCGATCTCGAAGCCCCAGGATTCGAACTTGTTGGGCTTGAGGGCGCCCGTCCAGGTGATGGCGGCGTTGCTCTTGGTCACCGTCCAGCCGGCCGGCTCCCGGGTCGTGGCGCCGAAGTCCAGGCCCTTGGGGGCCACGAGGCGGATCGACGTCAGGTCGACGGCCTTCTCGTTGGCGGCGTTGAAGGTCAGGAACATCGGCTTGCCGGTGGGGACGGTAGCGGGGTTGATCTCCTCGTGGGCCCCGGCCGGCCCGGCGGCGATGCCCCCGCTGAGCGCCAGCCCGGTGACGGCCGCGAACAGCAAACGTCTCATGGCGATCAGTTGCTCCTTGCGTAGAGGCGGAAGTCGAACGTGGTGGAGACGCCGTCGGCGGCGTTCACCGCGAGGCGGTACGGGCCGGGCGCGGGAAGGCTGGTGTCGCCCACGAAGTGGCCGGGCGAGATCAGCCGCATGGCGAGGGCCGCGTCGCCCAGGGACACGCTGAGTGTGGAGACCTCGGCGGCGGCCAGGCCCTTGGCGTTGACAAACGTCACGTGGACCTGGTTGTCGCCCACCGCGGTGGGGTCGATGAACAGTTGCACGGTGTACGCGCCGGCCCGGCGTTCCTGGTTCACAGGCCCCCTGGCCGCCAAGGCCAGGGACTTGCCGGGGACGATGGCGACGAGGGCGGCGGCCAGGGCGACCGCCACGGCCACCGCCGCCAGCTCGGCGCCGCTCGTGCGCTCGAAGGCGGCGACGGCGCCCGGCGCCGCGCCGGCTGCCGCCCGGGCCAGGCGCTTCGGCGTCCGCCACCGGTGGACGGCGGCCAGGGCGAGGGCGACCGCCAGCAGGACGACCTTGGCCGCGACCACCTTCCCGTAGGCCACGTCCCAGAGGTCGGACAAGCTCGCGAACGCCCCGATCGAATTGACGACGCCGGTGACGACGACGACGGCGACGGCCACCATGGCCATCCGGCTGAACCGCCGGACGAGCTGGCTGAGCAACCGGGGCCGGTCGCCCGGCTCGACCTCCCGCCAGGCCATGCGCCCCAGCAGGACCAGTGCGCC
>JAHFUQ010000207.1:0-2084 GCA_023265045.1 Acidimicrobiia bacterium
CGCTGCACGCCGACCACGTTCGCTCCCCGCTGGGCGTCGAGATCGCCGCGGCGCTCGTCCGGTGTTCGGGAGTTGGCGACGATCATGGCTTCGACCTCGGCGGTGAGGAGCACGGGCGGCACCCGCAGGCCTTCCTGGTAGATCTCGGTGGCGTCGGCGGGGATGGACCCCGGCGCCATGCCGCCCACGTCGGCGTGGTGGGCCCGGTTGGCGGCCCACCCCAGCAGGCGGGCGTCCTCGGTGGAGAAGCACGGGGCGACGAGGGTCAGGTCGTTCAGGTGGGTGCCGCCGGCAAACGGGTCGTTGAGGGCGACCTGGTCGCCGGGCCGCACGCCGTCGCCGAACACCTTGATGGCCGCCCGTACCGATGCCGGCATCGACCCGAGGTGGACTGGGACGTGCTCGGCCTGCACCAGCAACTCGCCCGCGGGCGTGAACAGCGCGGCCGAACAGTCGGCCCGCTCCTTGATGTTCGGACTGAACGCGGCCCGCCGCAGCACGGCGCCCATCTCCTCGGCCACGCCCGTGAGGCGGGAGATCAGCACCTGCAGGGCGGCCGGGTTCATGCGCGGCGCAGGACCCAACTGCCCTCGGCCGTGACGGCGGCGTCCCAGCCGTCGGGCAGCCACACCGTGCAGTCGGGCTCCGTCAGGACGGCCGGGCCGCGGGCCGGCGGGCGGGCCACTGGCGGCAGCTGGCCAGCCGTGCTGGGCGCGGCGTCCCGCGCCGTCGCCCGGATGGCGACCACTTCGACGGGCGCGCTCGGGCGGGAATAGCCGTTGCGCCGTCGGTGCTCGGCGGGGAAGTCATCCACCGACGCCACCGTCAACTCGTGGCTCTGGCCGGCATACCGGCAGTCCACGGACGTCAGGACCTCGGCGGGTCCCAACCCGACGGCGGCGATCGCCTCCCCGGCCAGCGACGCCAGCGCCGCGCCCAGGCCGTCGCGGTCCAGGGGTGTCGGCCACGAGCGGACCAGGTCCCGTTGCCGGGGCGCACTCAGCAGGCCGACCGCGGACAGCACGCCGGCGCGGGGCGGCACGACCACCGCCGGCATGCTCAGCGCTTCGGCTATCGCGCAGGCGTGCAGCGGTCCTGCGCCGCCGAACGCCACGAGCGCCAGCTCGGCCGGATCGACTCCCCGCTCGACCGTGACCCGTCGCACCGCGCGTTCCATGTTCGCGTTCACCACCTCAACGACGCCTGCGGCGGTGACGCCGGCCTGGGCGATGGCCCGGGCCGCGGCGTCGCCATCGAGCGTCCCGAGCCCGGGCAGCGCGGCGTCCGACGGGATCCGACCGAGGAGCAGGTCGGCGTCGGTAACCGTCGGCTCGGCCCCGCCGCGCCCGTAGCACGCGGGACCTGGATCGGCGCCGGCGCTGGCCGGGCCGACGACGAGGGCGCCGCCGAGGTCGAGGCGCGCGATCGACCCTCCCCCCGCGCCGATGGTGTGAATGTCGAGGGCAGGGAGGCGGATAGGAAAGCCCGCGGCCATGCGGCCTGGGGCCGGTTGCGGTACCCCGCCCCGCACCAAGCACACGTCCGTGCTCGTCCCGCCCATGTCGAAGGTGACCGCGTTGGGGTAGCCGGCGGCCATGGCCGCGGCCGCGCCGGCGATCACCCCGCCCGCCGGTCCTGACAGCAGGAGGGCGACCGCCAATTCAGCGCCTTCCTCGGCCGGGATCAGCCCGCCCGCCGACGTCATGACGAAGACCTCGTCCGCCAATCCGACCAAGGAGCGGAGGTAGTGGCGGCAGCGTGGGCGCAGGTAGGCGTTGATGACGGTGGTCACGCTGCGCTCGTACTCGCGGAACTCCGGCGAGATCTCATGTGAGCACGACACGTCGAGCCCTGTGATCGCGGCGGCGACCGTCCGTTCGTGGGCCGGGTTCAGGTCGGAGTGCAGCAGGGTGACGGCGATGGCCTCGACCCCATCGGGGATGGGTGGGAGCGACGCGGGGTCGCACGGCTCCAGCTCGGCCCCGCTTGCGTCGAGCCGTCCCCCCACTTCCAAGCGCAGCGCCCGCGGCACCAGCGGTTCGGGACGGTCGGCCCAGATGTCGTACAGCGACGGGCGGTCCTGG
>JAHFUQ010000207.1:2094-4645 GCA_023265045.1 Acidimicrobiia bacterium
AGCGCTGCCAAGCCGGCGGCGACGGCGAGCGAGGGGTCGTCGGGCGTCGACAGGATCTTCGCAATGCGACCGTCGTCGGCGACCAGGTCGGTGAACGTCCCCCCGGTGTCCACTCCGCATCGCATCGTGGCGGCGAGACTAGGGGCGTGCGCGGGCAAGCGGTGGAGGAGGTGGAGCGCTGGTTCCTCGGTCGCGGGTTGCCGCATTTCATCGAGGACTACAGCGCCCGCCGCGATGTGTTCACCCGCGCCCTCTCGCTGCTGACGTTGATCCTGCTCGTCGAGCTGGTCGGCGCGTTGAACTTCGCGTGGCCGTGGTGGGTCAACGCGCTTGTTGCCGCGGCGAGCTTCGCCGGTCTGCTGGCGGTGTGGGCGGTGACGAACAGGCTGCGTGGTCGCCCCCCGTTGGCGCGGCCCGCGAGCGTCGGCGGGCCTGAGCTCGCGGTATTCGTCCTCGTTCCGGCGGTGCTGCCCTTGGTGGCCGGCGGCCAGGTCCTGACTGCCCTCAACACGTTTGTCGGGAATTGCCTGCTGCTCGGTGTCATCTACCTGGGCACCAGTTACGGCGTCGTGCCCTTGACGCGCTGGGCGTGGGGCAGGCTCGCCGAGCAGTTGGGCGCGCTCGTTCGGCTCATGGTGCGCGCCCTCCCGCTGCTCCTCCTGTTCGTCGTCTTCCTCTTCCTCACGCCCGAGCTGTGGGAGGTGGCGGCGTCGCTGAACGCCCCGTTCCTAGCGCTCGCCATCGGGTTGTTCGTGGTTCTCGGCGTGGCGTTCATCGTCGTGCGGACACCCGAGGAGGTTGGCCAGCTGGGCCACTTCGACGACGCCGTCGAATACGCGGAGCTGATCGGGGCCACTCCAGCTGCCGGGCTGGGCCCGCTGCGTCCCGGCGACCGCGCTGCACCCCCGCTCACACGGCGGCAGTGGGGCAACGTGGGGCTGGTCATGCTGTTCAGCCAAGGGCTGCAGATCCTGTTCGTGAGCGTGATGATCGGCTTCTTCCTCGTCGCCTTCGGCCTGATCGTGATCACGCCCGAGACAGCCTCGGAGTGGGTCGGGCGCGACCTCCACCTGCTGGTCGACCAGCGGTTGTGGGGACGCCGGGTCGGGCTCAGCGCCGAGCTCCTCCAAGTGGCGGCGTTCCTGTCCGCCATCGCCGGCTTTTCGTTCACGCTTTCGCTGCTGACGGACAAGGCCTACCGCGACGAGTTCCTGCAGGACGTCGTACGCGAGGTGCGCCAGGCGCTGGCCGTGCGGGTGCTCTATCTCCGCGCCCGGGCGGAGCGTGGCTGAGGGTCGCGTGGCGGCGCCGACGCCGGTCGACGCGTCGCGCTGGGCGATGCCCGACCCCGCCCTGGCCGACCCGAGCGGCGTCGTCGCCGTCGGGGGTGATCTCGAGGCTGCCACCCTGGTCGACGCCTACCGGCGCGGCATCTTCCCGTGGCCTCACTCGGGCATGGCGCTGCCGTGGTTTTCGCCCGATCCCCGCTCTGTGCTGTGGCCCGACCAGGTGCGGGTGGCACGTTCGTTGCGGCAACGGATGCGGCGCTCGGGCTGGATCACGACCGTCGACGCCGCCTTCGACGCCGTCGTCGCCGCCTGCGCCGAACGGCCTTGGCGCGAGGGAACCTGGATCTCGCGGTCGATGCGCCACGCCTACGGCCGCCTGCATCGGCTCGGCTGGGTCCACAGTGTCGAAGTGTGGGACGGCCGCCGCCTGGTTGGCGGGCTCTACGGCGTCCGGGTCGGTGGTTGCTTCACGGGTGAGTCGATGTTCCACCGATCGACGGACGCGTCGAAGGTCGCGCTGGCCGAGCTCTGCCGGCGGTGGGCGGACGCGGGCGGCGTGATGATCGACGTACAGCTTCCGACCGAGCATCTGGCGTCGATGGGCGCCGTCGAGGTCGAGCGGGAACGGTTCCTGGCCCGGCTGGCGGAGGTGCGCGACCACGTCGTGTACATGGACACCGGCGTTCGGCCGGTCAGTCGGTTGGCGCCGGTTCGATGATCATCACCTGTTCCTCGCCCATCGCGTCCTGAAGGGACCGGACCTGGCGTTCGATGATGGGGTCGTCGCGATCCCAGACAACGACCGCCTCGTCGCCGTTGCGTGCGAGCCATGCATCCCTCCGTCGCAACGCCCCGCCCGCGAGCTGGCGAGTGGCGGGCGCGTTCTTCTGCAGCACGATCTGGCCCTGGGCGCCCGCAAGCAGCTCGGCGAAGTGGCGCCGGGACGACGCCGGCCAGGGCGTGTCCTGGTCGGGGTAAGGGAGCACCGCCACGTAGGGCACGCCCGCTGCCGCTGCCGCCTCGGCGGCCAACTGCTCGGCGCCCAGGCCGAGCCCGGTCAGCACCACGACGTCGGGGTGCAACTGCTGCTCGGCGGCCAGGAGGGCCGCCAACGTGGCCTTCACCCGATCGGAGACCGGGTTGGCGTCGTACCCGCCCAGCTCGGGCGGGCGGTGCCCGCCCACCACCAGCCGGAACCCTTCGGGGGCCGTGCTGTCGCCCCGCGGGCTGTCCGGCGCCCCCAGGTCGCTCGGCGTTCCGTC
>JAHFUQ010000075.1 GCA_023265045.1 Acidimicrobiia bacterium
CAGCGGCTCCACCGGCGCCTCCTCGGCGTCGTACTCGTCGACGATCTCACCCACGAGCTCCTCGATCAGGTCCTCCAGGGTGACGAGGCCGGCGGTGCCCCCGTACTCGTCCACCACGATGGCCAGGTGGGCCTTTTCCCGCTGCATCTCGGGCATCAGCTCGGCCACCCGTTTGGTCTCGGGGACGAAGCGGGCAGGCCGCACCAGCTCGCGCACCGGCGCGTCGGCGCGGCGTTCCCGCAGGGCCCGGAACAGGTCCTTGGCGTAGAGGATGCCGGTGACGTCGTCGATCCCCTGCTCGTACACCGGGATCCGGCTGAAGCCGGCCGACATGACCAGCTCCATGGCGTCCGCAGCCGTCGCTCGGGCCTCGATGGTGACCATGTCGGGCCGGGGCACCATCACCTCGCGCACGACCGTGTCGCCGAACTCGATGATCGAGTGGATGAGCTTGCGCTCGGTCTGCTCGATGACCTCTTCCTCGTGGGCTACGTCGGCCAGGGCGAGCAGCTCCTCCTCGGAAACGAACGGGCCCTTCTTCAGGCCGCGCCCCGGCACCAGCACGTTCGCCAGCCCGATCAGCCCCCTCGACAGCAGTCGCACCAGGGGGAAGCGGGCGATGGCGTACACGACCGGCGCCACCCGCAGCGCAGCGCGCTCGGGATTCTGGACGGCATAGGTCTTGGGGACGGCCTCCGCCACCACGAAGATCACCACCACCTCGAACAGGATGGCCAG
This sequence comes from Acidimicrobiia bacterium, assembly GCA_023265045.1. Taxonomy (GTDB): domain Bacteria; phylum Actinomycetota; class Acidimicrobiia; order Acidimicrobiales; family AC-14; genus JAHFUQ01. The sequence goes on from JAHFUQ010000075.1 coordinate 739, forward strand.
CGCCACCCCGGCGGCGCCGAAGGAGCGCTCGGCCAGGATGCCGACCAGGCTGCCAATCACCAGGTGGCAGATGAGGAGGAACAGCAGCACCGGGTTCAGGAACCCTTCGGGGTGCTCGACGAGCCGCAGCAGCGCGTGAGCGCCGCGCCTTTTCTCCTCCGCGAGGGTGAGGGCCTTGATCCGGTTCATCCGGGTCAGGCTCGTCTCCGCCATCGCCAGGAACGCGCTGACGAGAAGCAGCACGATCACCAGCGCCCACAGAAGAGCGTCGGCGCTCATGCTCGCCCCACTGCGGCGTTCGGGCCACGCAGGCCGGGCGGCCGCGGGCCGCCGCCGGTACTTGGAGGTTTCACGATTGGTGGAACTGGGCCAGCAGTTCCTGCTCCCGGCGCTCCATGGCTTGGGCCTCCTCGTCCTCGGCGTGGTCCATACCCAACAGGTGCAGGATCCCGTGCACCACGAGCAGCGCCAACTCGTCGTCGTAAGTCCCGGCGTGCTCGGGCGCGTTACGGCGGGCCACCGAGGGGCACACCACGATGTCGCCGAGCAAGGTCGGCAGGTCGGACGGCTCGATGTCGTCCGCCGGCCCCGCCGGGCCGAGCGAGTCCGGCAGCCGGCCCCCCTCGTACACGTCGTCGTCGATCGGGAACGCGAGTACGTCGGTGGGCCCGTCCTTGCCCAGGAAACGCTTGTTCAGCTCGGCGATGGCGTCCTCGTCCACGAACAAGATCGACAGCTCGGCGTCGCCCCGCACGCCCTGGGCGCCGAGGACGGCCTCGGCCAGCTTCATCAGGCGCACGGTGTCGACCGGTTCGACCGACTGCTCGTCGGCCACGAACACGGCCAGCTCCGACGGCGTCGAGGATGAGGATGCGGCCGTCACAGGCTTGCCTTCTCATAGGCGTCGACGATGTCCTGCACGATGCGGTGGCGCACCACGTCCCGCGATGTGAGGTGGACGAACTCGAGCCCGTTGATGCCCTGCAACACCATCTCCAGGCCGAGGAGGCCGCTGCGCCCGGCAGCCAGGTCGACCTGGGTGACGTCGCCGGTGACGACCGCCCGCGACCCGAAGCCGATGCGGGTGAGAAACATCTTCATCTGCTCGGGGGTGGTGTTCTGGGCCTCGTCGAGGATCAGGAAGCTGTCGTTCAAGGTGCGGCCCCGCATGTAGGCGAGCGGCGCCACCTCGATGGTGTCGCCTTCGAGCAGGCGCTTGGAGCCCTCGGGCCCGAGCATGTCGTACAGGGCGTCGTACAGAGGGCGCAGGTAGGGGTCGACCTTGGCCAGCACGTCGCCAGGCAGGAACCCGAGCCGCTCCCCCGCTTCGACGGCCGGCCGGGTGAGGATGATGCGGCTCACCTGGTGGGCCTGTAGCGCCTGCACAGCCATGGCCACGGCCAGGTAGGACTTGCCGGTGCCGGCGGGGCCGATGGCGAAGGTGATGACGTTGCGAGCGACGGCGTCGGTGTACTTGCGCTGGCCGCTCGTCTTGGGCCGCACCGACCGGCCTCGGACGCTGCGCAGGACTTCGGCGTCGAGCACCTCCGAGGGCCGCTCGTTCGCCTTGACCATGTCGATGGTGCGGCTGACGTCGTGCTTGTCGAGCCGCTGGCCCCTGCTCAGCAGCAGGACGAGCTCGTCGAAGAGGTGGCCCACGCGGTCGGCGTCCGGGCCGCTCACCGTGATCTCGTTGCCCCGCACGAGGATCTCGGCGTCGCGAAACGCAGCCTCGACCAACCGGAGAAGCTCGTCGCGCTCGCCCAGCAGCTCCACCATCAAGTGGTTGTTGGGCACGAGGACTTTGACTTGGGTGGGGGACACGCTGCAGAAATCAGATTAGCGGCGCGGCCTCAGCCGGGCGGCCATTCCATGGGCCGGCCCCCGACCACGTGCATGTGCAGGTGCGGAACCGAGTTCTGGGCGTCGTCGCCGACGTTGAACACCAGGCGGTAGCCCCGCTCGGAGAGGCCCTCCTGGCGGGCCACCTTCTGGGCGGTGTCGAACATCTCGGCCAGGGTGGCGGCGTGCTGGGGCGTCAGGGTGTCGGCCGACTGGATGTGCTCGCGTGGGATCACCAGGATGTGGCTCGGCAGCGCGGGCTTGATATCGCGGAAGGCGAGGGTGCGCTCGGACGACATCACCTCGGTGGACGGGATCTCGCCGGCGACGATCTTGCAGAAGATGCAGTCGGTCACTGGGGCCGAAGCTAGCGGACCCCACGCGCGCCGCCGCCCCGATCCGATGCCGGACCTTCTCCGACACGCCAAAGGAAATGCCGACCAGACGGCCGTTGCGCGCCGCGTGAGTAGGCTCGGCGGGCGATGGCCGGCGACCTCGACGACCTGGAGGCGTGGGCCGCGGAGGCCCGGGCACGGGAGGCGGCCGAGTCGAGGGCGCGCGAACGGTGGCTGCGGACCCAGGCCGAGGAAGGCGCCCAGTTCGCGTCCGTGCTGGCCGGGCTGGTCGAGCGGGCGGGCCCGGTCACGCTGACGACCACGGCGGGGCGGCACCTGTCCGGCCAGCTCACGTCGGTCGGTGAGGACTTTGTCTCCCTCACGCTCGGGGGCGGGCGGCGCACGCTGGTGGCCCTCGCCGCGTTGGCCTGGGTACGGGAGGCGCCTGGCCGGCGCGGCGAGGCAAGCCTGGCGGAGCGCAGTGACCCACCGGAGTCGGCCACGCTCGCAGACGTGCTGGCCCAGGCGGTGGCCTACCGGCCCCGCGTGGCGGTACAGACCGACCGCGCCGCCGTCACCGGCGAGCTACGGGCCGTCGGCGTCGACGTGCTCGCGTTGGAGACGGCGGGCGACCCGCCGGCCATGCTCTCCGTGCGGTTGCGCTCGGTCTACGAGATTTCTTTCCTCGACTCCGGATAGAGGTGCTCGAGCGACCCCGGTTGGATCCGCGACGACTCGATGAACGCCTCTACCTGCGACTCTTGGAGCCTGATGACCCGCCCAAACTTGTAGGCCGGGAGCTGACTCTCGTCGATGAGCCGGTACAGGGTGCGCACCGTGACGCCCAGCCGCTTCGCCGCCTCACCCGTGCTCATCCAGCTGATCTCGTCCTCTGACATGGCGGGGAAGCATAGCGGGTCGCTGGCTCCTCTTGTGGGATCTCATGGCGTTTCATCACGACAATCCACCGACGGCCGCCGCTTGGTACGGTAGAGGTCCCACCGCGGGGCTGTAGCTCAGTTGGTAGAGCACTTGCATGGCATGCAAGGGGTCGTCGGTTCGAGTCCGATCAGCTCCACTTCAAAAGTCCAGGTCAGCGGCGGTGCCTGGCTCCCCGGATCGGCAGGATCCCCCCGACGTAGCCAGAATGAACGTAGCCTTTTGGCTCACTGGCTACGTGGGAGGTTCTGATGGCGCAGAGGCCGACCGTCCGCTGGAACGAAGGCGCGGAACGCTGGATGGCGTGGGTCCGCTTCCCCGACGGTTCCCGCCGCAAGGTGGAACGCCTGAGCAAGGTGGACGCCCAACACGACCTCGACGAGCTCCTGGCGCTACGGGCGCAGGCGCTCGACCCGGGACCCCGCCGGGAACGGCTGGCGTCGTTCGACGACGTCCTCGACGCCTGGTTCGAGGCCGGCTGCCCCAACGCCGTCCCGAGCGCCGCCTCGCGCCACGCACGGGTGAAGTCGCCGAGCACGATCTCAAACGCCCGTCAGCTGCTCGACACCAGCGTCCGACCCGTGGTAGGCAAGCTCCGGGTCGATCGGACGACCACCGAACGGCTCGAGGGGCTGTTTCAGGCGATGGCCAAGAAGGGCTACGCAACCAGCACCGTGGACCGAACGTGGCACTACTTGAACCAGGCATGCCAGCACGCGCTGCGGCATCGCCGCATCAATGTCAACCCGGCGGCGGCCGTACTGCTTCCCGCGGCTCGACCGGCCAAGCCGCGGAAGAGCTTCACCATCGAGCAGGCGCAGCGCCTCCTGGTCGACGCCATACCGCGCGACACGAGACCCGCCATGTGGCTCACCGGCCTGATGTGCGGACTCCGACCGGGAGAGCTCGCCGGGCTCCGGTGGCCCTTCGTCGACCTCGATTCCAAGGCGCCGAGCATTCACGTCGCCGAACGGGCGCTCGAAGTCGAGGACCGCTACGTCGGCCAAGCCTCGCCGAAGACGCCAAGGGGCCATCGCCGCATCGGTCTCCATCCGCTGCTCGTCGCCGCGCTGCAGCGCCACCGCCACGACATGCAGGCGCTCGAGCTCTACGACCCCGATGGGTTCGTCTTCTGCACCCGCAACGGCACGCCGATGACCCTCAACAACCTGCGCCGTGCTTTCCGTCAGTTGTGCGAGCGAGCCGGGCTGGGTTCGGACTGGACCACCTACGAGCTGCGCCACTCGTTCGTCTCGCTGGTGAGCGACCAGCTCGACGACCTCCTCAAGGTCGCCGACCTCGCCGGCCACTCGGACACGCGAACGACACAGGGCTACCGCCACGCCGTCCGACCCTCGCTACCGCACGCCATCGAGGCCTGGGACCGCCTGCTCGACACCGCGTCGGCACAGCCTTGACCGCGCGCAGGGCATCGGCGCGGCTTGTGCCGCCGTCGGGCATGATGCGCGCGTGACGAAGCAGGGCCTGACAATCCTCGAGCGCCCCGTATACGGCGTTGCCGAAGCCGCGGGTCTCCTCGGCCTGCGCACCGACCGCGCCCGAGCATGGCTCGACGGCTACGAACGCCAGGGGTCTCGGTACCCGCCCGTCATCAGGATCGAGCCCACGAGCGACGACATCGTGACGTGGGGTGAGTTCGTCGAGCTTGGCTACCTCCGGGAGTACCGCCGCAAGGGCGTCCCCCTGCAACGCCTCCGGCCGGTGATCGACGAGCTACGCCGAGCCCTCGGCACGCCCTACCCGCTCGCAGTGGCGCAGCCCTTCGTCGTCGGCAAGGAGCTGGTGCTCGAACTCCAGGAGAGGAACGAGATACCCGAGGCCATCGCCATCGTGATCCGCTCGGGCCAACAGATCCTGCTGGCCGAGGATGCGCTGCGATTCACCAGGAAGGTCGAGTTCGAGCCGCCCGAGGACGGCGCGGTCCAGCGCCTGCGCCCCGCCGGACAGGCGTCGCCGGTCGTGATCGACCCGCTGGTCCGTTTCGGACGACCCTCGGCGCACGGGGTGGCCACCGAGCGCCTCTGGGAGCTCTTCGACGCCGGGGAGTCGTTGGAGGAGATCTCCTCGGGCTACGAGCTGCCGGATGACGTGGTGCGGGCTGCGATCGCCTACGAGGAGCAGTGGCGATCACTCGCGGCATAGCCCGCAGTGCCGGTCAGGTTCTTCGTTGACGAGAACGACCTGGCGTTGGGCAAGGCGCTCGGTAAGCGTCGCGTAGATGTCGTCTTCCCCGGTCACCCCGGCCTTCCCGAAGTTCCGAGACAGACGCTGGACGACGACTGGCTGGCCGTCGTCGGAGATAAGAAGCTCGTCGTGATCACGCGCGACAAGCGCATCCGCTACCGACCCGTCGAGAAGCAACGGTGGGTCGAGCATGCCGTTCGCGGCTTCGTGCTGACTGGAAGGACGAGCCAAACCACCGCCGAGAGCCTCCGCGTGCTCGAGTCGCATTGGACGGCGATCGAGCAGGTGCTCGTGTTAAGGCCCGACGGCCCCTGGATGTTCGCCCTGACCAAAACCGGCCTTCGCGAGATCCCGTTGCAGTAGGAGCGGCGCTGAGTGTCGCCGCCGAGCGGACGAGCGGCGTCAAGGCCGGCCGCAGGCCGCCCGTGGGGAAGCCTTGACGCTGCGGGCCGGGCCGCCACCCACAATGGACCAGGAAGCCCGACAGGGCTTCTTGATCGACGTACGGCCCCTACAGGGAGATCGACAGCTCCAGCCCGGGCGGCTCGATGCCCCGGCCCCGCCCCAGGGCGCGGTCGAGGCGATCGCACGCCTGCGACGCCGCTCGGCCGTTCGCCATCTCCGGCGTCTCCTCGAAGCGCCACGACCGACCCCTGTCGGGCGGGGCGTCGCGCCCGAAGGCGCTGCGGTGCTGGTCGAGCCGGGCCGCCGCCTCGTCCCACAGCTCCGCCGCCGCCCCGCCCTGGGGCCGGGGTCCGAGTCGGTCGAGCACGTGGTCCGGCGCGTCGTCGCCCAGGCCCGCCGAGCGGGCCGACAGGTCGCTGTCGAGCTCCCGCCGCACGCCGTGGCGCTCGTGCTCGAGGGCCGGCCGGTCGCGCAGCGTGGCTGCGGCCTCGGCGAGCCGGCCTTGGAGCTCCACGATCCGCTGGTCCAACTCCGCCAGCTCGGCGCGCCCCGACGCGAGCGCGCCCTGGGCCTGGTTGAGGTCGCCCCGAGCCTGGCCGATCTCGTCGCGGTGGAGACGCCGCGCCAGCGGGCCGTCGTAGCGGTCGAGGACCTCGTGGGCGCGCTGGCGCGCGGCCTCTGCGCCGTCGGCGCGCTCGGTCACCTCGGCGCGGCGCTCGCCGTCGCGCTCGAGCTGCTCGCCGCAGTGGCGTTGCACCGACGCGGCGCGCGCCAGTGTGTGCCCGATCTCGTGCTCGCGCTCAATTAAGGAGCGCAGCGCGCCGGCGTCCAACGGGCGTTCGGCGGCGTCGCCCCCGGCGTGGCGCTCGGGGCCGGCCAGCTCGGCCCGGCGGGCCACGGCCGGGCGGTCGATCCAGCTGCGGGCCAGGGCCTCGGCCAGGACGTCTCGGGCCGTCTGCTCGCCGGAGAGGACCACGAACGCCTCGTTGCCGTAGCGGCCCCGGGTCATGGGCACGTAGACGCCGCGCATGTCGGCCGCTCCGTCGAGGAAGAGGAACGAGCGGTCGACGGTGCGGCCCTGGGCGGCGTGGCTGGTCTGGGCGTAGGCCAGCTCGACGTGGCGGGCCACGTACTCGGCGGGCAGGCGCACCGAGCCGGTGCGGCCGCTCACCGTCAACGCCCCGCCCCGGTGCACGGCGGCCACCTCCCACTGGTCGCGGTTCTTCACCATCAGCCCGCAGTCGGTGCGCAGGTCGCGGTCGTTGCGCCGGGTGGCCACCACGTCGCCCACGTACAGGCGGTAGGGGCCCGCCGGCGCCGACGGGCGGTGGAGGTTTATCTCGCCGGCTTGGAGGCGCAGCGCCTGGGCCCGTTGGTTCAGGGCCACGACCGTCTCGTTGGTGGGGGCCGTCATGGCCGCGCTCTGGCCGTGGGCGCCGGCCTCCCGCCACGCCTCGACCACGGCCCGCTCCATCTTGCGCCGGCCGCCGCCGTGGATGCGCCCGTGGTCCTCGTAGAGGGACAGGACGTCGGGGTCCCCCTGGCGCAGGCGCAGGCTGGCCTCGCGCTCCCAGCCGTGCACGAAGCGGTGGACCCGGTCCAGCTCGACGGCGCCGTGGCAGTCGAGCAGGTGGGCGAACATGCCGCCGCGGCCCACGGCCGAGAACTGCAGCGGGTCGCCCGCCAGCGCCAGGCGCCACCCCCGGCGGTCGGCCAGCTGCGCCAGCTCGGCCAGCTTCGGCGTCGACACCATGGCCGCCTCGTCGACGATCAGCGTGGCCCCCGTGGGGAGGTCGTAGCGGTGGTCGGGGGGACGGGCCAGGCGGTGCTCGACCAGGAGCTTGTCCAGCGTGTCGGCGCCCAGGCCTGCCTCCACCGATAGGACCTCGGCCGCCGCGGCCGAGGGGGCGACGCCGAACACGGCCCGCCCCTGCGCCCTCAGCGACTCCACCGCCGGCGCCAGCGCCGTGGTCTTGCCCGTCCCCGCCGGGCCGACCACCAGCACCAGCTCCCGGTCGCCGGCCACCTCCGCCGCGACCTCGCGCTGGGGCCCCGACAGCCGCTCGTCGCCCTCCACGGCCACGTCGCGGCCCCCGGCCTCCATCCGCCGCTCGGCCCAGGCCAGGAGGCGCTCCTCCTGGGCCAGGATGTCGGGCGTGGTGAGGGCGCGCTGCAGCGCCGACTCGGTGGCCGGCCGCCCGTCGCGGCGCAGCGGTACGCCGGGGGGCACGGGGCGCGACAGCTCCACCAGCCGCTCGGCGATGGTGCGCTCGGCCAGGTCGTCGAGCCACGGGGCCAGCTCGGCGGCGGCCACGCCGACGTCGCTCGGGACGGCGGCGGCCAGCTCCCGCACCAGCTCGGCGGGCCGCCACGCCGACTGCGACTCGCTGAGCGCGGCCAGCGCCCTCACGACGACCTGATCCAGGTCGACGGCGTCCAGGGACGGGCGCCGGGCGGGCTCGGACACGGCCGCCTCGATCGTGCGCTGCGGCTCACGGCCGATGGCGAGCGCCCGCTGCGCCCACTCGGCGTGCAGGGCCTCGGCGTCGAGGTCGTGGGCCTTGGCCGGGCGGCTCTCCACCACCGCCTCGCGCTCCAGCCGCCAGCGCTCCCGGGGCGTCGGGGCCCGCTCGAAGGACTCCTCGAAGCGCTCGAGCTTCTCCTCGACGCGCCGCTCCACCGCCGCCGTGCGCGACGAGAACTCCTCGAGCAGCTCGGGGGCCAGCCCCCGCATCTCGGCGATGCCGTTGACCGGCGCCTGCCACTCCACCCCGAGGGTGCGGGTCAGCTCGGCCCGCAGCCCGGCGTGGTAGAGGGCCGACAGGGTGCGCTGGTCGAGCTTTAGGGTGCGGGCGTCGAGGGCCAGCCAGCGACCGTCGTCGGCCAGCACCCGGTTGGGGATCACCACGTGGGTGTGCAGCTGGGGGTCGAGGGCCCGGCTGGTGTGCTGGCGGAACGTGGCGGCCACGATCCCCTGGGCGTCGTGGACCCGCACCTCGCCTTTCAACCGGTAGCGGGTGTGGGCGTGGTCCTCGACCCAGTCGACCATGGCCGCCACCGCCGCGTCGTGGGCGGCGAGCACGGCCTGGCGCACGGCGTCGTCGCCCAGGGCGAACAGGACGCTCACCGACTTGGGGGCCAAGGCGGTGGCGTCGAAGCCCCGCACCGAGTGATCGCCGTAGCGGCGGCCCAGGGGCTCGCCCGTGGCCGGGTCGAGGCCGGCCATGAGCGACAGGAACATGGCGTCGTCGACCTCGCCGACCAGGCCCAGCGCGGCGGCCCCCCGGCCCCGCCACAGGCCCGCCGGCTCGCCGCCGTCGAGGTAGTAGCCGCCCAGGGCCTCCACGTAGTAGAGGCCGGCGCCGGCGCCCTTGAGGGTCGTGACGCGCACCGTCACGGCGCCCACCCGCTCGCGGGTGTGCACTCGTCTGTCAGGAGTTGAGACAAGGGGGCCATCGGGCGACGGGTTCGAAGCACAGAAGGGACTACTGCAGCGCGAGGGTCAGGGCGATGCCGGTGCCGGCGAGGTCGACGGCGTAGGTCGAGGTGGCGTCCCGGGACGGGAGGCGCGTCAGGACGCCGGCGTGGAGGAGTCCTTCGATGCGGCGGTGCACGGTGTCCTTGGACAGGAAGACGTCGGCGGCGATGTCGCGCACGCTGCGGCGGGCGACAGGCCTGCCGTCTCGGACTTCGGCGCGGGCCAACAGGTCGTGCAGCACGGCCAGAGACTCGGGGTCGTGCGCCTGGAGGAAGGCGAAGGCGTCGGGGTAGCGGTGCTCGACGAGGGCCTCAGCCATCGGAGCCCTCCTCGGGCTGGGCGATGCGCAGCAGCGCGGCGGTGGGGACGCGCAGGCAGCGGCCGAAGCGGACGTTGGGGATCCCCTCCCGGCCGCCCGTCTCCCGCCACCGCCGGGCCAGCTCGTAGAGCTGGGAGCGGCCGAGCTGGGTGAGCTCCTGGGCCTGGTCCATGCGCAGGAAGGGGGGAAGGTCGTCGAATCGCATGCCGCCTCCGAGGGGGAAGTACTTGTTACACTGGCGTAAGGCTTCGGAGCATCATGAAGCCTGGAGCCGGACGGCGCAATGGCGCCTGTGTAATTCCCTGTCCCGAAGATGCGACGGTGAGCGAATGGCCAAGGCCAAGCGACGGACGGAAGGAGGCTGGACGGCCAGCCAGGTGGTGGCCCACAACCTCACCCGGGCCCGGGAGCTGCGGGGCCTGACCCAGGCCGAAATCGCCGAACGCCTGACCCTCTTCACCGGCTCGCCGTGGAGCGCCACCACGGTGGCCCAGGCCGAGGGCTCGGTGTCGGGCGTGCGTGTGCGCCAGTTCACCGCCAACGAGCTGGCCGGCCTCGCTCGGACCTTCGACCTGCCCATCCTCTACTTCTTCCTCCCCCCCGAAGACCGATCCGGCGAGTTCCTCACGCCAGACGCCGGCCGGCAGCCGTGGGAGTACCTGCTCCTGCTGGTCTGGGGCCACTCGGGCAACTTCCCCGCCGTGGCCGAGCGGGCCGCGCCCTGGGTCCACGCCTCGACGGTCCTCATCCCGCCAGAGGACGTGCTCGACGAGGAAGAGCGTGAATCGTTCCTTTTGCGGCTCAGCGGCGGCCGGGATCGCCTCACTCCCGAGGACATGTTGGCGGTGGCCTTCAACGGCCTCGTCCGCCAGCGCCTGCGGGGCTCGCACGTGCTCAGCGGCCGCAAGGAGTCGCCGGCCGAGACCCTGCGGTCGCTGGCCTTCCTCATCGAGGCGTTCGACAAATATCCGCCGGGCGCGTTCTTCACGACGGAGGAACTCCGTGACGTCGCCAAGCGGCGCTCTGACGAAAGCGACGGCAACTGACGGACGAAGCTCGGGCGGCCTCAGGGTTAGTCCCTAGGTGGCAATTCCGATGCGGGCGGTGGCGCCGTTGAGGACACTGATTCCGCACCAACCGGCCGGTTCCGCTCAAGGCGGGAAGGCCGGCGGTCGATCATCAACATGACGGCGCGCCATTTGGCCACCTGAGAAAACCGCGGCGGCACGGCGTGGAGCCCTGCCGTGAAAGGCAAGGGAGATCGTGAACAAGGCCATCGCTCGGCGCTCGCGCCGCTCGTCCAACGGCGCCGTGCGCTTCAGCGCGCTCATCTTGGCGTCATGTGACGCAGCGACGGCGGCGACGGCGATCGCCGCAACGCCGGCGCCGGCGGCGCCGGCCAAACCGAGGGAGGCCAAGGACCTCCCGGCGCTGCCGTCCTCCGCCGCCCCCGCGCTCAAGCCGACGCCGATCACCGGCGACTTCTCCCACCCCGCCATCGGATCCCGGGAGCCCGAGCCACCGCGGGAAGAGCTCGTTCGACCAGGCCAAGTCGAAGGTGGTCGACTCCGAGACCACGCCCACGAAGCTCACTTATGCAAACCGCGACGGGACCCGCACCGACGTCGTCACCCAGCAGCCGACGCGGTTCCAGGACGCGAGCGGGGAAGTGGGTCGACATCGACCTCAGCCCGACCCCCACGGCAGGCTCGCTCGCGGGCCAAGTCGGCGCGCGTGGCGGCCAAGGCAGACGGCGCTTCGGTCCTCGACGTTGACGGCGGGACCATTCAGCTCCGCCACCCCGACGCGTCCGCTGCTGTGGCGACCAGCGACAAAGGCCAGGCCGTCTACGCCAAGGCCCTGGGTCGGCGAGATCTCGGGCTGCAGCTGGTCGACGGCGGGCTGGAGGAGCTCGTCACGCTGCCCGACGCCGGCGCCGGCGCGTCGTATGTCATCGAGCCGACGCTGTCGGCGGGCCTGAGCGCCCGGGACGGCGAGGGCTGCGTCGAGTTCGTTAACGCGGCCGGCAAGGTCCTCGCAACGATCAGGCTGCACAGGAAGAGTCAAGGTCACAGGTAGCGCCTCCCGCCCCCGATCCGATCGGCGTGTCCCGCCGCAACTTGTGCGGCCGTCGAGCAGCCCCAACCATGCCGATAGCCTTGGTAGGAATGACGGGCGGCGGGCGATTTCTGCGGATGGCGTGCGCCCTTGCAGTCGTGGCCGCGCCCTGGGTCACGCCGACCGCCGCACATGCCGTGGCCCCGGTGGCGCAGAAGCTCGGGCTCACGGTGTGGGCGGTGAACGGGAATCCCGTCGTGAACGCCATCGGGTCCATCGTCGCCGTCGCCCAAGCGCCGGTGGCGGCGCCGGGGCAGGCGACCGAGAACAAGTGGTCGGTGGCCCACGCCGTCTACTTCGAGCGATCCAGCGCCGTCTACGGCGTAGTGTCGCTGGACAACGACGGAAGCAAGCGGTTCGCATCGATCGCCCTGAACGGCGACTCTGGCCTGATCGGATTCCAGCGTCTGGCCGTCGACTGGCAGCCAGGCCGGCTTTACCTGCCGCTCGCCAGCGTGCAGGGCAACACCCTCGTCGGTTTCATCTATGACTTCAGCACGGCGACGTGGCGTTTGATCGGTTCCGTCGCGCTTCCCGCCGGCGTCGGGCGGCTGTCGCCCGTGAGCACCACCTATGTCGGCTGGTACGGCGCCACACAACCCGACTGCGCCAGCTATCCCCGCGTCGACGTCTACCGGCAGGGCCCACTCGGCTCCGTGACAGGGGAGCCCCAGCCGAGGCCGAGCACGGCGCAGAGCGACCACGTCCTTCAGTCGGGATGCCCAGCGAGCGTCACGGCCGATCCTGACGTGACTTGGCGGCGTTACGTCTCGGGTTCGCCGACGGGGCCCGCGTCCGACTGGCCGAAGGCGAACATCGACGACGTCAACAGCCGGTTTTCGCAGCTCTCGGCCATCAACTCCCAGAACGTCAACCAGCTGGCCGTGGCGTGGACCGGGCGCGTGGCCGCCGCGGCGAACTTCGGAGCCTTCGGCGGCATGAACCCGATCGTGGTCGACGGGACCGCCTACTACCAGGACCTCAACAGCGACGTCTACGCGGTCGACGCGCAGACGGGCGCCGCCAAGTGGAGCCGCCTCTACGCCGCCGGCAACATTGGCCCCAACGGGGTGGCGGTGGAGGCGGGCCGCGTGTTCGTCACGAAGAGCATGAACACCGTGGCGGCCCTCGACGCCGCCACCGGCGCCGAACTGTGGACCAAGACCATCGCGAACTCGGCCACCCAGGGCGTCACGACCCAGATGGCGGTGGCGAACGGCACGCTGTACTTCAGCACCGTTCCCGCGCCGACGGTCACCGAGTTCTACCCGCCGGGCGGAATGGGGATCCTCTACGCCCTCGACGCCGCCACGGGCACCGAGCGTTGGTCGTTCAACACGGTCAAAGACGGCGACCTCTGGGGCCACCCCGAGATCAACAGCGGGGGCGGCGCGTGGTACCCGCCGGCCATCGATCGCGAGACAGGTACGACGTACTGGGCGATCGGAAATCCGGCGCCGTTCCCCGGAACGGCCCAGTACCCCAACGGCACGAGTCGCCCGGGGCCGAACCTCTACACCAACTCGATGCTCGCCATCGACCACTCGGGAACCCTTCTCTGGTACCAGCAGGTGACGCCGCACGACATCTTCGACTACGACTTCGAGGCGTCTCCCATCCTGACCACCGCGACGATCAACGGCGCCGCTCGCAGGCTGGTGCTCGGGGCCGGGAAATCGGGCGAGGTGCTCGCCTTCGACGCCGCCGACGGCGCCGTCGTGTGGCGGGTGAAAGTGGGCCTTCACCTCAACGACAATGTCACGGCGATCCCTCCCGGGGCGACGCTCGAGATCCGACCCGGCTACATCGGAGGGGTGATGTCCCCGATGGCGCTGGCGGACGGTCTGCTCTACGTGACCGTGGCCGACACCAAGTCCTTCTACACGTCGACCGACACCACCCACGTGCTCGGGGGCACAGGCGAGCTGTTGGCGCTCGACGTGCGCACCGGCCAAACGGCGTGGAGGGCAGACCTCGATGGCCCGATCTACGCCGGAGCGACGGTGGCCCGCGACCTCGTGTTCACGGCGACGGTCGGCGGCAAGGTCGCGGCCTACCAGCGGACGACGGGCAACCTCGCATGGGCGTGGCAGGCCCCGGCGGGGGTTGCGGCGCCGCTCGCCGTGACGGGCGACTCGCTGCTCGTGCCGGTCGGCACGGGCGCCTCTCCCGGCGTAGTCGCGCTCCGCCTCGCGGGCTGACCGGTCGGAGGGAAGGAAACCTGGGGGCTGGGCCCGACGCCGCCTCGCGCACAAGCGGTGCGAATGCTGGGGCCCGGCCCACCGGCGCGCAGATGCCGACAAAGAAACTTCCCTGCGGCTGTGGCGTTGTGGCTGGCTGCTCATTGGCCGGAGACGCCGGGATGAACCCCAACCGCTCGACCACCCTTGGTCAACGGGGGCCGCATGGGGTGTGCTTCATACGTAGCCGGGAACGTAGCCAGAACAGCCGGACCGCCGCCCGAAATGCCAACTTCGGGGCGGCAACGGGAGACCCCCTGCTTGCCGCCAAGTGGTCAATGACGCCGACTGGCGTAGCCACGAACGTAGCCACGTAGCCAAAATCCACTATCAGGCTCCCAACCCGGACGCTGTAGGACGGACTGTCGGTCGCCAGCCGCCAGCGGAGTTGGACGCTCTGGCCCAACGCGGACGCGGGCAGGTACGCGGTCGTCGTGACGTAGCCCCCGCTGCTCCCCGTTCCCGAAGTCCTCCGGGTGACCTTCGCCTCGCGTTCCGATAGAACACGACACGGTGGATCGGGGACGGAGGGCTGCCATGAGGATCGAGGTGCTAGGGACGTTCCGGGTCAGGGTGGGGAACGGCGTGGCGCCGGACGAAGCGTGGCGGCGCCGGAAGCCGGCGGCGGTGCTGAAACTGCTCGCCCTCGCGCCGGGCCACCGGATGCATCGAGAACAGATGATGGACATGCTGTGGCCGGAGCTCGACCCAGCCGCGGCGGGCGCGAACCTGCGCAAGGCTGTGCATCACGCCCGGGCCGCGCTCGAGGCGACCAGCGCAGGCGCAGGGGACGTCATCGTCACCGCAGGTGACGTCTTGGCCCTCGATGCCCGCGACCTCGTTGTTGACGCCGTCCAGTTCCGATCGCGGCTCGCCGCCGCCCGACGGGCAAACGACGTGGACGGGTACCGGCAGGCGATCGACCTGTACCGCGGCGAGCTTCTGCCGGACGACCCGTACGAGGAGTGGGCCGCCGGCCCACGGCGAGAGCTGCAGGTCGACTTCTTGGCTGGCTTGACGGAGATGGCAGGCATGCTGGAGGCGGCCGGCGACGTAGAGGCCGCGATCGACGGGGTGCGCCGCCTGGTCGCCGCCGACCCGACCGGCGAGGAGGCCAACGCCGCCCTCATGCGCCTGTACGCCCTCGCCGGGCGGCGGGCGGACGCGCTCCGCCAGTACGAGCACCTCAGCCGGGTGCTCGACCACGAGCTGGGCGTCGAGCCGGGTCCGGCGACACAACGCCTGTACGAGGAGATCCGGGCCCGGCAGGCCGACGAACCGGAGCTGTCGGCCGCGCTGTGGGAGCGGGTCGGCGACCTGCGGGCGGTGTCAGGCGACCACGCCGGCGCGGCCAAAGCCTTCCTCCTCGCGCTCGGCGCGGACGCCGAGCGGGCGACGCGGGCGAGCGTCGAGCGCAAGTGCGCCGTGTCCTTCCTCATGCAGCACCGGCCCGAGCTCGCCGCGCCCCACCTCCAGGCCGCCGACGAGCTGACCACTGATTCGGCCGAGCGGGCCCGGTTGCTCCGCGCCCGCGCCCAGCTGGGCTGGGAATCGGGCGACATGGCCAGCGCAGAACGGTACGCCGAGCAGGCCCGTGTCGCCGCGCACGAGCACGGGATCGCCGACGACATCGCCGCCGCCTACGAGGCGGTCGCCATCGTCGCCCACTGCAAGGGGGCGTGGCGGGACGGCGTGGCGTCCGAGCTGGAACGGCTGGCGTCGGACGACACTGGCGCAGCCCAGCTCGGGCGGGTGTTCGAGATGCACCACTGCATCGGCCAGTACCACTTGTACGGAGACGGCCTGGCCGAGTCGGTGGAGGACTACGCCCGGCGGATCCTCGACCGGGCGATCAGCGCGGGGGCCACCTGGGCGCAGGCGTTCGCGTTCTGCCTGCTCGGCGAGACGTTGTTGCTGCAGGGCCGGTGGGACGAGGCAGACGGATGTCTCGAGCGGAGCTGTGCGACCCACGCCTCCCTGGACGCCCGTTCGGGGGCGCTGCCGTGGCAGCGCCGGGCCGAGCTGGCCGTGTGCCGCGGCGCCTACGACGACGCCGAGGCCTACGTGCGCACCGCGACCGGCCTGGCGACCGTGTCGCCCATGGCGTCCCACCTGTGGGGCCGGATCTACGGGGTCAGGGGACTGGCGGCGCTCGAGCAGGGCGACCCGGAAGGGGCGGTGCGGGCGGTCCAGAACGCGGCCGCGGCGGCGGCCCGCTACGGCGACTGCCCCACCTGCAGCGCCCTGCTCAATCCGGTGGCGGCGGAGGCGTTCGCGCGGGCCGGCGAGCCCGAGGCGGCCGGGGCGTACGCCGAGGCCGCCCATCGGGTGGCGGCCATGTTCAGCAGCGCGGCGTGGCAAGCGATGGCCCACGCCGCACTCGGCAGCGCGGCCATGGCTCGCGGCGACACGCGCGCCGCCATCGGCCACTTCGAGTCAGCGTCCCAGGGGTACAGGAAGGCCGGCCAGCCGTACTGGGCCGACCGGTCGGCTCGGCAGGCGTCGCTGGTCGCCATCTGAGGCCGGCGCGGCCAGGGAACGGCCAGGGAACGCGCCCCGCGTACCGTCGCCGCACAACTACGGCAACGATGGGAGGTCTCGATGGCAGAGATGATGACGACCGGCACGTGGGTCGTGGACGAGGGCAAGCAGGCCGCCTTCCTGGCGGCGTGGGCAGGGTTCGCGGAATGGGCGAGCACCATGGACGGAGCCGGCCGGCTCCTCCTCGGGCGGGACACCGGCGACCCCAACCGCTTCGTCAGCTTCGGCGCCTGGGCGTCACCCGAGCTGGTGCACAGCTGGAAGGCCGACCCCGACTTCCGCGAGCGCATGGCCCAGGTGCTCCAGTACGTCGACGACTTCCGCCCCTCCGAGCTCGACGTGGTGGCCAGCGCCGACCGCGGGCTCACCATGCCCGTCTCGCCCTGAGCTCGGATCGCGGCGATCTGGAACGCCTCGACCCCGCCCTTTCCATCCTCGACTGTTGAGGCGCGGCGGTCCCGCCGTAGGGTCGGGTCATGACCGCTGATCGCAACCTTGGTATGGACCTGGTACGGGCCACCGAAGCCGGCGCCCTCGCCGCGTCGCGGTGGATGGGCCGCGGCGACAAGGAGGGCGCCGACGGGGCCGCCGTCGAGGCCATGCGCGAACTGCTCAACACGGTGGCGATGCACGGCGTCGTCGTCATCGGCGAGGGCGAGAAGGACAACGCGCCCATGCTGTTCAACGGCGAGGAGCTCGGCCTCGGCGGCGCGCCCGAGATCGACATCGCCGTGGACCCCGTCGAGGGGACGACGCTGACGTCGCTCGGGCGGGCCAACGCGCTGTCGGTGATCGCGGCCAGCGACCAGGGCACCATGTTCGACCCCGGCCCCGCGTTCTACATGATGAAGATCGTCGTCGGGGCCGGCGCCGTCGGCAGCGTCGACATCGACCGCTCCCCCACCGACAACCTGCACGCGGTGGCCGAGGCACTGGGCGAGAAGGTGCAGAACGTGACGGCGATGGTCCTCGACCGCCCCCGCCACGAGGGCCTCATCGCCGAGATCCGCGCCGCCGGCGCCCGGGTGCGGCTCATCCAGGACGGCGACGTCGCCGGCGGCATCCTCGCCGCCTGGCCCGAGGCGGGCGTCGACATCCTCTTCGGCGTGGGCGGGACGCCGGAAGGGGTGATCACCGCCGCCGCCCTCAAGTGCCTGGGCGGCGAGATCCAGGCCCGGCTGGCGCCGCGTGACGAGGACGAGCGCCAGAAGATCGTGGCCGCCGGCATCGACCCTGCCAAGGTCCTCGGCACGGACGACCTGGTTTCCGGTGACAACTGCGTGTTCGCCTGCACCGGGATCACCGACGGGGAGCTCGTCCGCGGCGTGCACTACGACTCCCGGGGCGCGACGACCACGTCGCTGGTGATGCGCTCGAAGTCGGGCACCCTGCGCACCATCACGGCCCGCTACCCGCCCGGGCACCCCTGGGTGGGATGAGCCGGCTTCCTGTGCCAGGCTGAACGGCGATGGGGGCGGTAGAGCAGATCGAGCGACCGCAGCGCAGGCGCGGTCCCGTCGTCTGGCTC
>JAHFUQ010000208.1 GCA_023265045.1 Acidimicrobiia bacterium
CCCTCCAGGCGCCCCGTCCCACGCTCGAGCTGGAAGCCAGCTCCGACGACGTACTCGACGCCCGCGAGGAGCTGGAGGATCTCGGCGCGGCCAGCTCGCTCGCCCGTCTCGACCAACTGACGTCGGAAGCCCGAGGAGGAGGCCACCGCGGAGCCAGCTGAACAAACTCCGGAACTGCTGGCGGAGGCGCCCCCGGCCCGGACGGAGATCGGCCGGGTGGGCCGTGTTCTCGCCATGCCGCTCGTACCCTTCGTGGCGGCGTGGGAGGCGGCCAAGGGCCTCGTGAACGCCGGGGCCCGCGGCGTCCGCAGGCTGGGCCGCGCCGCCCTCCGCGCCGTGGAGGCGCTGGTGCGGGCGGTCACGATCCCCTTCCGAGCGATGGGCTCGGCGGTCGCCGCGGTCGTCCGGCGCGTGGCGGTAGGTCTGCGTGCGGTGGCAAAGGCCATTGCCACGCCCATCGCGGCGGTGGTGCGACGGGTCGCCATCGCGGTGCGCGCCGCCGGACGGGCCGTGGCGGCCCTGCTCCGCCGGATCGGCGTCGGTCTCCGAGCCGCCGCTCGGGCGATCGCCCTGCCCATTCGCGCCCTCGGACGATCGATCGCCGCCCTCGTCCGCCGGGTCGCCGTCGGCCTGCGGGCCGCGGCCCGGGCGGTCGTGGTGCCCGTCAGGGCCGCAGTTCGGACCGTGGCCGAGCTCGCCCACCGTGTCGCCGTCGGCCTGCAGGTCGTGGCGCGGGTCGTCGTCGTGCCCCTCCGAGCCGCACTCCGGACGGTGGCGGCGCTCGCCGAACGAATCTCGACCGGCCTACGCGCCGCCATTCGGGTCGTCGTCGTGCCCCTCCGAGCCGCACTCCGGACGGTGGCGGCGCTCGCCCACCGGGTCGCGGCCGGCCTGCAGGTCGTGGCGCGGGCCATCGCGACACCCCTCCGGGCGGCCATGCGCATCGCGGCGCGAGCCGTGGCGACCGCCGTCCGGGCCGCCAACCGCGTGTTCCAGGCCCTCGCCGCGCCGGTACGCGCGGCCGTCCGCGCCGCCGAGGCCTTCCTGCAGGCCGCGGCCAAGCAGGTCCGCCAGGCCCTCACCGCGGCGACCCGGATTATCGGACAGGCTGCACGCCTCGTGATCGCACCGGCCTGGGCCCTCGCCCGCCGCGCGGCTGAACCCGTGCGCGCCGCGAGCCGGCAGGCTTCGGCTCTACTCCGCGCCATCGCGGCCCGCGCCCACGCCGTGGCCAAGCAGGCTCGGGCCACCGCCCGCGCCACCGCCGACCAGGTCCGGGCGGCGGTGCGGCGATGATCCACGACGAGTGGCGCACGATCATCGAGCCGTTCCGCATCAAGTCGGTCGAGCCCCTCCACTTCACGACCCAGGACGAGCGCGACCGGGCCCTCGAACGCACCGGCTTCAACGTGTTCGGCCTCTCCGCCGCCGAGGTCCTCATCGACCTGCTCACCGACTCGGGCACGGGCGCCATGTCGGTCGAGCAGTGGGCGGCGATCCAGCGGGGCGACGAGTCCTATGCCGGTTCGTCCTCCTACGAACGGTTCGCCTCCGTCGTCCACGACCTCACCGGCCTGCCCCACGTCATCCCCGTCCACCAGGGCCGGGCCGCCGAACGCATCCTGTTCGCGGAAGCGCTCCAGCCGGGCCAGATCGTCCCCAGCAACACCCACTTCGACACGACGAGGGCGAACATCGAGTACGACCGGGCGGTCGCCGTCGACCTCCCCTGCCCGGAGGCGGCCGACACCCAGAACGAAGCCCCGTTCAAGGGTGACCTCGATGTCGACCGCCTCGACGCCCTCCTCGCCGCCGAGCACGAGCGCATCCCGCTCGTCTTTCTCACCGTGACCAACAACACCATCGGCGGCCAGCCCGTCTCGATGGCGAACGTCCGGGCCGTTCGCAAGGTGTGCGACCGCTACGGCAAGCCGCTCTTCATCGACGCGGCGCGGTTCGCCGAGAACTGCTGGTTCATCATCCAGCGGGAGGACGGCTACGCCGGCGCCGAGCCGGCCGACGTGGCCCACGAACTGTTCGCCTTCGCCGACGGCGTGACCATGAGCGCCAAGAAGGACGGCCTGGCCAACATCGGCGGCTTCCTCGCCCTCAAGGACGACGAGCTGGCGGCGCGGTGCCGCAACAACCTCATCCTCACCGAAGGCTTCCCGACCTACGGCGGCCTCGCCGGGCGGGACCTCGAAGCCATCGCCCAGGGCCTCGTCGAGGTCCTCGATGCCGACTACCTGCGCTACCGCGTGCGCACGGCCGAGTACCTGGCTCAGCGGTGCTGGGACGCGGGCGTGACGACGGTGCGGCCCGCGGGCGGCCACGCCGTCTACCTGGACGCGGGTGCCATGCTGCCCCACCTGCGGCGCGACGAGTTCCCCGCTCAGTCCCTCACCATCGAGCTGTACCGGCGGGCCGGGATCCGGGGCGTGGAGGTGGGCTCGGTGATGTTCGGCCCCGCGGCCCAGCACGAACTGGTGCGCCTCGCGCTCCCGCGGCGCGTCTACACCCAGAGCCACG
Organism: Acidimicrobiia bacterium; assembly: GCA_023265045.1. Taxonomy (GTDB): domain Bacteria; phylum Actinomycetota; class Acidimicrobiia; order Acidimicrobiales; family AC-14; genus JAHFUQ01. The sequence continues at coordinate 2,530 of JAHFUQ010000208.1, forward strand.
TCGACTTCGTGGCCGAGGTGATCGAGTCCGTCGCCGTCGACGCGGCCAAGCTCCCCGGCTACCGCATCACGTGGGAGCCGCCGTTCCTCCGCCACTTCACCGCCCGCTTCGAGCCGATCGAGCGATGACGATGACGCCCGACGAACGGATGGAGGCGCTCCTTCAAGCCGAGGTGGACGGGCAGCTCCCCGAGCTGCTCCTCTTCTGGGGCCACCACCCCGATCCGTGGGGCGGGCCGGGGCCGGGCTGTCTCAGCCAATGGTGGATGGCGCCGTTCGTCGTCGACAACGTCCGCTACCTCACAGCCGAGCACTGGATGATGGCGGGCAAGGCGCGCCTGTTCGGCGACGACGACTCGCTCGAAGCCGTGCTGGCCGCGTCCAACCCGGGCAAGGCCAAGGCCATCGGCCGCGAGGTCGAAGGGTTCGACGAAGCGACGTGGGCGCGGCACTGCTACGCCGTGGTGGTGGCCGGCAACCTGGCCAAGTTCCGCCAACGCTCCGACCTTCGGCGCTTCCTCCTCGGCACCGGCGAGCAGGTGCTGGTCGAGGCCAGCCCGTACGACCGGATCTGGGGCATCGGACGCGCCGCCACCGACGACGACGCTCGGTGGCCGAGCCAGTGGCGGGGCCGCAACCTCCTCGGCTTCGCCCTCATGGACGTCCGCGACCAGCTCGCGGGCACCTGACCTGAGCGGTTGGCGGAAGGGAGGGTCGGTCAGTCCGTCCTGGCGAAGCGGCGGACGGCAACGGCGAAGACGACCAGGCCGACGGCGGTGAGGATGGCGAGCTGCAGCGCCACCGGCACGGGCCACCCGGCCCAGGTCAGCGGGCGGTCGACCACGGCGGCGGTCGCCGGCGAGAGGTCGACCCGCGAGAACACCGCATGGCGCATGGGCTGGACGGCGTAGGTGACGGGGTTGAGCTTGGTCGCCACCGACAGCCACACGGGCAGGCCCGACGTCGGGTAGAGCGCCCCCGACAGGAACATCATCGGCGTGATCACGGCCTGCATCAGCGGCATGACGGACTGAATGTTCGAGACCCGGGCGCCGAGCAGCAGGCCGAAGGCGGTGAGGACCATCGACGCCAGGAACAGGATGGCGAGCAGTTCGAGCATGAGGACGGGCGAGTAGGGAACACCCGCCAGTCCGGCCAGGATGAGGATGACGACGGCCTGCACGGTCGAGGCGATGGCCCCGCCCAGGCACTTGCCGGCGAGGATGGACGCCCGCCGGATCGGCGCCACGAGCATCTCCCGCAGGAAGCCGAACTCCCGGTCCCACACGACCGACACGCCCGAGAACACAGCCGTGAACATGACGCTCGTGGCCAGGACGCCCGGGAACAGGAACGTCCGGAAGTTGATGCCCTGCGACGCGCTCGACGTGATCCGGGACAAGCCGGTGCCGAGGATGAACAGCCACAGCAAGGGCTGGATCAGGCTCGCGCCCATGCGGCGCCGGTCCTTCGCCCACCGCAGCAGCTCGCGGTGGCAGACGATCATCACCGCCCGCAGGTCGCTCCGGAGCCCCGATGGGGCTCGCCGCACCGGGGCCAGCGGGATAGGCGGCTGCGGTCGCGTGTCGGGCGAGAGGTCGTCGGTCGTCACCGATGGCACCGGCGTCACGGGCGTCACCTCCGGCTTCGGAACATGGGCGGGACCTCGGGCCCGCTCACCTCGGCGTCACGGATCGTGCGGCCGGTGAAGGTCATGAACACGTCGTCGAGGGTCGGACGGGTCACCGACACCGAGCTGACGGCGACGCCGATGCCGGCCAGCAGCCGGGGCACGAACCGTTCACCGTCGGCCACATTCAGCTCCAGGCCGGTGAGCGTCGGCTTCGACTCGATGCCAAACTCCCGCTGGATGGCGGCGGCCGCCCCCTGCGGGTCGTCGGTGTCGATGCGGATGCGGTCGGTCCCGATGGCCGCCTTGAGGTTCTGGGGCGTGTCGAGGGCGACGATCTGGCCGGCGTCCATGATGGCGATGCGGTCGCAGTGCTCGGCCTCGTCCATGTAGTGGGTCGTGAGGAAGATGGTCAGGTCTTCCTG
>JAHFUQ010000076.1 GCA_023265045.1 Acidimicrobiia bacterium
CCGGGCGGGCGGCATCCATTCGTCGGCCGCGGCCAGGGCGGCGGCGATGGTGCGCTCCCGGACCGCGTCGGACGGCGGCGGCACGGACTGGGCCACGGCGTCGCGCCCGGCCCGCAGCGGTTCGAGCCGGGCCCGGCAGGACGCGCACCCACGCAAGTGCTCGCCGAGGTCACCCTCAGCGTCCAGGTAAGCGCTCAGTGCGTCGAGATCGGGATGGTCGGTCATGGGCTTCTCGTTTGACGACGGGCCGCCGGCCCCGGGTTCCCCGGCGGCGCCAACACCTCGGCCAAGGCCGCTCGCCCCCGAGAGATGCGGGACCGCACCGTCCCGGCCGGGATCTCCAGGGCCTCGGCGATCTCGTCGTAGGACAGCCCGCAGAAGTCGCGCAGCACGACCGGGGCCCGGAACTCGGCAGGCAGGGTCGCCACCGCGGCGTCAACCTCCAGCCGGGTGGCCACGTGCTCGGACGCATCCGCGACCGCCGCCACCGCGGCCCCCGGACCCGCGTCCCACGCCGCCGGCAACCCCGGCTCGGGCCGCCGGCGGCGCCGGCGCAACTCGTCCAGCGCCGCGTTGGTGGCCACCCGGTAGGCCCACGTGGTGAACGACGCCCGGTGGTCGAAGCGCAGCAGGCCCCGCACGATGGCGATCAGGGCCTCCTGGCAGGCGTCGGCGGCGTCGGCGTCGTCCCCCGTGATGCGCCGGCACACGGCGTAGAGGCGGTCATGATGGCGGCGCAGCAGCGTGTCCAGGGCCGCCCGGTCGCCTGCGACCGCGGCGGCGATCAGGGCGCGGTCGTCGTCCATCAGCCCGGAACGGGCGTGGCCATGACCTCGAGCTCACCGATGGCGACCTGGCGGCTGGGCCCCAGGTTGGTGATCCAGACGAGGATCGCGCCGCCCGGTTTGGCGTGCAGGGAGAACGTCGTCGCGCTCCCGTTGATCCCCGTCCTGGTCTCGACGGCGTCGCCCCACTCCGCCAGCGTCGCCTTGGGCGTGTCGGCCACGTACACCCGTGCCGACCAGCCGCGCGTTGGCGACGTCACCTTCACCTCGTCGAGCTTCCCGACCCCGCTGAAGCGCAAGATGACGCCGACGCCCTGCTTGAGGCCGCCGAAGGTCGGGGAGTCGTAGGACTCGGTCCGCCACGTCGTGGACGGGTCGCCGTCGGTCAGGTTCACCAACTCGTCCTCGTGCTCGGCCTGGCTCCCGGGCGGCGGGTCGAAGGACTTCACCTGGGTGATGGTCAAAGGCACGGTCGGCGCCGTCTGGCTCGGCCCCGTGTCCTGGTTGAGCAGCCGTTTGCCGGTGTCGGTGGTGGCGAACAGCACGCCGATGATCCCGAGGACGACGGCGACGGCCACGATCCCGGCGACCGGGTAGATCCAGGACCGCTCGCTCTGGCGGAACGTCGGCGCGACCACGCCTTCCGGCGGCGTGGGGTCCCGCATCACCAGGGGCACGGCGTCGTCGGGGCCGAGGTCGACCGACAGCAGCGCGGTCTGCATGTCGCCCGCGGTCGGGTAGCGGGCGGCGGGGGACTTGGCGAGGGCCCGCAGCACAATGGCCTCCAGGGGCCGGGGGATCCCGGCCCGGACCTGGCGCGGGCTCACGGGCTGGCTCTGCGCGTGCTGGAGGGCGATGGCGACGTCCGACTCGCCCACAAACGGGGCCCGGCCGCACAGCATCTCGTAGAGCACCACGCCGAGGGCGTAGATGTCGGCCCGGCCGTCGACGTTGTCGCCGTTGACCTGCTCGGGGGAGAGGTACTTGGCCGTGCCCACGATGGCCCCCGTCTGGGTCAGGTCGCCGGCCGGCAGCCCGCGCACCGCGGCCTTGGCGATGCCGAAGTCGGCCACCTTCACCCGGTCGTCGTCGCCCAGGAGGATGTTGCCCGGCTTCACGTCCCGGTGCACCACGCCGTGGCGGTGGGCGTAGTCGAGGGCGGCCGCCACCTGGACGGCGATCTGCACGCACCGGTGAGGCGGCAGAGGGCCGTCGGTGGCCAGCACCTGGTACAGCGTGCGCCCCGGCACCAGTTCCATGACGATGTACGGCACGGACCCTACGGGGTCGATCCCGGTGTCGAAGGTGGCCACCACGTTGGGGTGGGCGAGGCGGGCGGCGGCGATCGCCTCGCGCCGGAAGCGTTCCCGGAACGACTGGTCGGCGGCCAGGTGGGGGAGCAGGATCTTGATCGCCACCGGCCGGCCGAGGATCTCGTCGGTCGCCTCCCACACCTCGGCCATGCCCCCGCGCGCGATCGGCCGGCGGAGGTGGTAGCGCCCCGCCAGGACCCGCTCGGCATCGATCCGGGATGAGTCGGGCACCGACGGCAACGGTACCGGGTGGGCTGCGCAACCGGCGCCGCGCCACGCGGGCCCCCGCCGCCCCCGCCGCCCGCCGCCCCGCCTACGCCACGAGGTAGGCGATGCCGATGGTGCCGAGGCCGCTGTGGGCGCCGATGACGGCGCCCAGGTCAGCGAGGACGATCTGGTCCCGAGGGAACACCGGCGCCAGCAGGTCGAGGAAGGCCTCGATGTCGGGCGCGCCGCCGTTCATCACCGCCAGGTGCTCGATCGTCCCCGGCTCGGACGTGATGCGCTCGACCAGGTACTTCATCGCCCGCGACCGGGTCCGCGGCTTGGCCCCCTCCTCGACCTTGCCGTTCTCGACCACGATCACCGGCTTGATCGACAGCAGCGACGCCACCAAGGCCTTGGCCCCGCCGATGCGCCCGCCCTTCTTGAGGTTTTCCAGCGTGTCCAGCGTCCCGAACACGCGACAGCGAGTGGCCGCCGCCCGCGCCGCCCCCGCCACGTCGTCCAGCGTCCCCCCCGCCTCGGCGCTCCGCACCGCGGCCAGCACGATCATGCCCAGGCCCATGGTCACCGACTCCGAGTCGACGACCCGCACCGGGATGGCGTCCGCCACGAGCAGGGCGGCGGCCTCGGCGGCCTGGCTGGTCGCCGACAGCTTGGACGAGATGTTGACGCACACCACGCCGTCGGCCCCGGCGTCGGCGGCGGCGCGGAACGCGGCCTCGAACGCGCCGGGGGAGGGCGCCGCCGTCTCCGGCAGCACCGGCGAGGCCGCGCACCGCTCCCAGAACTGGGCGGGCGTGAAGTCGACGCGGTCGACCAGCTCCTCCTCGCCGAAGCGGATAGTCAGCGACACCACCCCGATCCCGTGCTGCTCACAGAGCGCGGGGGGAAGGTCGCAACTGCTGTCCGTCACGATGCGTATGCCGGCCATGGAGGGCGCAGCCTACGCGGGCACCAGCCTCCGGGCGCGCCTGCCGCGCACGATGTGGCGGCCCCACCACACGGCGAGGAACACCACGGCGCTGGCCGAGACGGCCAGGCTCACGCGCGACGTGGCCGTCGAGCGCACCGTGAGCCGGGCCTGGCCGATCAACAGGTTCCCGTCGGGGGACTTCAGGGTGATGCTGAGGGGGAACGCGCCCGACGTTCGCGACACCACCGAGAACCGCTCCGTCGTGTTGCGCCGGGCCAGCTCGAGCGGGCGCGACGCGCCGTCGGGGAACTCCAGCTTCTCGCTCTGCACCGTCACCACCACGTGCGCCGGCAGCCCCGTGCGGTTTTGGAACGTGACCGGTATCTGCCCACGGCGCGCCGTCAAGGTGATCGAGCGTCCCGAGGGCATCTGAATGGCCGACAGGTGGTCGGAGATGCCCGTCTCGACCGCGCTCAGGTATGCCTGGCGCGCCTTCACCGTGGGCGGCACCGCCGACTCGGCCACCAACAGGCGGTCGTCCAGCAGCGTCGTGTCGGGGGTGGCGGCGCCCAGGACCTCCCCGAGCGACGTCAGCCGGTCGCGGGCCTGGCGCACCTCTCCGGCGATCTCGGCCATGGCGGGTGCGGGGGTGTTGGCGGGGTGGCGCACGAGCGCCGAGCCCCGGCCGGTGATAGCCGGCTTCACGCCCGTGAAGACGGTGTCGAGCGAGACCGCCTCGGCGACCGGGCTCTGGGCCAGCGCCGCGCTCAACGTGTCGAGGAAGGCGCGGGTCGGACGCCAGCCTGCCGGGGGCATCGCCACGACCGCCCGCCGGTCGGTGGCGGGCGCGTCCAGCCACACCACGGCGAGGTCGGCGAGCAGGTGCTGGGCCTGGAGGACCTGGCTGGGCTCGGCGTTGAAGTACTGGGACAGCCCAGCGTCGCCCACGACCGCGGGCACGTCCTCCTCCCGCCCGGCCAGCACGAAAGGCCGGCTCAGCGTCAGGCTCAGGTCGGGCACCGGCTCGAGGACCGCGTCGCTTGCCACCACGCGCTCCACCCCCCGGCGCACGAGCTCGTCCACCGACTCGGGGTCGAGGGCCTGGCTCTCGATCCAGACGCGGGCGTCGGGCCGGGTCCGCAGCGCCGTCGACAGCACGCCCGCCCCTCGGCTCAACTGGGCAGTGATCTCGTCGCCGAGCCCGGGGCCGAGCAGGGTGGGCAGGCTCAGCGGCGCGTACGGCGCGCCCGCGAGGGGGTGGTCGACGGCCAGCCGCCGCAGCGAGTCGAGGGCGCGCCCGGCCCGCTCCTCGTCGCTGGCGTCGAGGGCCGCCACCGTGTCGGGGGAGATGTCGAGGGTGAACGGCAGGGCGCGGTTGGCTTCCAGGGCGGCGATCGAGGTCACGACGTCGTCGAGGTCGGGCGCCTGGCGCGGCCCGTCCGGCCCCAGTGTGACGCTGCTGCGCACCGGCGCCACGAGCGCCAGCCCGAGCTTGGGTCCGGTGTGGCTTCCGGCCAGGTACACGAGATGGGTCACGAACCGCTCGAGGGCGGTGCCGGTGCGGTCCCGCAGCTCGACGCGCACCGGGTAGACGCCGTCGTCCGCGCCGAGGTCGACGGGGACGTGGACGGTCATGTCGCCGTTCGTCTCCATGGACGTCGCGGCCAGGGGGAACACCGATGTCGGCGCCGCCGCCGAGCGGCTGATCCGGTCGCGCAAGGTCTCGGCGAACTCGGACCGGGTCTGCACCGGGCGGTAGATGGTGACGGCGATGTCGGTCGGCGCCGGCGACCCGCTGCCGATGCGCAAGCGCAGCGCGAAGTCGCCCGGCGCAGCCGTGACGTACGGCGTCTGGGCGGCCAGGGTGAGCCGGCGGACCGGTGGCGCCTGCGCCCCCGCGCCGTGGGCGGCCGCCCCCCACACCAGGCTGGCGGCCACCAGCGCGCCCGCCGCGGTGCACGTTCGGGCCACGGAGGCCGGCGCCCGTCTCACGACAGCTCACGGCGAAGGACGGCCAAGCCCTCCCGCGCCTCCCGGAAACCGAGCCGCAGGTAGAGGCCATACGCGGCCTCGTTCGCGAACTGGGTGTTGACGACGGCCCGCTCCACGCCCCGGCGGCGCATCCAGCGCAGGCTGTCGAGGACGAGGGCGGCGCCGAAGCCGCGGCCCTGCCACGCGGGGTGCACGGCCAGGCGCTGCAGGTAGCCCCGCTTTTGGGTGCGGCCCCCGATGGCGTAGCCGATGACGGCGCCCCGCTCGCCGTCGGGGCCGACCGCAACCCGGAACCGGGTGAAGGGAGTGGCGTCGAGGGCGTCCTGCAGGGACCAGACGTCGAGCTGCCAGAAGGGGGAGAAGGAGGCGGCGTCGACATCGAGCACCGCCGGCCGGTCGCCGTCGAGGGCGCGCCGCAGCAGCGCATCCGGCCCCACTCCGAGCAGGACTAGGTCGTGGGTCAGCAGGCGGAGCTGCTCGTGCTCCTCGAACCCGGCGGCGAGGAACGGCAGCTGCTCGAGCGCGGTCAAGGCGGCCGTCACCACCGACGTGTAGCCGTCCTCGGCCAACGTCGTCAGGCAGCGCTGGAGGAAGATGGCCGAGGGCAGCGGGCCGTCAGGAGCGGGGGACAGCACGGCCACCTGCCCGTCGCCGCGCCACCGCCCGACCCGGACGCGCTCCCGCCCCCATTCCAGGAGGGCGGACCGGGTAGCCACCGCTCCAGGTTACGGTGATGCGGCCGTCAGTCCAGGCTCGCACGACGAGATCGTCGGTGCTCGGGCGTCCGGCCCCCTTCCACTGGTTCAGCACCGAATCGAGCCCAGTGACGGCCGGCCCGTCCCCATACCGCTCGACCCGGCAGAGCGGCTCGCGCCCGCCTGTCGCCACCGCGAGGCTGCGCCCGTCGCGCGAGGCCAGACCGAAGCCCCACCAGTGCCGCCCGTGGAACTCCTCGCGCCAGTGCCGCACCAGGACGAGCCCGCGTGGCGGACGGCTCATCGCGACAAACGGCAGCACGGTCGAGTGGGCCGGGCCGTCGAGGCGCAGCGTGAGCACCCGGGGCGCGCTGAGCGCCAACGCCGCCAGGCGCCGGCGAGCCGACGCCGTCATCGAGGCCAATCCGGGGCCGACCAGGTCGGCGTGCAGGTGGCGTTTCCCCTCGATCACATCAGCCACGTGGACGCTCGGGGGCGCACCCGCGGAGACGGCGCCGCCGCCCACGCCCCGCAAGGGCATGAACCCGCCCAGTACGACGCCGACGGAGCGCAGGTGGTCCGGCTCTTTGCGGAAGGTGACGACGACCATGTCCCATGGCGCGTCACCGAGGCTGCGCAGGGGCAGCTCGATGAGCCCGCTCGGCGCGAGCTGCTCGAACCACGGCGGGGCCACGCGGTCGGCGCTGGCGGTCAGGATGATGCGGTCGAACGGCCTCTCGCCATGCAAGCCGAGTTCACCATCGGCGACGACCACCCGCACCGGATACCCGCCGCCGCGCAACGCCGCCGCGGCGCGCGTCGCCAGGTCGTGGTCGATCTCGACGGACGTCACGCTTCCGTTCGGGCCGACCAGCGTCGAGAGGAGGGCGGCGTTGTAGCCGGCGCCGGCCCCGATCTCGAGGACCCGGTGGCCGGGCCGCACGTCGAGGCGCTCGAGCATCTCGGCCATGATCGTGGGCTGGGACGACGAGCTGATCGGCCAGCCCCGGGCGTCCCGCTTGGTGACGTGCACCTCGTTGGCGTACACCCGCGCCAACCCTTCGCGCGCCGCGACCTCGGGTAGGAACAGTTCACGGGGCACGGCGAGGAACGCTTTTCGCACGGTCGCGGAGCGCACCGCGCCGAGACGCTCCAGGTCGGCCACCAGCGCCCGCCGCAACGCCCGGCTCGTCATGGGCGTTAGCTTGCCAAGTGCGATGCCGCCTGTCCTCGTCCTGACCGATCCGGCCTGCTTGGAGCATGACTCGGGCCCCGGGCACCCCGAGCGCCCGGCCCGCGTCACGGCCGCGGTCGAAGGCATCCAGCGCGCGGGTCTGGGCGACGACGCCGTGTTCGACCGCCCCCGCCCGGCGACGGTCGAGGAGCTCGCCCGTATCCACGACCCCGAGTACATCGAGGGCATCCGCCGGTTCTGCGCCAAGGGCGGCGGCTGGCTCACCCTCGACACCGGCGCGGGGCCGGGCTCGTGGGACGCGGCCCTCGCCGCCGCCGGCGCCCCCATCGACGCGGTGCGCCGGGGCGGGCCTGCGTTCTGCGCCGTCCGCCCGCCCGGCCACCACGCCACCGCCCGCCACGCCCAGGGCTTCTGCCTGTTCAACAACGTCGCCGTGGCCGCCGCCGCGGTGGAGGGACGGGTGCTCATCGTCGATTGGGACGTGCACCACGGCAACGGCACCCAGGACACGTTCTACGCCGACGACCGGGTGCTGTACGTGTCGTTCCACCAGTGGCCGCTGTACCCCTTCACCGGCCGGCTGGAGGAGACGGGCGTGGGCGCGGGCGACGGGTACACCATCAACTTCCCGTTCCCGGCGGGAGCGACGGGCGACGTCTACCAGGCCGCCCTCGACGAGGTCGTGGCGCCGGCGGCGGCCGCCTTCCGGCCCGACTGGCTGCTGGTGTCGTGCGGGTTCGACTCCCACCGCGACGACATCCTCCTCGAGGAGACAATGGGCCTGACGGCGGGCGACTTCGCCGCCCTCACCCGCCGGTGCATGGCCCTGGCGCCGCCTGGGCGGTGCGTGGTCGTGCTCGAAGGCGGCTACCACACCGACGCCGTGGCTCGTTCCGCGGCGGCCTGCGTCGCCGCCCTGGCGGGACGCGACGACGTCGTGCCTCCGGCGCCCGATGTGAAGACCCCGGCGGAGGGGCCGTCGTCCGGCGGACCGGGCATGGACGTGGTCGAAGCGGCGGCCCGCCTGCGGGCGTAACTTTCGCCGCGTGAGCGATGCGCGCGAGGAGCACGAACCGCTCATCGTCGACGAGTTGGGGAGCCGGCTCGAGCAGTTCCGCCTCCTCTACGAGGACGACGCGGCCAGCGACGAGATCCTCAACGAGCTCGGCGGCCAGGGGAAGGTCGAGCGGGAGATTCTGCGCGACCTCGCCGCGCCCCGCACCCTCGCCCTGCCCGACCGCTTCTTCGACGCCCACGCCCTGGCCATGCACGCCCTCGAGGTGCTGGCGCGCCACGGGGCGCGCCAGCCGAGCCAGCTGCGGGCCGGGCCGCTGACCGGCGCCGCCCGCTTCGGCGCCCAGCGGGTCATCCAGATCATCGTGCGCGGCTACCAGGGCCAGGTCATCGACTCGGTTCGGGACCTCTACGCCCGGCGGCTGGCGTGGATGCCCGCCCACGACCCCTCGCGCATGTCGATGGTCAGGGCCCGCCTCGACGTCGAGCGGGCGACGCCGGCCTACAAGAAGAAGGCCAGCAGCATCCCCACGTTCCTCGCGGGCGGCGCCGCCGTCTCGTCCGTCAGCACCCTGTTCCGGGGGGCGGCGGGCAACGCCTTCGGCTCCCGCGGGGCCTTGATCGTGGCCGGGGTGGTGACCTTCCTGCTCCTGGCCGCGCTGTCGTGGGTCGTGCTCCACGGCGCCGCCATCGCCAGTCGCCGCATCCGCCTCACCATGGACAGGCCCCTCGCTGGTCTGTGGGAGACGGTCGGCTGGTGCGGCCGCCCGCCTCGCGACAACTCGCGCGCCTTCGCCGCCATCGCCATCGTCGTCACGGCGCTGGGCTGGCTGGTCATCCCCGCTGCGACCGTCGCCTTCTTCGCGATCTTCTAACGCCCGCCGCCCGCCGCCCGCTTTGCGGCGTCGTACGCACATTCGGCGTCCAAGCGACCGCACCGGTCGACAGGCCGCCGCGAAAGTCCTACGGCGCCCCGAAGCGGCCCCGGTGCTCGGGCGGGATCAACGGCTTGTCCCTGCGCACCTTCAGCTGCTGGACGGCCCAAGTGTTGCCATCGGGGTCGCTGAAGCCGAAGAACGTCCCGCCGTCGTCGGGTGAGAACACCATCAGCTCGCTGCACCCCACGCCCCGCTCGACTAGCTCCTGGCGCGCCGCCTCGGCGTCGGCCACGACGAGCTGGAGGCCCCGCATCGACCCGGGCGCCATCTCCCGCTGCGGCGGCAGGTCCCCGAACACGATCGAGCAGCCCGAGCCTCGCGGCGTCAGCTGCACCACGTGCATGTGCTCGTTGCGGGTGTCGTGGTCCAGGTCGAACCCGACCTGGTCGCGGTAGAACGCCACGGACGCATCGATGTCGCTGACGGGCAACACGACGACCTCGAGCGTCCAGTCCACGAGGCCGGCCTAGGTCTGGACCCGGCTGCGGCGCGTCGACGTCGAGGCCATGGTCGCGGCCTGGTCGGCCGCTTCCCGCAGCAGCTCGCGCACGTGGGTCGCCTCCTCGGGCAGGATGTGCACGGCCCGGTCGAAATGCTGGCGGAACCGGCCGACGTCGAACTGGCCTGTGCGGATCAGCCGGGCCTGCATCGATGCGGGGGTCGGGTACTGCATGTCGTGGACGACGTGAAGCCACGACATGACCTTGAGCAGCATGTACCCGGCGTCGACCTCCCACCAGAAGAACCCCTGGCGCACGGACCGGGGGTAGTGGTGGTGGTTGTTGTGCCACCCCTCGCCCATGGTGACGAGGGCCAGCGCGAACGAGTTGCGGCTCGTGTCCGGAGTGGCGTAGCGCCGGCGCCCGACCAGGTGGGTGAGGGAGTTGATGGAGAACGTGGCGTGCCACACGCCGATCGTCGAGCCGAAGAAGCCGAGCACGAGGCCGCTCCACCCGCCGACGACGGTGCAGAGGATCCCCAGGACCCACGGCCCGATCCAGTCGTGCTTGTTGATGAAGACCAGCTCCGGGTACTTGGTCAGGTCCTCCATGCCGCGGTAGTCGCAATCGTGGAAGTCACCCGACAGCACCCAGCCGATGTGGCTCCACCAGAAGCCGTCCTTGGGCGTGTGCGGGTCGCGGTCGGTGTCGGCGTACTTGTGGTGGTCACGGTGGTACTTGGCCCACCAGATGGGCCCTCGCTGGGCCGCGGTCGTCCCGATGAAGCCGACGACGAACTGCATGGCCCGGTTCATCTTGTACGTCCGGTGCGAGAAGTAGCGGTGGTAGCCGCACGTGATGGCCAGCATGCGCAGCACGTACAGGCCGACCAGGAGGACGAGCGCGGTCTTGGTCACCCCGGTCAGCAACGCCAGCAGCGGGACGAAGTGGAACAGGACGAACGGCGTTGCGCTCCGTCGGTACTGTCGACGATTCGTCACTCTCGAGCGCATTCGGCTCCTCTCTGAACCCAGGCTCGGGATCCCACCGCATCAACGGGACGACAGAGATTGCCAGGTTGAAAGCCCGCGCGCTGCATCGCGCCCGCCTCGTAACCTCCCCTCGTGGTTCCGGACCGCTTCCAGCCCCTGCTCGCCGAGGTTACGCCCCTCGCCGAGCGCTTCGCGCGGGCCGGCCGCCGGCTGTACCTCGTGGGCGGCAGCGTGCGCGACGCCATCCTCGGTCGCGCCGACGACACCCCGGATCTGGACTTCACCACCGACGCCCGCCCCGACGACATCGAAGCTCTCCTCGCCGGCTGGGCCGACGCCCTCTGGGACCAGGGCAAGCGGTTTGGGACCATCGCCGCCCTCAAGGACGGCCGCCGCTACGAGATCACCACCCATCGCGCCGAGGCCTACGCCCCCGACTCCCGCAAGCCCGAGGTCGTCTACGCCGACGCCGTCGAGGCGGACCTCTCCCGGCGCGACTTCACCGTCAACGCCATGGCCCTGTCCCTGCCCGACCTGACCTTGATCGACCCCCACGCCGGCATCGCCGACCTCAGCGCCGGCCGCCTTCGCACGCCGCTGGCGCCCGAGGAGTCCTTCGCCGACGACCCCCTGCGCATGCTGCGGGCGGCCCGCTTCATGGCCGGCTACGGGCTCGATCCCGACCCCGCCCTGGTCGGCGCGGTCACGGCCATGAAAGACCGGCTCGCCATCGTCTCCCCGGAACGGATCCGCGACGAGCTCGACAAGCTGCTCGTCCTGGACCGGCCCGGCGCCGGCCTCTGGTTCCTCGTGAACACCGGGCTGGCGGACGAGTTCCTCCCCGAGCTTCCCGCAATGGCGCTCGAACAGGACCCGGTCCACCGCCACAAGGACGTGCTGGGCCACACCATCGCCGTCGTCGAGAAGGCCAGCCCCGACCGGATCCTGCGCCTGGCCGCCCTCCTGCACGACATCGGCAAGCCCCGCACCCGTTCCTTCGGCCCCGAGGGCGTGGCCTTCCACCACCATGAGGTCGTCGGCGCCCGCATGGCCGAAGCCCGCATGCGCGCCCTGCGTTACTCCGTCGAGGACATCACCGCCGTGCGGCGGCTGGTCGAGCTGCACCTGCGGTTCCACGGCTACGGCGAGGAGTGGACCGACAGCGCCGTGCGCCGCTACGCCCGCGACGCCGGCCCCCTCCTGGCCCGCCTCAACGAGCTCACCCGCTGCGACTGCACCACCCGCAACCAGGCCAAGGCCCAGGAACTGTCCCGCCGCATGGACGCCCTCGAGCTGCGTATCGACGAGCTGCGCCAGCAGGAGGAGATCGACTCGCTCCGCCCCGATCTCGACGGCAACCAGGTCATGGAGCACCTGGGCATCGGCCCCAGCCGCGCCGTCGGCCAGGCGCTCGCTTTCCTCCTCGAGCTGCGCCTCGACGAGGGCCCCCTCGGGGAGGAGGAGGCCTACCGCCGCCTCGACGCCTGGTGGGACGAACAGCGCAAACAGCGCCAGGCGTAGCATCCGCGCCATGCACACCTTGAGGAGTCGGGCCATTTCGGCGGCGCTGGCGTCGACGACGGCGGTCATCCTGGTGATGGGACAGCCGGTGAACGCCGCGGTCGCCATCCCGCCGGCCATCGCCGTCCCCGCGGGGAACTCGCTGTTCCTTGTCGGCCACGCCCGCGGCTACCAGGTCTACGGGTGCCAGAACGCGGCCTGGACCCTGCTCTATCCCTACGCCGGCCTGTTCGACGACGCCGGGCTCCCGGTGGCGACCCACTACGCCGGCCCGTCGTGGCAGGCCCCGGACCACAGCGTCGCCGTGGGCACGCGGGTCGCGGGGGCGCCCAGTCCCAACGGGTCGATCCAATGGCTGCTGCTGAGCACCACCACGAGCGGCCCCGCGGGCGGCGTCCTGCTGCCCACGACCTTCATCCAGCGCCTGAGCACCACCGGCGGCGTGGCGCCCGCAGGGGCGTGCGCCAACGGCGCCACCGCGGCGGTCTATTACACGGCCGACTACTACTTCTACCGAGCCACCACGGGGTAACGGCTACGGCGAGCCCTTTCAACATTCGGCGTCTTGGCAACGCCGGACGTTACGAAGAGGCCGCGCACCACGAGTCGATCCACGTCCCGGCACGGCGCCGCCGCGACGTCCGGCGCTCGCTACGCGGGCTTGATGTTGGCGTTGCGGTGGAAGATGTTGTCGGGGTCGTACTCGCGCTTGATCTGGGCCAGCCGGTCGTACTTGGCGCCGTAGGCGGCCCGCACCCGGTCGGGCTCGTCGTCGGATATGGCGTTGACGTAGCTGCCGATGCCGATGGAATGGGGCTTGAGCGCGTCGTAGACCGACCGCACCCACGCCCGGTCGGGCGGCAGGAGTTCGGGGACGGGGCAGACCGCGATGATGAACACCGAGTAGCACGGCGCCCGTCCACCGCCCCACGCCGTGGCGTCGTCGGCGACCTCCGAGTACGCCTCGTCGAGCCGGAAGATGAGTATCACCGACAGGGGTGAGGCCTTGGCCGGCAGGTGCTCGGTGACGGCCTGGATGACCCCGTCGGTGAGGTCCGGGAGGTAGGTGCCCTTGTCGTAGGCGAACCGGCCCCAATCGTTGGCCTCGTCGAGCATCTTCTGGAGGGCGACGAACGGCAGCGTGTCGGCGAAGTCCCACAACGGCGGCAGCGCCTCGCGCAACTGCGCCATCACCGCGTCGTGCTCCTCCGGCGCGCCGAGGCCGACGACGATGAGGGCGTAGCCGGGCCGCATGTGGAACTCGGCGGGCACGAACGGCTCCGGCGGGGCGCTCAGCCCGGCCACGACGATGTTGATGGTCCTCGGTTGGGCGGGCACGACCTCGCGCGCCAGGCGCATCATCTCGGCGCCCTGGTCGAGCCCCCAGAAGAGGATGCCGAGGCGGACCATCGGCCCCACCGGGTGGAGCTTGAACTCGAACTCGGTCACGACGCCGAAGTTGCCGCCGCCGCCCCGGATGGCCCAGAACAGGTCGGCGTTCTCGTCGTCGGAGGCGCGCAGGATGCGGCCGTCGGCGGTGACCACCTCGGCGGAGACCATGTTGTCGATGGAAAGGCCGCCGATCCGGGTCAGCCAGCCCATGCCGCCGCCCAGGGTCAGGCCGCCCACGCCGGTGTGGCTGACGGTGCCTGCGGGCGCGGCCAGGCCATGCGCCTGCGTGGCGGCGTCGAGGTCGCCGAGCAGCGCGCCTCCCCCCGCCCGGGCCCGCCTCGCCTCGGGGTCGACCGTCACCTGGTTCATGGCGCTGAGGTCGATGACGAGGCCGTCGTCGACGCTCGACGCGCCCGGGATGCTATGGGCGCCGCCGCGCACCGCGATCTCCAGCCCGTTTTCCCGGGCGTACGCCAGCGCCGCCACCACGTCGGCGGCCGAGGTGCAGCGGGCGATGACCGCCGGGCGGCGGTCGATGTCCGCGTTCCACAACCTGCGGGCGTCTTCGTAGTCCGCATCGTCCGGGCCGATCACCGGTCCACCCATCGACGCACGCAGGTCCTCGATGGTGCCGCTGCTCATATGAATCGCCCCCTCTGCTCGGGTTCCGTCAGCCCGAAGAGGGTAGCGGCGGCTAGGGGACGCCGACAGGGCGCAGGCGAAGTTGTCCAGTCCCAGGGCGAAGATCTCGAACCCGTTGCCGGGCGACCTCAGGCACTGCGCCTGAGCGGCTGCCCCCCCGAACGGCCCGGGTAGCCTGCCGCCCGTGCTGCGTGTCTGCATCCTCGGCCATTCGGGCGTCGGCAAGACCCACCTGGCCCGGTTGTTCGCGCTCGAAGGCTGGGAGCCGTTCCGGGTGCGAGAGCCGCGGAGTGACGCGGACGCCGCCGTGTGCAAGTCCCCCGCCGAGTACGCCGCCCTGGTCGAGGACCACGCCCACCGACCACTGATCTACGCCGGAGGCCCGCCCAACGACCTTCGGGTGTACCACGACTGGTCCTTCTTCGACGTGCGCAACACGTCGCAGTGCCTCGAGCACACCACCGCGGCGCGCGACCCGTCGACCTCGCTGCGGGTCGAAATCTTCGCGCCGGTGCTGGCCGAGATGCTCGAGCACCAGGACGAGCTGGACGGCCGGGCGTTCTCGCTGAACCCGGACGACCTGCTCGTGCTGTTGCTCAACCCCACCGCTCGTTCGATCCACGACATGGACGGGCCGAGCGACGAGTTGCGCCTGGCCACGCTGCTCGCAATCCGCGAGCGGGCCTCCGTCGACGACGGGAACTTCGACCTGGCCGACGGCCTGCGGCGGGCCGAAGGGCTCGACCACGAGCTCGAAGCGTGGAAGACGATCGCCAAGCACGTGCCCCAAACCGTCGAGTGCCTGCGGTGGGAGCACTTCGAGTACCGGCACTTCGTGGCCGGTCCTTCCGAGCTGGCCCGGGCGCGCGCGTCGGTGCTGGCCGCTGCGCCCCCGGAACTGGCGGCGCGCCTGGAGGCGGCGATGGCGCCGAGCGCCTAGGGGCCTGCTGATGTAAGCGGTAGTGGGCGGCTGACGACCGTGGTCAGCGACGAAATGCGCTGGTCAGCCGCTCGGCTGCGGAGCAGCCGAAGCGATACTTCAGCAGGCGCCTAGACGATCTCGACGCCGGTCAGGTCGTCCGTCAGCGGGGGGTACTGGGGGTTCATCGCCTCGAGGGTCTCGAGGACGATCTGGCTGACGGCCCAGTTGCGGTACCACTTGCGGTCGGCGGGCACGATGTACCACGGGGCGTGTTTGGTCGACGTTCGCTCAATGGCCTCGGTGTAGGCGGCCTGGTAGTCGTCCCAGCGCTTGCGCTCCTCGACGTCGCCCAGGCGGAACTTCCAGCGCTTGGTCGGGTCCTCGAGCCGGTCGCGGAAGCGCTGCGCCTGCTCCTCTTTGGAGATGTGCAGGAACACCTTGACGACGTGGGCGCTGGCGGCGGCGAGGGTCTCCTCGAAGGCGACGATGTGCTGGTACCGCGGCCGCCAGACCGTTTCGGGCACGAGGTTGTGCACCCGCACGATCAGCACGTCCTCGTAGTGGGACCGGTTGAACACGACGGTCTCGCCCCGGCGCGGGGCAACCTGGTGGACGCGCCACAAGAAGTCGTGGGTCAGCTCGATCTCGGTGGGCGCCTGGAACGACGCCACCCTGCTGCCGGCCGGGTTCAGGCCCCGGAAGAGGTGCTTGATCGTGCCGTCCTTGCCGCCGGCGTCCATGGCCTGCAGCACGATGAGCAGGGACTGCTCCCGCTCCGCCCACAGCCGCTCCTGGAGCTCCTCCAGGCGGGCGATGAGCTCGGGGAACGTCGCCTCGGTCTCCTCCTTGCCGCCGGGCGCGCCGTCATGGCTGCGCGTGTCGATCGAGGCCAGGTCGACCTTGGCGCCGGGCCGCACCCGCCACCTGTCAGCGCCCGTCAGATGCCTTCCTTGCGGGCCCGCACGACCAGGGTGCGCGGCAGCCAGAGGAACGCTTCGCGCCAGTGCGGGCTGAACGAGCGCGCCTGCGCCGACGGCGGCTCGATGAGGGCGTCGACGCGGAAGTTGTTGCGGGTGAGGCCCATGAAGATGTCGCCGACGGTGTGGTGGTGGTCGGCGAAGGGGCCCGCGCCCTGCTCGTCGATGGGCGTGCGGTCGAAGTAGGAGCGGCGCACGAGCAGGGGTTGGTCAGGGTCGTTGTCGTCGATCACGTCGTACATGGGGTGGGGGACGGAGAACACGAACGGCCCCCCTTGGCGCAGCACCCGGTGGGCCTGGCGGAACACCCGGGTCAGGTCGGCGACACTGCCCAACGCCCACGCCGAGAACACCACGTCGACGCTGTCGGCCCGCATGAACGCGAGGTCGGCCAGGTCGCCCTGGTGCAGCTCGACCTTGACGCCTTCGCGCTCGCTCCACTTCTTGGCCGAGGTGAGCAGGTCGGCGGACGGGTCGAGCCCGATGGCGTGGGCGCCCTGCTTGGCGAAGGCGATGGCGGCCTGGCCGTTTCCGCACCCGAGGTCGAGCACCCGCTTCCCGCTCACCGCGCCCAGCAGGCGCAGGTCGGCTTCGGTGGCGGTGTCCGGCCCGTAGCGGACGACGGAGGTCGCCGACGCGTCACCCGGGCTGGGCAGCTGGCGGTTCCATCCGACGCCCACGACCGCGAATACTGCCCTAGTTCACCCGTCCAGCGGGGTGATCACCACTGTTTCGCTCTGCCACGTGACCGCAGGCGCGTCGCCCGGCGTGCGGATCTCGGCGACCACCTCGGCCCGGGCCATACCTCGGCGGTCGACATAGACGAGATCGGGCAACCGGTAGTCGCTGTCCTCCGATCCTCGGCGCCGAGGTGCTGATGGCGACTGATGGGCTGCGGGACCGTGTGGAGCACGCCCTCCCACATCCCGTCGCGGCGGTCGTCGCCCCGACGTCGACGTTCCTGGAGGAAGTGCTCGGGCACTTCGAGCAGGACGGCCTTCATGGCACGTCAGCATATCTCACTCTAGACCTGCTGGCCGGCCGCCTTCGTGCAGTCGGGGGACGCGGTGTGGTAGCGGTTGCGCAGCCACACGTTGTTGTCGCACGTGGGCTGGCCGTCGAGCAGGTCGTACACGGGCCCGCCGAGCTCGCTCATCTCGATGGGCGGCAGCACCGCGTTGCCCACCGCCGAGTTGTCGGTGGCCCGGCTGTTCGTCACGGGCGGGCGCGGCCCCGACGGCGTGTTGAAGACCCCGTGGAAGATGATGCCGTTGGCGGCGTTGCCGTAGGCCTGGTTGAACTGCACCGTCGTGTTCGAGCTCCCGCCGAAGACCCGGATGCCGTCGCCCCGCCGCCGGAAGGGGTTGAGGAACCCGTTGTTGTAGACGGTGTTGTACCGGACGGTGTTGTTGGGCGTGAAGCTGAAGATGGAGATGCCGTCGAGCCCGCTGCCGCTCACGGTGTTGTAGCTGATGGTGTTGAGCTCCGACTGGGTCTCGATGCGGATGCCGTCGTTGTCGTTGATCGAGGGGCTGCGCGCCGGCGTGCTGTCGATGACCCGGTTGTGGTCGATGAGGTTGCCGGTCGACGCGCCCGACGTGTCACGCGCGTGCTCACTGTCCACGCGGGAGTAGATGGCGATCCCGGACAGCGGGCCGTTGTGGACGGCTTGGTTGTTGACGATCTGGTTGTTGACCGACGACAGGATGGCGATGCCGTCCGCGTACTTCGTCGTGCCCACCAGGCCGATGTTGTCCCGGGCGGTGACGCCGGTGACGGTGTTGGCGCTGCCGCCCTCGATGATCACGCCGCCGTCGAACCAGCGCACCGTCCCGTTCTTCACCGTCACGCCCGTGCGCCGGTAGACGTAGACGCCCGCCCCCTCCGACGGGACGACGACGGACGTCCCCGACACGGTGTGCCCGTTGAGGTCGAGGGTGACGTTGTCGGCGCCCACCTTGATCCCCCAACCGCCCCCGAACGGGCACGGGCCGACATCGGCGTCCAGCACCGTGTTCTGCGTGATGGTGTCCCCGCAGGCGACCGCGGCGCGGGCTACGCCGCTCAACCCGGTCACGCCCAGCGCCGCAACCGCCACCAGCCCGACCAACAGCTTCCGCATGGTCCCGCCTCCAGTTTCAGACCCCCGCCCGCTCAGACGCCGGCGATGTAAGTATCCACCATTGCGCGGGCGGTGTCGTCGTGGTACTGCACCGGGGGCGACTTCATGAAGTAGGCCGACGGGCCGAGCAGCGGGCCGCCCAGGCCGCGGTCGCGGGCCAGCTTGGCGCACCGGACGGCGTCGATGATGACGCCCGCCGAGTTGGGGGAGTCCCACACCTCGAGCTTGAGCTCCAGGTTGAGGGGGACGTCGCCGAAGTTGCGCCCCTCCAGGCGGATGAACGCCCACTTGCGGTCCTCCAACCAGGGCACGTGGTCGCTGGGGCCGATGTGGACGTCGTCGGCGGCGATGCCGTGGTCGATCTGGCTGGTGACGGCCTGGGTCTTGCTGATCTTCTTGG
>JAHFUQ010000209.1 GCA_023265045.1 Acidimicrobiia bacterium
AACCGATCACCGTCTACGAATGCGACGGTTGCGGCGAGCGGGCCGTCGGCGACCAGAGATGCGAGGCATGCCGGACGTTCATGCGACGGGCCGGTCTGGGAGGAACGTGCCCGAGCTGCCTATTGACTGAACAACTCACCGAGTAACAGCAGGTCAGAGGGGGTTTGTATCCAGCCCGGGGTGTGCTAGACACCCCGGCTCATGGGCCCCACGCAGGAGACGTCGAGAGACCTGGCGGCGATGGTCATTCCTCAGGTCGGCCGCCTGGTGGCCAGCAGTGACCCGTGGTCGCCCTACCGCCTCCTCGATGCTGAGGGCGCGAAGGTGGCGGCGGTGGCGGCGTGGTTCGCCGAGCTCCAGGCGGCGGGGCGATCAGCGGCGACCCTGCGTTCCTACGGCATGGACCTGCTGCGGTGGTTCCGGTTCTGCTGGGCGGCGGGGGTGGCGTGGGACCAGGCGACGCGGACCGAGGCCCGGGACTTCTCGCTGTGGTTGGCGGTGGCCGACAAGCCGCGGAGGCCGCACTGGCGCCATCCGGAGGAGACCCCGAGCAAAGCTCCCGCCGAGGGCGGCCAGCGCTATTCGGCTTCGGTGCGCGCCCACAGCGAGACGGTGCTGCGCGCCTTCTACGACTTCCACTGCGACGCGGGGAGCGGGCCGGCCCTGAACCCCTTCCCCCTGGCCCGTTCTCGGGGGGACCGTCGGGCCAACGCCCACCACAACCCGATGGAGCCGCACCGCAACGAGCGGGCCGGCGCCTACCGCGCGAAGGTGCCGACCCGCATTCCCCGGGCGGTGCCCGACGTCGCATTCAACGAGATCTTCGCCCGGCTCCCCTCCCACCGCGACCGCGCCCTGGTCGCCTTCTACGTCTCGACCGGGGCGCGGGCTTCCGAGCTGTTGTCGGTCACCGTCGGCGGGGTGAGCCCCGAGCGCCAGCTGATCGCCGTGGTGCGCAAGGGGACCCGGGCGGTCCAGGAGCTGCCCGCCTCCACCGACGCCTTCGTGTGGCTGCGGCTCTACCAGCTCGAGATGGACGGGCTGGTCCCGCCAGGGCGTCGCCAGCCGCTGTGGTGGACCCGACGGCGCCCGCTGCGCCCCCTCACCTATCACGGCGCCCATCGCATGTTCGAGCGCGTCAACGCTCTCGCCGGCCTGGGGGCGACGTTGCACTCGCTGCGCCACACCGCCGCCTACCGGATGGCCGAGGACCCGGCCCTTCCCCTCACCGACGTCCAGTTCGTGCTGGGCCACGCCCAGCTCTCCACCACCCAGATCTACCTGACCCCCCGCAAGGAGGACGTCATCCGCCGGCTGTTGGCCCATCACGCCGAGGCGACCCGGCGGGCGGCGGAGCGGGTGGCGCCGCCGCCCGCGCCCGGCTACCGGCCCGAGACCCTCGATGTCCTGTTCGGCACGGCACCGTCGTGAACCGACCCGCGGAAGGGCCCGCCGTGGCCGCCGTCGGCCGCAAACGCGCCGCCCTGCGGGCTGCGATGGCCGAGGACTTCCCACCGCGCCCGACGCCGGCGTGCTGGCCGGCGACGCGACTGGCCCAGGACGAGGCGATAGCGCTGTTGACCTCGGCGCCCTTCGTAGTGGAGCGCCCCGATGTCCAGCGCAGGCGGACCATCGGCGTGGAGCTGTTCCTCGAATGGCTGGCCGCCTTCCCGGGAGCGACCTGGCAGCAACGATGGCGCCACATCGAGGCCGACGTGGCGGGCATGGCGTGGCGGCGGGCCCGCACGGCGTGGGCCGCCGGGCATGCGCAGCCGATCAGCTGGCACCAGGACTTCATGGCCGTGGCCCAGCGGACGGCGATCAGCGCCGAGGTCCTGCGCCCCTCACTGGCCTGGCTGGTGTCGGGCCCTTTGTCCAATGGCTCCCTGGTCCGCACCCTCGGCGCCACTCGGGACGCCGAAGGGTTCACCCGGTTGGCCGAGCACTGCGATGGCGACCCCGGGGTGTCGGCCAAGGCCCGGAGCCACACGCTGTACCGGGCCGCCTTGATCATGGCGGCCAAGGGAGGCGCACTGGCAGAGATCGCCGTCGGCGATGTCCTGGAGCTGCTCGAGGCCGAGGCCGATGCCCCAGGGGGGATCTCCGACGGCGCCACGCTGTTCTACCGGGTGCTGCACGAGATGGGGGTCCTCGGCCCGGAGGCGCCGCCGAGCCTGCGCCAGCTGCGCACCGCCGGCCAGCGCAGCCCCGAGCAGATGATCGACCGCTGCGGGCTGGTGTGCCGCCCGGTCCGCGACCTGCTTGTCGACTACCTCAAGGAGCGCCAGCCCGCCTTCGACTACAACAGCCTGGAAACCCTCGCCCACCTGTTGGGCAGGCGCTTCTGGGCCGACCTGGAGGCCCATCATCCCGGCATCGACAGCCTCCGGCTGCCCGCGGAGGTGGCCAGCGCCTGGAAGCATCGCCTGCGGACCATGCCGAAGAAGGTCAAGACCCCCGTCGGGGGGACAACCGAGATCGTCGTCGAACGGCTCAGCTACCGGGAGTGCCTGACGCCGGTGCGCGCCTTCTACCTGGACCTGGCCCACTGGGCGATCGAGGACCCCGATCGCTGGGGAGCATGGGTGGCGCCATCGCCTGTCGGCGAGGAGGAGGGCGTCCGACGCAAGGCCACGCGCCAGCGCAAGTCACGCATGGACGCCCGCACCCGGGCCCGCCTGCCCTCGCTCCCATCCCTCGTGCGGGCAGTCAATGAGCGACGCAAGGCGACCGCAGTGCTACTCGATGCCGGCCGTCGGGCCGAGCCGGGCGAAACCTTCACCCATGGAGGGTCCACCTTCACCCGGCGGACCAGAGCCGACAGCATCTGGGTAGACGACCTCGCCACTGGCAAACGTCGCGACCTGGCCACCGAAGAAGGCAACGCCTTCTGGGCCTGGGCGGTCGTCGAGATCCTCCGGGCGACGGGCATCCGGGTCGAGGAGCTCCTCGAGCTGAGCCACCACAGCCTGGTGCAATACCGGCTCCCCACCACCGGCGAGCTGGTCCCGTTGTTGCAGATCGCTCCGTCGAAGACCGACGCCGAGCGACTCCTGGTGGTGAGCCCGGAGCTGGCGGAGGTTCTCGCCGTGGTCATCGGCCGGAGCCGGGACCGCCACGGCGCGGTGCCGCTCGTCTCGACCTACGACGACTACGAACGCGTGTGGCTGGCGCCGGCGCCGCGGCTGTTGCAGCGCCGCGTCAACGGCGAGGACCGGTCATTCGCCCACAGCAGCCTCCTCAAGATCCTCACCGCGGCCGTCGCCGGGACTGGGCTGGTCGACCCCGTCGATGGTCGCCCTCTTCACTACACCCCGCATGACTTCCGGCGGATGTTCATCACCGACGCCATCTTGAACGGCCTGCCTCCCCACATCGCCCAGATCATCGCCGGGCACCAGGACATCAACGTCACCCTCGGCTACAAGGCCGTGTACCCCGACGAAGCCATCCAAGCGCACCTCGGGTTCCTTGCTCGGCGGCGGTCGCTGCGCCCCAGCGAGGAGTACCGGGTCCCCACCGAGGAGGAATGGCAGGAGTTCCTCGGCCACTTCGAGCGCCGCAAGGTGTCCATCGGGACCTGTGCCCGAGCGTTCTCCACGCCGTGCATCCACGAGCATGCCTGCGTCCGTTGCCCGATGCTGTGGCCCGACCCCGCCCAGCGGGCCCGGCTGGTCGAGATCCGCGACAACCTGACCGCACGTGTCGCCGAGGCCGAACGGGAAGGGTGGCTGGGCGAGGTCGAAGGGCTGGAGGTCAGCCTGGCCGGAGCCGAGGAGAAGCTCGCCCAGATCGACCGACAAGGAAGCCACACGGCGACGCTGCAGCTGAGCAGACCGAGCCGCTGACTCGGCCCCAGCCATGCCGGAATACCGCGAGGACGCCACCGGGCGGGGCCACGAGGCCGCCGCGCCCCACTACAGGAGACCGGCACAATGATCAGCCACGACCCAGCCGAGATTCGGATTCCAGGCTTCGACATTCTCGACTGGCATTCGATCACCCACGCCGATCGGCCTCTGGTCGACGACCACAGCGCTGCCGTCCTGCAGGACGCGATCGTCGAGCTCACGCTCCTGCGCTCGCCGGCGGCCCTCGGCGACGGCCTTGCCGATCTGCACGCAATGGCCAGCCTGCTCGCCCAGATCAACGCCTGGCTGCCCATCGCCGTCGCCACCGCTCGAAGCCAGCGCCACAGCTGGGCCGAGATCGCGAGCCAGCTCGAGATCGCTCCAGCCACTGCGAGGCGCCGCCACCGCGACTACCTCACTTCGACCTGCCCTGACCGCGCGTTGGTTGATCCGCCGTCCAGCTGACGACCGCCGCCGGCGGAACGTGAAGCCTGATCTCGAACCGGTCCGAAGAGGAGTTCGTGGCTGCGGGGACTCCAAGTCGGTCCACATCCAAGTTCAGAGAATGCGATGAACCCATCTCGATCGAGGATCTGCTCGGTCCGAACGTCACCGTCGAAGCAGGAGAACGACCGAGCCGACATCGCCGCGCTTGACCCGCAGTTCGGCCCGTGGCCATCATCGTC
>JAHFUQ010000005.1 GCA_023265045.1 Acidimicrobiia bacterium
CGGGCAGTGCGGTGGCCTGCGCGGTCTCGGGGGGCGCCGACTCGCTGGCCCTGCTGGTCTTGGCGGTGGCCGCCGGGTGCCAGGTCACCGCCATCCACGTCGACCACGGGCTGCGCCCCGGCTCGGCGGGCGAGGCCGAGGTGGTGCGGGCGGCCGCGGAACGCCTCGGCGCCGCCTTCCGGGCCGAGTCGGTGGTGGTCGCGCCCGGCCCCAACCTAGAAGCCCGGGCCCGGGCCGCCCGCTATGCGGCGCTGCCCGCGGGCGTGCTCACCGGCCACACCGCCGACGACCAGGCGGAAACCGTCCTGCTCAACCTGCTCCGGGGGGCCGGGCTCGCCGGGCTGGCGGGCATGGGCCCGGACGGTCACCCGTTGCTCGGGCTGCGACGGCACGAGACCCACGCACTGTGCCGGGAGCTCGGCTTGGCGGTGGTGGAGGACCCGAGCAACGCCGACCCGGCCCACCGCCGCAACCGGGTGCGGGCCGAGTTGCTGCCGCTGCTCGAGTCCATCGCCGAGCGCGACGTGGCGCCCGTGCTGGCCCGCCAGGCCGCCGTGCTCCGGGCCGAGGCCGCCTTGCTCGACGCCTTGGCCGGCGAGCTGGACCCCGCCGACGCCCGGTCGCTGGCCGCCGCTCCCCCGGCCCTCGCCCGCCGGGCTGTCCGGAAGTGGCTGACGGCCGCGACGGGTGACGAACACCCCCCCGACCTGGCGACCGTCGAACGGGTGCTGGCGGTCGCCCGGGGCGAGGCGCGCGCCGCCGACGTCGGCGGGGGCCGACGGGTCGTCCGCAGCCGGGGCCGCATCGGCCTCGTCCAGTTCACCTGAGGCCCCGCGTTCAGGCCCTCGGCGTGAGCGATTAGCGTGCTGATGGGGGGCAGAGCCTCATCCGGCGCAGCGCAAACCAGGAGGACCACCCGATGACCTGGCAGCAGACCGACCCGCCCGCACCCTGGGACTACGACAAGTTTACGTGGATGTCCCAGCTCGATGACTCCCTCGCAATACAAGATCTTTCCATTCCAGGCACGCACGACTCCGCGGCCAAGAAGGGATTGGTCGGTACAACGACGTCGGAGAGATCTGAGACCCAGTCTTTGACGATCCAAGAGCAACTCAATATCGGCGTTCGCTTTCTGGATCTACGCGTCAAGATCATGTTTGAGAGCAAGGGACTGGCTATGTACCACGCCGGCGATCCCGTCTATGATCCTGAACCAGGCGCGGGCAAACTCGATCAGTACTACTTCAGCGCAGTCCTCAAGACGTGCTACGACTTCTTGCTGGCGCACGACCACGAAACGATCATCATTTCCTTGAAGTCCGAAGGCGACACCAAGTACGACGGTTCGACGATCGAGGACTGGTTCCGGAAGATCGCAACCGATGTCGCGGCGCAGTTGTCTCCGTCGAAGACCTTCGATGACATGTGGGTGGTGCGCTCGGATGTGAACGCCACCCTCCACGACGTCCGAGGGAAGATGGTGCTGTGGCGCCGCTTCCCGCATGAGGGCACAGATCCCACCGTGGACTACACCGTGCCGTTCGGGCTCGACCTTACCCCGCTGAACGACAAGTACGACAACACCGGTGGTGCGGGTTGGTTAACCCCTGTTGGGGGCTACGTGTTTGTCCAGGACGCGTACAATGAGTTCTCGGCATCCCCCGACAAGGCGGCGTTGTGGCTGAATGCCCTAAAAGGGGCGTACGATTCCCGCTGCGATCCCGCCAACGCTGACGCCAACCGCCAGTACATCAACTTCTTGAGTATCGGCAAGTTTGCCCACTTCCCGGAAACCTATGCGGAAGTGATGAACCCGCTGATGTTCCAATGGTTCCTCGCACTGCAGCAGCCTGAACCCTTATGGAACGCTCCCAGGGCGCGCAGTGGCGTCGGCGTCATTCCCATGGATTTCGTCGAGTCGGGGTTGACCGAGCGCCTGATCCTGATGAATTTCTCGTGGACGTACAAGAGCTACGAGACACAGGGTGGACGCGACGCGTGGGACATGTTGGTGGCGAAGTTCTGCACCCTGTGAGCCGCGGGCCGCTCTCCGCTCGGTGATCGCGCCGTAGCGGCGCGGCCACGGGCCCCCGGAGGCCTTCGGCTCGAACGTCTACCGTGACAGCTCGATGCCTCCTGACGGCAGGGACCCCCACATCGGGCCCGTGGTCGTGGCCGAGGACCAACTCCGGTCCCGCGTCACCGAGCTGGGCAAGCAGATCACGGCCGACTACGGCGGTCGCACGCCGCTGCTCGTCGGCGTGCTGAAGGGCGCGTTCATGTTCATGAGCGACCTGGCCCGGGCCATCGAGCTCCCGGTGGAGTTCGACTTCATGGCCGTGTCGTCCTACGGCAGCTCGACCAAGACCAGCGGCGTCGTGCGGATCGTCAAGGACCTGGACCTCGACCTGACCGGCCGCGACGTCATCCTCGTCGAGGACATCGTCGACAGCGGCCTGACCCTGTCGTACCTGCGCAAGAACCTGAAGGCCCGCAAGCCGGCGTCGCTGGAAGTGTGCGCCCTGCTCGTACGGGAAGGGATGCAGCGCAAGGATCCCGGCCTCAAGTACGTCGGGTTCCGGATCCCGCCGGAGTTCGTGATCGGCTACGGGCTGGATGTCGCCGAGCAGTACCGCAACCTTCCGTACGTATGCGTGTACTCCGGTCCTCAGGACGGTCACACAGGTACGTGAGCCTCGTTACCCTTGAGGCCACTGTGAGGACTTGCGCATGAAGAGGCTGGCGCGCAGCGCGCCCTTCTGGGTCGTCGTCGGCGTCGTCGCCCTGATCATCGTCGGCGGCGTGTTCCGCGGCGACGGCGGGCGGAAGAAGATCCGCATCGACCAGTTCGAGAAGCGCATCACCGAGGGCGTGGTGAAGACGGCGACGGTGGCCGACCGAGACGGGTCGATCAGCGGCGAGCTGAAGACCGGAACGAAGTACAAGACGACCTACGTCAAGGACGACGCGCCAGCGCTGATGGCGCAGCTGCGCAGCGCCGGCGTCGAAGTGAAGGTCGACCACCAGAAGGACCCGCTGTGGTGGACCCTGCTCCAGACCTTCCTGCCCTTCCTGCTGCTCGTGGGCGCCTTCCTGTTCGTCATGAACACCATGCAGGGCGGCGGCAACCGAGTGATGCAGTTCGGCAAGGCCAAGGCCAAACAGGTGTCCAAGGACCAGCCCAAGGTCACGTTCGCCGACGTGGCCGGGGCCGACGAGGCCGTGGAGGAGCTGCAGGAGATCAAGGAGTTCCTCGAGTCGCCGGCCAAGTTCCAGGCCATGGGGGCCAAGATCCCCAAGGGCGTCCTGCTGTTCGGGCCGCCGGGCACGGGCAAAACCTTGCTGGCGCGGGCGGTGGCGGGGGAGGCGGGGGTGCCCTTCTTCTCGATCTCGGGCTCGGACTTCGTCGAGATGTTCGTGGGCGTGGGCGCGTCGCGGGTGCGCGACCTGTTCGAGCAGGCCAAGGCCTCGGCGCCGGCGATCGTCTTCGTGGACGAGATCGACGCCGTCGGCCGCCACCGCGGCGCCGGCCTGGGCGGCGGCCACGACGAGCGGGAGCAGACCCTGAACCAGCTGCTGGTCGAGATGGACGGGTTCGACACCAAGGCGGGCGTCATCCTCATCGCCGCCACGAACCGGCCTGACATCCTCGACCCCGCCCTTCTGCGGCCGGGACGTTTCGACCGCCAGATCGTCGTCGACCGGCCCGACCTCGAAGGCCGCCGGGCCATCCTCAACGTGCACGCTCGGGGCAAGCCGCTGACCAAGGGCGTCGAGATCGACGTGCTGGCGCGCCGCACGCCCGGGTTCACCGGCGCCGACCTGGCCAACCTCATGAACGAGGCGGCGTTGCTGAGCGCCCGGCGGGGGTTCAAAGAGATCGGGATGCCGCAGCTGGAGGAGGCGATCGACCGGGTCATCGCCGGCCCCGAGCGCAAGTCCCGCATCATCTCCGACGACGAGAAGCGGGTCATCGCCTACCACGAGGGCGGGCATGCCCTGGTAGGCCACGCCCTGCCTCACGCCGACCCCATCCACAAGGTCTCGATCATCGCCCGGGGCCAGGCCCTGGGGTGGACGCTGGCGCTGCCCACGTCGGACAAGTACCTGACCACCCGTTCCGCCCTGAACGACCAGCTGGCGATGCTGCTCGGGGGCCGGACGGCCGAGGAGCTCATCTTCCAGGACCCGACCACCGGCGCCCAGAACGACATCGAGAAGGCCACGGCCATCGCCCGGGCCATGGTGACCGAGTACGGGATGTCCGACGAGATCGGCCCCCAGCAGCTGGGCCAGAAGAACAGCGAGGTGTTCCTCGGCCGGGAGCTCGGCCACCAGGCGAACTACTCCGACCACGTCGCGGCCAAGATCGACGCCGAGGTTCGCCGGCTCATAAACGAGGCCCACGACGAGGCGCGCGAGATCCTCCTCACCCACCGCAAGACCCTGGACCGCCTGGCCGACGCCCTGATCGAGAAGGAGACCCTCGACACGCCCGAGGTCATGGAGATCTTCCGGGACATCGTCAAGCGCCCGGTGCGCCTGGCCTCGGGCAACGGCCACGTACGGCCGATCTCTAAGTCGTAGCTGCGACTGCCTCGGGGGCGTTCGACCGCCACAGCCCGACGCCCGCGACGAGTGCCCAGATCGTCACCACGACCGACCCGATGGCGAAGAGGATGTCGTCCGCCGTCTGGTTGGCGTCGAAGAACTCCATGAGCCCCGCCGCCGCGGTCACCGCGCCGCCGGCGACGCCCAGCCACTTCACCCGGGCGCGCTGGGAAAGGCCGAGCAGCAGCGGGGTGACGCCCAGGAACAGGAAGGCAAAGCCGGCGAAGAGGTAGTTCTGGATCCAGTCGACGGCCTGCGCCCCCCAATAGGCGGACACGAACTCCTGGCCTGAGGAGGAGAAGCCCCGCGCCAGCTGCCGGAAGGCGAAGCCGTCGACGAGGGTGTAGACGACGCCGACCGCACCACCGACGGTGGCGAAGACCCCGCCGGCGCGGGCCCACGCTGCGTCCGGAGCGTTGCCGGCGTCGCGGGCGATGGCGACGAAGCCCACCGTGACCAGGATCACCGCCACGAGGATCACGAAGTGGACGGTGGTCCACGAGCCGGAACGGGCGATCCGCTGGTACTCGACGGCGCTGTCCAGGTCGCCGAAGCGGGGGTGCAGGCCGTTGCCGATCAGGGCGAGCGCCCCTCCGAGCACAGCCGATGCGCCGCCCCACCGGAGAAAGGAACGTTCCGTCATGCTTGGCCTCCGACTTCCGTACCAATGCAATGGTGGCTGGAAGGCGCGGCCTAGACGGGCCTGACCGCGGAAAAATCTCCCCATCCCGTTGCCACTACGGTGGAACTATGACCACTGCAGTGGAACAGCTCGACGACGCCGCCCTGGGCCGGCGCGTCGCCGCCGCGCGGGGCGCGGTCCGGCGGTCGCTCAAGAGCGTGGCGGCCGAGGCCGGCATCTCCGTGAGCTACCTCCAGAAGGTGGAGGCGGGGGGCGTGCACGCCCCGTCGCCCCGGGTGCTGGCGGCGCTGGCCCGCACCCTGGGCATCTCCTATGCCACCCTGTGCTCCCTGGCAGGCCACGAGCTGCCGGCGGGCGAGATCGAGGGCCCGTCCATCGACCAGGCGCGCATCCAGCGGGCGGTGCGGGAGATCCTGGAGGCCATCGGCGAGGACCCCGAGCGTGAGGGCCTCGTGCGTACGCCGGCTCGGGTGGCGGCCATGTACGCGGAGTTGTTCTGCGGCCTTCGCGACAACGCTGACCAGCACCTTTCCGTTACCTTCGCCGCGGAGCACGACGAGATGGTGATGGTCAAGGACATCCCGCTGTATTCCATGTGCGAGCACCACCTCATCCCGTTCCTCGGCAAGGCGCACGTCGCCTACATCCCGGCCGCCGACGGTCGCATCACCGGCCTCTCCAAGCTGGCCCGCCTGGTCGACTCCTACTCCCGCCGCCCTCAGGTGCAGGAGCGGCTGACCACCCAGATCGCCGACGAGATCGTGACAAGCCTCAACCCGAGGGGCGTGCTGGTCGTGATCGAGGCCGAGCACCTCTGTATGTCCATGCGCGGCGTCCAGAAACCGGGCACGACGACGGTCACCTCGGCGGTCCGCGGGCTGTTCCGGGACAACGTCGCCACCAGAAATGAGGCCCTGGACTTCATCCGGCGGTAGGTGTGCGTCGGTAGACTGAGCCTCTGTGCAACCGCTCGACACCACGAAACGAGGGATGTGGAGCGGCGTGACGTCCAGCTCGGCGGCCGCCCGCGGCGCCTTCGGCGCCCACTCCGGCTGCCGATGAACGGGGCGAGGGAGGCCGGTCGAGATCGACCGGCCGGAGCACCGTCAACGGGGGGAGGTCCCGGAGGGGGGCCTGCCCCCCTCCGGTTGGTCATGGGCGTCTTGAACGTCACACCCGACTCGTTCTCCGATGGCGGCCGGTGGTTCGATCCGCAGGCCGCGGTGGCCCACGGCCTGCGGATGATCGCCGAAGGGGCCGATGTCGTTGACGTCGGCGGCGAGTCCACCCGCCCCGGCGCGGTGCCCGTGGACGAGGCCGAGGAGCGCCGCCGCGTGGTCGACGTGGTGGCCGCGCTGGCGCCCCACGTGCGGGTTTCCGTCGACACCCGGCACGCCGGCGTGGCCCGGGCCGCGGTCGATGCGGGCGCGACCCTGGTCAACGACGTGTCGGCGTCGCTCTGGCCGGTCGCGGCCGAGTGTGGGGTGGGATGGGTGGCCATGCACATGCAGGGGGAACCACCGACGATGCAGGCGGCGCCGCACTACGACGACGTGGTCGCCGACGTGCGCCGCTACCTCGTGGAACGGGCGTCGGCGGCGCGCCAGGCGGGCGTCGAGGAGGTGTGGGTCGACCCCGGCATCGGGTTCGGCAAGACCGTGGACCACAACCTACGGCTGCTGCGACGGCTGTCCGACCTGGTGGCGGACGGTTTCCCGGTGCTGGTGGGGACGTCGCGCAAGTCCTTCCTGGGGCGGCTCACCGGCGACGCATCGGTGGACGACCGGCTGGAGGCGTCGGTGGCGACGGCGGCGTGGGCCCTCGCTCAGGGCGCGGCCATGGTCCGGGTGCACGACGTGGCGCCGACCGTCGAGGCGGCCCGGCTCCTGAAGGCGGTCGCGTCGTGAAAAGCAAGTGGGCCGCGGGGATCGTTCCCCGGAACTTCGCCTGGATCATCAAGGACAAGCTGGCGGTGAGCGAGCGGCCGGGCGGCTACGCCCGCACGCACCGGCGAGTGCGCCGCCAGGAGGAGATCATCTGGCTGCGGGAGCAGGGCTTCACCCGGGTGGTCTCGCTCCTGCCGTCGACACACAACCTGTACGCCTACGAGGAGCTCGGGGTGGTGAGCGAGCACATCCCCTTCGGGCCTCACGACGACCCGCGGCCGATCTTGGAGGACGTCTACGGCCGGCTGCGGAAGTGGCTGGGCGACGGCGAGAAGGTGCTCCTGCACCAGGAGGAGCTGGGCGACCGCCTTCAGGGCGTCGTCGCCGGCTACCTGGTGTGGTCGGGGATGCTGAAGTCGCCGGCCCAGACGATCTCCATCGTCGAGCGCATCAACGAGCGCCAGATGGGCCCCGTGGGCCGGGAGCTGGTGGCGCTGGCCCTGGCCATGCGCCCACCTGGGGTTTGAGGGCAGATCTCGTTCAGTTGAGGGGGCTGCGCGCCCTCGGCCACCACGGCGCCCTGGCCGGGGAGCAGGATCGCCGCCAGCCGTTCGAGATCGACCTGGACGTCGAAGTCGACCTCGGGTTGGCGGCTCGCTCGGACGAGCTGACCGACACCGTCGACTACGGCGCCCTGGCCCGGGTCGCAGCCGGGGTGGTCACCGACGAGCGGTGGCGGCTCCTGGAGCGGCTCGCCCAGCGGGTGGGCGAGGAGGTCCTGGCGGCCGACGCCCGGGTGGCGGCGGTCACCGTCTCGGTGCGCAAGCTGCGCCCGCCGGTGCCCGTCGACCTCGGCTCGGCCGGGGTGCGGCTGGCGCTGCGGCGCCGGCGCGCCTTCCTGGGATTGGGGGCGAACCTGGGCGACCGGGAGGGCGCGCTGCGGGCCGCGGTGGCGGCGTTGCCCGACGTGGTGGCCGTGTCCCCGGTGTACGAGACCGAGCCGGTGGGCGGCCCGGCCGCGCAACCGCCCTACCTGAACCAGGTCGTGGCGCTGTTCACGGCGCTCGCCCCGCACGACCTGCTCGCGGTGGCGCAGGAGGTGGAGGCGGCGGCCGGCCGCGACCGCTCGGCGGAGGAGCGCCACGGCCCCCGCCCCCTCGACATCGACGTGCTGTGGATCGACGGGGTGACCGTGGACGAGGGTGGCCTCACCGTCCCCCATCCGCGGATGTGGGAACGCCGGTTCGTGCTGGCGCCGCTGGCCGACCTGGCCCCCGACCTCGTTCCGCGGGAGGCACTGGAAACGGCGACGGGTACCGTCCGCCGGCTCGGTAGCTTGTAGTCACGAACGGCACCGGCGTCGGCCCGGGCTGGAACGGACAAGGAGCGCTGTGCGGGTTCTCGACCGCATCGATGCGGTGCGCAAGGAGTTGGACACGGCCCGGTCGCGTGGGCAGACCGTCGGCTTGGTGCCCACCATGGGCGCCCTCCACGCCGGCCACCGCTCGCTGATCGAGCGTTCGGCCGCCGAATGTGACGTGACCGTCGTCACCGTCTTTGTCAACCCGCTGCAGTTCGGGCCGTCCGAGGACCTGGCTTCGTACCCGCGTGACCTGGCCGAGGACGTGGCCCTCGCGGCCGAAGCCGGCGCCGACCTGGTGTTCGCCCCGCCGGCGGACGAGATGTTCCCGGCGGGGCCGCCACCGACGACGGTGACGGTGGCGGGGCTCACCGAGGGGCTGGAGGGCGCGACCCGTCCGGGCCACTTCGCCGGCGTGGCCACGGTCGTGGCCAAGCTGTTCGCCATCGCCGGGCCGTGCCGGGCCTACTTCGGGGAGAAGGACTACCAGCAGCTGCTGGTCGTCCGCCGGCTGGCGGCGGACCTGTCGTTCCCGGTGGACGTCGTGGGGTGCCCGACGGTGCGGGAACCGGACGGGCTGGCCCTGTCGAGCCGCAACGCCTACCTGTCGGCGGACGAACGCCGGGCCGCCACCGTGCTGTACCGGGCGCTGCAGGCCGGCGCCGAGGGCGGGTCGATGGCCGAGGTGGTCGCGGCCGAGCCGCTCGCCCGCCTCGACTACGCCGCCGTCTGCGACCCCGAGACGCTGGCGCCGCTCGACGGGGTCCTCGCCCATCCCGCTCGCCTGCTCATCGCCGCCTGGATCGGCCGCACCCGTTTGATCGACAACCTAGGAGTCGAGCCCGCATGATGCGCCGCCGCATGCTCAAGTCCAAGATCTCCCGCATCACCGTGACGGGCGCCGACGTGGCGTACCACGGGTCGATCTCCCTCGACCCCGGCCTGATGCAGGCGGCCGACATCCGGGAGTGGGAGCAGGTGGTCGTGCTGGACGTCACCAATGGCGCCCGGCTGGAGACGTACGCGATCGTGGGGGCGCCGGGGGAGGTGCGCATCAACGGGGCGGCGGCTCGCCTCGTCGATCCGGGCGACACGATCCTGGTGCTGACGTACGCCGACTACGACGAGGACGACTTGACCGACTACGCCCCGAAGATCGTGAAGCCGGACGCCTGAATTGGCCGATCTCGACCTGCTGGTGCTGGGCAGCGGGGTGGCGGGGCTGTCGGCGGCCGTGCGGGCCGCGGCGTGGGCCCGGGGCGATGCGGGCCTCCGGGTAGGGGTGCTCACCAAAGGCCACCTCGCCCAGGCGACCACCCGGTGGGCGCAAGGGGGCGTGGCTGCCGCGCTGGGCGGCGACGGCGACCCCGATTCGACCGACCTCCACCTGGCCGACACCCTGGCCGCCGGCGCGCAGATGTGCGACGTGGACGCGGTGCGCGTGCTGGTCGACGAAGGCCCGGCTCGGGTCCACGAGCTGATCGCCCTCGGCGCGGTGTTCGACCGCGACGCCCACGGCGCCTTGAAATTGGCCCGCGAGGGCGGGCACTCGGTGGCCCGGGTCGTCCACGCCGGCGGCGCGGCGACCGGCGCCGAGATCGAGCGGGCCTTGGTGGACGCGGTCGAGGCCACCGCCGCCGCCGTCATGGAAGGGTGGTTCGCCCTCGACTTCGTGGTCGAGGGCGGCCGCTGCCGGGGCGTCGTCGCACTCGACCCCACCGGGCGGCTCCAGACCGTCCGGGCCACCCACACGCTGCTGGCGACCGGCGGCGCCGGGCAACTGTACGCCGTCACCACCAACCCGCCCGAGGCCACCGGTGACGGGGTGGCGATGGCCTTGCGGGCGGGGGTCGCGGTCGCCGACCTCGAGTTCGTGCAGTTCCACCCGACCGCCCTGCACCACCCCTCGATGCCCCGACCGCTGCTGTCGGAGGCGCTGCGGGGCCACGGCGCCCTGCTGCGGGACCTCACCGGTGAGCGGTTCGTCGACGAGCTGCAGCCCCGCGACGTCGTGAGCCGCGCCATCACCGCCCGAATGGCGGCCCAGGGCGCCGAGCACCTGTGGCTCGACGCCACCGGCCTGGAGGACTTCGACCGCCGCTTCCCGACCATCGCCGCGTCGGTGCGGGGGGCGGGGCTCGACCCGACCGCCGAGTGGCTCCCGGTGGCCCCGGCCGCCCACTACTGCATCGGCGGCGTGCTGACCGACCTCGACGGGGCCAGCGCGCTGCCCGGACTGTGGGTCGCGGGCGAGGCAGCGTGCAGCGGCGTGCACGGCGCCAACCGGCTCGGTTCCAACTCCCTTTTGGAAGGCATGGTGTTCGCAGCCCGGGTGGTGGAGGCCATCGGCGCCGGCAAGGAGGCGGCCGAGCCGACCGGCGCCATGCGGGCGCTCGACGGCGACGGCGACCGGATCGCGGCACCGATCCTGGCGCCCTCGCCCCTGGACGGCGACAAGGTCCGCGAGGCGATCCAGGGCACGATGACGGCCCACGCGGGCGTGGAGTGCGACGCCGCTTCCCTGGCCGAGGCGGCCGCCGCCCTGGGAGCGCCCGCCGCGACCGACACCCGGGCGGCACGGGAGACCCAGAACCTCGCGGCCGTCGGGGGCGCCCTGGTGGCGGCGGCGACCGCCAGGGAGGAGAGCCGGGGCTGCCACACCCGGACCGACTTCCCCGAACGGTCGGCCGCGTTCCGGCGCCGGTTGGTCGTCGCGTGACCGTGGCCCTCGCCGAACTCGTCGCGCGGGCGTTGGCGGAGGACCTCGGCCCCCTAGGCGACATCACGTCGGCCCTGCTGCCCCCCGACGCCAAGGCCCAGGCGGCCCTCGTCCCTCGTGCCGGCGGCGTGCTGGCGGGGCGGGACGCCGCGGCCGAAGCGTTCCGGCAGGTCGACGCCAACCTGGTGGTCACCTGGCTGGCCCCCGACGGCGACCGGGTGCGGGCGGGTGAGCCGTTTGCCCTCGTCAACGGGCGGCTGGCGTCGATCCTCACCGCCGAGCGCACCGCGCTCAACTTCCTGTGCCACCTGTCGGGCATCGCCACGCTGACCAGGCGGTACGCCGACGCGGCCCGCCCGGCGCGCATCCGCGACACCCGCAAGACCACGCCCGGGCTGCGGGCGCTGGAGAAGGCGGCGGTGCGGGCGGGCGGGGGCGTCAACCACCGGGGCTCGCTGTCCGACGGCGTGCTGGTCAAGGACAACCATCTGGGAGGGTTGTCCATCGAGGAAGCGGTGGAGCGGGCCCGCGACCTGTGGCCCGGCCGGACCGTCCAGATCGAGTGCGACACCGAGGCCCAGGTCAAGCGGGCGCTGGCGGCCGAGGCCGACCTCGTCCTGCTGGACAACATGTCCCCGGCGGAGGTGGCGCTGTGCGTCGAGCTGGTGGCGGGCCGGTGCCTGGTCGAGGTGAGCGGCGGCGTCACCCTCGACACCGTCGCCGCCTACGCCGCGGCCGGCGCCGACCTCATCTCCGTCGGCGCCCTCACCCACTCGGCCCCCGTCTTAGACATCGGCCTGGACCTTTGACCCCGCGACGTTTCCGCGCCAGTGGGCCTTATAGACACCAGGCGCGCGGAGACCTCGGGGGTGCGGGGTTGGCGTGCTGCTGACCGTCGACGCCGGCAACACCGAGACGGTGGTCGGGCTGTACCGCGGCGACGCGCTGATCGAGCCGTGGCGGCTGGCGTCGACGGCCGAGCGGACGTCCGACGAGCATGCTCTGATCGTCCGCCAGCTGCTCGCCCTGCAGGGCGCGGTGTTCACCGACGTGACCGGGATCGCGGTGTCGTCCACTGTCCCCCGGCTCACGTCGGCCCTGCGCACCATGGCGGAGCGGTACTTCAGCGCCCACCTGGTGGTCCTCGAACCGGGCACGAAAACGGGCATGCCGATCCTGTACGAGAACCCCAAGGAGGTCGGCCCCGACCGCATCGCCAACGCGGTGGGGGCGTTCGATCTCTACGGTGGGCCGGTGATCGTCGTCGATTTCGGCACCGCCACCACCGTCGACGCCACCTCGGCGGCGGGCGAGTACCTGGGCGGCGCCATCCTGCCCGGCATCGAAATCAGCCTGGACGCGCTTTTCGCCCGTGCCGCCGCCCTGTCCCGCATCAAGCTGACCCCGCCCAAGCGGGTGATCGGCAAGACGACGGTCGAGTCGATCCAGTCGGGCACCCTTTACGGCTTTGGCGCGGCGGTCGATGGCCTGTGCCGGCGGTTCCTCGCCGAGCTCGCCGGCGCCCGGGTCGTCGCCACCGGTGGCCTGGGCGAGCTGATGACCCCCTACTGCGAGTCAGTCGAGCGCCATGACCCGTGGCTCACCCTGCACGGGCTCCGCCTGATCTACGAACGGAACCAGTGACCGACCCCTTTCCGTACCGGTACGAACGCACCGCCTCGGCTGGACAGCTGGCCGTCGACCACGCCGGCCTCGCCCCCGAGACCAACACCGGCGCCATCGTGTCGGTCGCGGGACGGGTCATGCTCCTACGCCACTTCGGCGCCATCGCCTTCGCCACCCTGGCCGACTCGTCCGGCCGCATCCAGCTGTTCGCCACCGAGGCCAAGACCCCCCGCTTCGAGGACTTCGCCAAGCTGTCTATCGGCGACTGGATCGGCGTGAAGGGCGAGGTCGTCACCACCCGGCGGGGCGAGCTGTCCGTGACCGCCGACGAGTGGGTGCTGCTGGCCGCCACCCAGCGGCCGTTCCCCGACAAGTGGCACGGCCTGGTCGACCCCGACACCCGGTACCGGCAGCGGTATGTGGACCTGTGGGCCTCCGACGACTCGCGCCGCATCTTCCAGGTGCGCACCAAGGTCATCAGCGCGGTGCGGCGCTGGTTGGAGGACCGGGGGTTCGTGGAGGCGGAGACGCCGGTGCTGCAGCCCGACCAGGGCGGGGCCACGGCCCGGCCGTTCATCACCCACCACAACGCCCTCGACATGCCCTTGTACCTGCGCATCGCGGGCGGGGAGCTGTACCTCAAACGGCTGATCGGCGGCGGGATGGAGAAGGTCTTCGAGTTGGGCCGGGTGTTCCGCAACGAGGGCATCTCGCCCCGCCACAACCCCGAGTTCACCATGCTGGAGGTGTACGAGGCCTACGCCGACTACACCGACATGATGGCGCTGTGCGAGAACCTGGTGGCCGACGTCACCCGGGCTGTCACCGGCTCCACCACCCTCAGCCACGGCGGCCAGGACCTCGACCTCACGCCGCCGTGGCGGCGCGCCACCATGGTCGAGCTGATCAAGGAGCAGGCGGGGGTCGACGTCGACCTCGCCCTGCCGGCCGACGAGCTGCGGGCCATCGCCCGCGGGCTGCATGTGCCCCTCAAGCCGACGTGGGGGCCGGGCAAGATCGTGCTGGAGATCTACGAGAAGACCACCGAGTCCAAGTTGTGGGGGCCGGTGTTCGTGTGCGACTACCCGCAAGAGGTGTCGCCCCTCGCCCGCCCGCACCGGTCCAAGCCGGGCTGCGTCGAGCGCTTCGAGCCCATCGTGGCCGGCCGCGAGCTGGGCAACGCCTTCTCCGAGCTGGTCGACCCTGTCGACCAGCGGGCCCGGTTCGAGGAGCAGGCGGCCCAGAAGGAGGCCGGCGACGACGAGGCCATGGCCGTGGACGAGGACTACCTGCGCGCCCTCGAGTACGGCCTTCCGCCCACCGGCGGCCTGGGCATCGGCATCGACCGCTTGGTCATGCTCCTGACCGACGCGGCCAACATCCGCGACGTGGTCCTGTTCCCGACCTTGCGCCCGGAACAGCTACGGCAGGCCGGCGGCGACGACGGGGACGAGCTGCTCGGCTGACCGAGCCGGGAACCCCTCCAGCACGACGTTCACGTACTGGCGCCCTTTCAGCAGGTAGAGACGCTGCCAGGCGCCGCGGCCCACGGCCCATACCGTCACGCGGTCGTAGCTGCACCCCGTCATCACGCGCTGCGGGCCGCCGTCCGGGGCGATGGCACGCGCCGGGCCCGCGTCCCAGCTGAGCGTAGCGGCGAGCTGGGCGGCGGTCACGGCGTCGCAGGCCGCGACGCCCGCCACCTCGGGGAGGGCGGGGCCGCCGTCCGAGCAGGCCGCCAACACGGTGAGCGTGGCCGCCGCCACGGCGGACCGCGCCGGGCGCATCAGGTAGAACCGACCAGGCCGTGTTCGTAGGCGAAGGCGGTGGCGGCCGCCCGGGACGGCACGCCCAGCTTGGTGAACACGTGCGTGAGGTGGCTCGTCACCGTCTTCTCGCTGATGAACAGCTCCTCGGCGATGGCCCGGTTGGTGCGGCCCCGGGCCACGAGGGCGAGCACCTCGACCTCCCGCTCCGTGAGCCCCCCCGGCAGGGTCGGCTTGCCGACGCCGAGCCGATCGAGCGCCGCCTGGGCCGCGTTGCGCTCCATCTGGGCGCCGTCGTGGTCGCCGACCGCCTCGCAGGCGTCGGCCAGCAGGAGCCGGGTGCGGGCCGCGTCGTAGGGGGCGTCCAGCTCGCACCACGCCGCCAGCGCCCGGCGCAGGGCCACCAGCGCGCCGGCAGTGTCCCCCGAGGCCAGCCGGACCGCGCCCCCAAGCTGGTCGGCCTGGGCCCGGAGCAGCGGCGACGCGAGCTCGCCCGCCACCGCGGCCAGCTCCTCCGCTGCCGCGCGCGCCTCCTCGACGTCCCCCGCGGCCAGGGCGATCGCGGCGCACGGCGCCAGCAACTTGGCCCGGGCGATCGGCCCCTCGGCCTGGGCCAGCGCCCGGCGGGCCGCCGCGTGGGCGACATCGACCCGGCCCTGGGCCAGCCGCAGCAACGACAGTCCGGGCTGGGGCTCGCAGCCGCACTCGTGGGCCCGCTCGTACGCGCCTTCGGCGGCCACATGCTCACCGCGCAACCGGTGCAGCTCGGCTTCGACGTAATGGGCGCCGCCGATGGTCATGAGGTTGAGCGGCGCCGCCAGCCGCCGGCACGCCTCCTGGGCGAACGCCCCGCCCTCCGCCCAACGGCCGTGCAGCTGCAGCAGCTCGGCCTGGTGAAGCAGGCAGTGGCCCCGGTACAGCACGAGGTCGGGTTGGCGGTCGCACCACCGGGTGAACGAGGCGATCCAGGTCTCGCAGCGGCGGACGTCGAACAGCTCGTGCACGGCGTCGATGACGATGCAGTAGGCGTCGCCCGCGACCATGGGCGATATCTCGTCCGCCTCGACGGCCACCATGGCCTCGTCGAGCATGGCCACGCCCTCCGCCAGGTCGCCGAGGTAGATCACGCAGCGGCCCTCGAGCAGGCGGGCCAGGGTGCGCAGCTCGGCGTCCCCGAACCGGTCGGCGATCTTGCCGGCACGGGCCGCCGACTCCCGCGCTCCCGGGATGTCGCCCTCCTCGAAGATGCGGCAGAGCCCGGCGCCGGTCTCGAGGTAGCCGTGCTCGACGCAGTCCTCGGGGACGTCGTCGAGCACGTGCCGCAACCGGGACACCCAGCCGCTCGCCCGGGCGATGTCACCCTTGAAGAAGAGGCCCTCGACGAGCGGCACGCCGAGCCGGACGGCGCGCACCGCCTGGCCCGCCTCCAGGGCCAGGCGGTGGGCGCGGCCCCAGCAGTCGAAGGCCTCTTCGTCCCGGCCCGTCATGTAGGCGGCGGTGGCGAGGCCGTCCAGATCCTCGACCGTCTGTGCGCCGGCGAGGAGCCGGTAGGCCGCGCCCCACTCCCGCCGGTCGAGTGCGGCGCGGGCGCCCTCCACCGCACCAGCATGGCATTCAGTCGAAGAAGCTGCCGACCTGCTCGGGCAGCACGCCGATGAACATCCACATCTCGGCGATGCGGTCGCCGTCGAAGCGGTAGACGAAAGCGTTCTTCGACTCCAGCTTCTGGCCGTTGCGGCCGAGGGTGGCGTGCTCGAACTCCGCCGCCCAGCCGTCCGCGCCGATGCAGAACTGCTGGTCGAGGTGGACGTCGCCGTTGGTCGCCTCCATGATCCGCCCGATCGCTCCCAGGAAGCCGGCGACGCCGTCGTGGTCGCCCGACCAGTCGCCGGGGCCCCGCAGGTGGAAGGTGTAGTCGTCGGTGAAGATCCGGGCCAGGGCGTCCTTGTCCTGGCCGAAGATCGCCTGCGTCATGCTGTTGACTGTCGTGACATTCGGGTGTGCGCTCATGGCGCCACTGTGCGCCCCGAGCACGCCGGGCCGCATCGGGCGAACGTCGGATTCCGCCCGGCGGGCGGCATCAGACGTTCCTCGGATGCTCAACCCACGGGGGGCCTTTCCACCCCGGGGAGGGGGAGCCCGATTGGCACAGTCGTCGGCACGGTCGTCGGCGCCGGCAGCGGAGGTGTGGTCGGCGGGCTCGGCGCGACGATCGTCGGCGCCGTGGCGGCGGTCGCGGCGGGCCCGGCGGACGGGATCGAGTGAGGGGCCACGGTCGTGGGAGACGGAGACGAAGACGGCGACGGAGACGGCGAGCCGCCGGGCGGGAGGCGCACCGTCGTCGCGACCGAGCTGCCGGCGAACGGCGCCGCACCAGGTTGCGGCGGGTCCGAGGCCCGGGTGTTCGGCGCGCTCGGAACGGCTGAGGCCGGGGCCGCAGCCTGTGGGCGGATCGTGGAGGAGGCGGGCGGGGCGGGCGGCGCCGCCCCCGACGGGATTTCGAACGGCGTCACCGCCTTCACGATCGCGGCGGCGGCTCGCTGCGCGGGGCCGGGGAGCAGGTCGGCCGCTCCCGCGGCGGCGACGCCGCTGGTGAGAAGGCCCACGGCGAGCACACCGGCCGCGAGCCGGCGGTGTGCGGCGCGGCGGGCTCCGCGTCTCCCCCGGCCGGGCCACGGCGTCGCGCCGGGCGGAAGGCCGACACGGAAGACCGCCGCCAGCTCGGCCGTCGGAGAGAAGGCGGGTTCCCGGATGGTGGCGCGCAACTCGTCGAGCAACGCGGCCACGGGCGCAAGATCCCCCAGCCCGCCGCCGGCGCTCCCGGAGAGCACGGAATCGGCGAGCGTCGCGTCGGTTTCAGGGAGTGGGGGCATGCCGTAGCGGGTAATCGCCCCGAGCCCTCAAGTCGTTACGGGCGCGCTCGCCAGCTCCCGCCGCAGAGCGGCGATGGCTCGGTGCTGGAGGGCGCGGATCGCGCCCGGTCGTTTGCCGAGCAGTTGCGCCACCTGCTCGACCGGGAGGTCGGCGATGACGCGCAGCGCGATGACGTCGCGCTGCTCCGGGGACAGGCCGGCGAGGAGGGTCCGGACGCGGTCGGCCCCCATGCCCTCGATGGCGACGTCCTCCGCCGAGCGGGCGGTGCGGGAGCCCTCGACCGCCTCGAACGCCGACGCCGGCTCGTGCGCCAGGCTCGGCCGCCGCGCCTGCGCCCGGCGGGCGTCGACGACCCGGTGGTGGG
Source organism: Acidimicrobiia bacterium (assembly GCA_023265045.1). Lineage (GTDB taxonomy): Bacteria > Actinomycetota > Acidimicrobiia > Acidimicrobiales > AC-14 > JAHFUQ01. The sequence continues at coordinate 17,853 of JAHFUQ010000005.1, forward strand.
CGATCGTGAACACCCAACGGCGGAACGACGCTTCGTCGCCCCCGAACGCCCCGATGCGGGTGAAGGCGGACAGGAAGACCTCGCTCGTGATGTCCTCGGCGTCCCGCCCGCATTGCATGCGCACATAGGCGCTGACCGCCGGCGCCAGCGACGCGTAAAGGCGTTCGAAGGCCCATCCGGCATTCGCCTGCGCGGCTACGAGCACCTCGTCGAAGTGCCCGCCTGTCGCCATACCAGTCCTATCGGCGCGGGCCTCGGCCGTCTTGACGCCGAAAACGGGGTCGGCCCGTAACGCGCGCGCCGGCGTCGACGATCACCCTCCTTGCACGCCCCGATACCAAGGAGTCACCGGAGCCATGTTCGCTGCCCACATGTCCAAGTTCGCCGTCGCCGGGCTGCTCACCGGCGTCCTCGCCGTCGGCGGCGCCGCGGCGTTGGCCATCCCGCACCTGGGAAGCCATGGCTCGAAGACCGGGGGCATCCCGACCTTGGACGGCGCCGTCGACCCGTCCGTCGACCTGGTCCCGGTAGGGGGAGGAACGACCGGCAGCGGGACGATTGGAGCGTCGGCGTCGTCGGGCGCGCCCACGGCCGGCGGCGCGGGCGGCGCCACGGCGGGCGCCTCCACCGGCGCGAAGACGGGCTCGGGCGGCGCCAGCGCACCTACGGCGGGCACCTCCGCCGGCACGACGACGGGGACGGGCTCGGTCAGCGCCGGCGCAGGCACCGGTTCGAGCGCCAGCGGCTCTGGCTCGACGATCGGCACGGGCGGCACCGGCGCCACAGGCGGCACGGGCGGCACGGGCGGCACCGGCACCGGCGCCACGGGCGGCACGGGCGGCACGGGCGGCACCGGCGGCGGCGTCTCCCCCTCAGCCGACCCGGGCGTCACCGTCCCCACCATTCCTTCGTCCGTGTCGCTTTACCGCGAGGGCGCCTACACGTTCACGGTCCCGCCGTCGCCCGCGCTGAGCAAGAAGCTGTGCCTGAGCGGTGAAATCGACCGCTGCAAGACCGTCACGGTCCCGGCCCTGCAGGCGAACAGCGTGACCATCGCTTACGCCGGCAACGCCAGCGCCGACGCGCCGGTGTTCACGTTCTTCCCCTGCTCGGGCGGCGTCGGCGTGAAGCTCTCGGGCGTCACTCCCGGCACCGACGTGACGGTGAAGGGCGCGGGCTCGGAGGTCACTGCCCACCTGGGATCGACCGAGCGCTCCCAGTCGGCGTCCCTCTGCGACGCCTGACCACGGCCCCGGGGTCTTAGGCCGGGACGCTGTCGGTGAGGTTGGCGGTGAGGGCACGGAGGGCGTCGATCTCGGCCGCCTCCCCGAACGGCTCGAGCACCGCCACCGCCTCCCGGGCGTAGCCCCGGGCGACGTTCAACGCCGCCGGCACGGCCCCGTTGGACCGGATGATGCGGCGGGCCTCGGCCACCGCCTCCGGCTCGATGTGGCGCCCCAGCAGCGGCCGCAGCGAGTCGGCCGTGCCCGCCGACGCCAGCGCCCGGATCACCGGCAAGGTATAGACGCCCTCGACCAGGTCGTTCCCGGCCGGCTTGCCCAGCTCCTCGTCGGTGGCGACCACGTCGAGGATGTCGTCGACGATCTGGAAGACCATCCCCAGCCGCTCCCCGTACTGGGTGAACGCCTCGACGGCGTCCCGCGACAAACCCGCCGTCAAAGCCCCGATGCGGCACGACGTGGCCATGAGCGCCCCGGTCTTGCCGCTGATCGAGACCAGGTACGCCTCCTCGGTGCGGCCCAGGTCGTAGGCCTGGGACAGCTCGCGCACCTGCCCCTCGCACAGCGAGCCGATGGTCGTGGCCAGCAGCCCGGCCACCTCCGTGCCCAGCGAGGCGGCGATCTCCGACGCCCGGGCCAGCAGGAAGTCCCCGGCCAGGATGGCGACGAGGTTGCCCCACTTGGAGTTGACCGACTCGACGTTGCGCCGGGTGCGGGCCTCGTCCATGACGTCGTCGTGGTAGAGCGAGCCCAGGTGGACCAGTTCGACGGCGCAGGCGCCCATGATCACGTCCTGGTGGACGGGGCCGCCCGCAGCCGACGCCGCCAGCCGCCCCACGCACACCGCCAGCGCCGGCCGCAGCCGCTTGCCGCCGGCCGGCACGAGGTGGCTCGCGACGGTGGTCATGAACGGGTCCCCCGCCTCGACCGCCTGCCGGAGGGCCGCCTCGACCCGGGCCAGCTCGCCCTCGAGATCCTGAAGGCTGAGAAGGGAGTCCAGCGCCACCATCCCACTCGACCCTACGTCAAGCGACTGCTCAAGTCGAACGCTGGCGGCCTTCAGGCGCCGTCGGCGGGCGGCGAAGCAGCTCCTTCACCCGCCGCCGCGAGGCGCCGATACGTGATGCTGTGGGAACTTCCGACGAACGCCGGGTGTTACATCTACCGTAGGCGTCGGTAAACTCACGCCGCGGACCCACCCATCCCGGTAGAGGGGGTTCAGTTGTTCGAGCGATTTACGGACCGAGCGAGAAGGGTCGTAGTGCTGGCCCAGGAAGAAGCTCGGCTCCTCAACCACAATTACATCGGCACCGAGCACATCCTGCTCGGTCTCATCCACGAAGGCGAAGGCGTAGCCGCCAAGGCCCTGGAGTCGCTCGGCATCTCGTTGGAGGCCGTCCGCAACCAGGTGGAGGAGATCATCGGCCAGGGCGGGTCCTCGCCGAGCGGGCACATCCCGTTCACGCCGCGCGCCAAGAAGGTGCTGGAGCTGTCGCTGCGGGAGGCCCTCCAGCTCGGCCACAACTACATCGGCACCGAGCACATCCTCCTCGGCCTGATCCGTGAGGGCGAGGGCGTGGCCGCCCAGGTGCTGGTCAAGCTGGGCGCCGACCTGTCACGGGTCCGCCAGCAGGTCATCCAGCTCCTGTCCGGCTACTCGGGCAAGGAAGCCGCCGCCGGCGGCGGCCCCGCCTCGGAATCCGCCCCCGCCGGCTCCCTGGTGCTCGACCAGTTCGGCCGCAACCTCACCCAGCTGGCCCGCGACAAGAAGCTCGACCCGGTCATCGGGCGCGAGCGCGAGCTCGAGCGGGTCATGCAGGTCCTCAGCCGGCGCACCAAGAACAACCCGGTCCTCATCGGCGAGCCCGGCGTGGGCAAGACCGCCATCGTGGAGGGGCTGGCCCAAAAGATCGTGGGCAACGACGTCCCCGAGACCCTCAAGGGCAAGCAGCTGTACACCCTCGACCTGGGCGCCCTGGTCGCCGGCTCCCGGTACCGCGGTGACTTCGAGGAGCGCCTGAAGAAGGTCCTCAAGGAGATCCGCACCCGGGGCGACATCATCCTGTTCATCGACGAGCTGCACACGTTGGTCGGCGCCGGCGCGGCCGAAGGCGCCATCGACGCGGCCTCGATCCTCAAGCCCATGCTGGCCCGGGGCGAGCTGCAGACCATCGGCGCGACGACCCTCGACGAGTACCGCAAGCACCTGGAGAAGGACGCCGCCCTCGAGCGCCGGTTCCAGCCCATCAAGGTGGAAGAGCCGACGATCTCGCACACCATCGAGATCCTCAAGGGCATCCGCGACCGCTACGAGGCCCACCACCGGGTCACCATCACCGACCAGGCCATCGTCGCCGCCGCCAACCTGTCCGACCGCTACATCTCCGACCGCCACCTGCCCGACAAGGCCATCGACCTCATCGACGAGGCCGGGTCCCGCAAGGTCATGCAGCGGATGAAGACGCCCGCCGACTACAAGGAGATCGAGGACGAGATCACCCGGGTCCGCCGGGAGAAGGACCTCGCCATCGAGAACCAGAAGTTCGAGCAGGCGGCCAAGCTGCGGGACAAGGAGCGCGAGCTGCTCGACCGCAAGGCGGCCAAGGAGCTGGAGTGGAAGTCGGCCGGCGTCGACCTGTTCGACGAGGTCGACGAGGAAGCCATCGCCGAGGTGCTGGCGCTGTGGACGGGCATCCCCGTCTACAAGCTCACCGAGGAGGAGACGGCCAAGCTCCTGCGCATGGAGGACGAGCTGCACCGCCGGGTCATCGGCCAGGAGTCGGCCATCCACGCCGTCAGCCAGGCCATCCGCCGGACCCGGGCCGGCCTCAAGGACCCCAAGCGGCCGTCGGGCTCGTTCATCTTCCTGGGCCCCTCGGGCGTGGGCAAGACCGAGCTGGCCAAGACCCTGGCCGAGTTCCTGTTCGGCGACGAGAGCCACCTGATCCAGCTCGACATGTCGGAGTACATGGAGAAGCACACGGTGAGCCGCCTGGTCGGCTCGCCCCCGGGTTATGTGGGCTACGAGGAGGGCGGCCAGCTCACCGAGGCCGTGCGGCGCAAGCCGTTCTCGGTGGTGCTGTTCGACGAGATCGAGAAGGCCCACCCCGACGTCTTCAACGCCCTGCTCCAGATCCTGGAGGACGGGCGGCTGACCGACGCCCAGGGCCGCACCGTCGACTTCAAGAACTGCGTGCTGATCATGACGTCCAACCTGGGCACCGCCGACCTGCGCAAGGCCGCCATTGGCTTCCAGAAGACGTCCGAGGCGCTCACCTACGAGAAGATGAAGGACAAGGTCAACGAGGCGCTCAAGCAGCACTTCCGGCCCGAGTTCCTGAACCGCATCGACGAGGTCATCGTCTTCCACGAGCTCACCCGTGAAGAGGTCACGATGATCGTGGACCTCATGATCAAGCGGGTCCAGACCCAGCTGGAGAGCCAAGGCCTCAACCTCGAGCTCACCCCGGCGGCCAAGGACCTGCTCGCCCGCAAGGGCTACGACCCCACCCTGGGCGCCCGGCCGCTGCGCCGTGCCATCCAGCGCATGGTCGAGGACCCCATGTCGGAGCGGATCCTCTGGAAGGAGTTCCGGGCGGGCGAGACCGTCATCGTGGACGCCGAGGGCGAAGAGATCGCCTTCCGCACCATCGAGGGCATCGAGCCGCCTCCGGTGGAGCTGGCCGAGACCGGTCCTTCCGAATAAGGCGCCACCTCCTCCTCACGCTCGTCCTGCTGTTCGGGACGGCGTGCCAGGCGACCCTCACTGCGAGCATCGAAGCCGGTCCCGACGGGGCCGGCTTCGTGCGCGCCGGGCTGGGGATGGACGACGACGCGCTGGCCCGGCTGGGCGACCCGGCCAAGGAGCTGCGCCTCGACGACCTGCGGGAGGCGGGCTGGACGGTGGCGGGGCCGGCTCGCGAGAAGGACGGCCTCACGTGGGTGCGCATCGCCCACACCTTTTCGTCCCCTGACGGTGCGACCCGGCTGGCGGCCCAGCTGGGCGAGCCGTTCCGGGACCTGCGGCTGGTGCGCCGCCGGTCGTTCCTGATGACCAAGACGTCGCTCACCGGGGAGATCGACCTGTCCAAGGGGCTGGCCGCCTTCTCCGACCCGGCGTTGCAGGAGGCGCTGGCCGGCGCCGACATTGGCGCGCTGACGGACGAGAACGTGCACGTCCGGTTCGACGCCCGGCTGCAGGGCGAACGCCGGTCCTGGTCGCCCAAGCTGGGCGAGACGCTGCGGATCGCAGCTGAGGCCGAAACCTGGAACGGAGGCCCGATCGCCGCCGCACTTGCGGCGCTGGTCTTCGCCGTGACGGGCCTGGCGCTGTTCGTCGCCCTTCGCCGCTGACGGGGGCTAGGAACCGACCCGGTAGTGGGACCAGGGAGGAGACTCGGAGGTCACCGTGGCGGGGCAGCCGCCCGCCGGCCCGACGCCGCTCGAGGCGGCGGTGGCGGGGATGGCAGTACTGCCGGAGTAGCCCATCGCCGGGTAGAAGTAAGCATCGGCCAGCGGGTAACCGTCACAGCCGGCGCCCGCGGGGCCGTACCAGGAGAGGGCCGTGATGCTGCCCGGCGCCACCTTGCCCCAGGCCGCCGGCAGGTTCAGCACGCCGATCCCGGTCCATGCGCCCGCGGTGTTGTCATAGACCCACGCCGCCCAGATGCCCGGGCTCAGTTCGTAGACGAGCGGGAAGTAGAGCCGTCCCGCCACCCAGCTGAAAGGAACGACGGCGGTGTGCGCCGTCCCGTTCGTCTCCACCACGTTGAGGATGGCGAACTTGCCGGCCGGGTCCGCCACGAGCCCGACGACGCCTTGCGCGCCGCTGCCGGTGAACCCGAAGTAGAGGCCGTAGAGGTACTGCGGGGCGGGCAGGTCGGGATGGGCCACCGGGTCGTTGGCGGTGGCAATCCACGTCCCCAGACCGTCGCGCGCCGCTGAGCCGGCCTGGTTCCAGATGGTGTACGCCGTCTGCGGCGCGGCGGCCGAGACGGACGCGAAGCTGATGCCGCTCAGGGTGAAGGCGGCGAGTGTCGACTCGTCGGCGCTCAGGGCGACCCGGCCCGCCTCGACTCCGGTCGTGGCCTCCGGCAGGGGAAGGGCGCGGACGGCCACGTGCTGCGCCACGTCGGACACCACCACCGCGGTTGGGGCGACGCTGTACGCGATCGCTCCGGAACGGGTGAGAGCGATGTCGCCGCGGCCGGCCGAAACTCGCCCGGCGCCCGTGAAGGTCCGGCCCGCGAACGAGTAGGCGTCGCCCGAGGGTTGCGCGACCAGGATCGAGCCGTCCCGGTTGAGCCCGACGAACGCCCCGCCCTCGCCTCCGAGCGTCGTGAACGTGCCGGCGGCCGCGTCGTAGACCGTCAGCTCGGGCGGGTACTGGCCGTGCTGGCCGATGGCGATCCGGGAGCGGTCGGCGCTGGCCTCGACCCGCGGGTGGTCACCGCCGCCCTGCACCACGCTGACGTTGCCGTTGGCCAGGTTGACCTGCTCGACGTCGGTCAGCTCAAAGCCCGGGTCGACCGTCGCCACCAGGGCGGTCTGGTTGTTGGCGACCGCGATCGTGTCGGGGCGGAGGGAGCCGAACACGGTCTGCGGCACGGTGATCCGCCCGGCTTCGCGGCGCAGGCCGAGGTCGACGATCGAGATGTCGCTGGCGCCGGAGTTGGCGACGTAGAGGGTGTGGCCGTCGGCGCTCAGGTCGAGCCCGTGCGGCTGGGAACCGACCGGAATGGGCGCTTCGAGGGCGTGGGTGGCAAGGGAGACGACTTCGACCTGGTTGCGGGCCGGGTTGGTGGCGTAGAGGTGGCCACTGTCCATGACCATCTCGGCCAGGGCGCCGCAGATCGCCGTGACCCCCGCCGGGGCGCTCGGAGGCGTGCACGGCGGTACGGGGACCGCCGCCGCCGTACGGGCGATCGTGAGGCCTGTGGCGGAGAGCACGACCAGCGTGGCGCCGTCGGGGCTGAGGGTGGCGACGCCAGGACCGGCGCCGACAGGGCCGGGGAGGGAAATCGTGCCCGTCACCAGCCCCCGGGCGAGGTCGACCACGTCGACGGAGGTGTCCTGCACCCGGTAGGCGGTGGTCCCGGCCCGGTTCAAGGCCGCCCCTTTGTCGCTTCCGGGGATGCTCGCCCGCAGTACGAGGTCACGGTCGTACACCGCCCCGGCCGGGCTGACCAGGAGGCGGGACCCGTCCCCGCTGATGGCGGCGCGCTGGCCCCGGGTGTCGCTGCGGGCCCCGGCGCTGATGGTGTCGCTGGCGGAGTCGTAGACGTGGATGTCGCCGTTCGTACTGTCGTCCGTGATGGCGATACGGGAGCGATCGGCGCTGGCCAGCAGCGCAGTTCGGTCTGTGGCGCCGACATAATCCGTCCGGGCGTGGACCGCGCCGGAGGCCAGGTCGAGTTGGAGCAGGCGGGCGCCGTAATAACCCTCGGTCCGGACGAGGGCCGTGCCGTTCGCCGCGACGGCGATGGCCGTAGGCCGGTCGTCGCCCGATGGGGCGATGGGGATGCGCCTGACCTCGCGCCGCTGAGCCACGTCGATGACGGAGATGGCGTACACGCCCGCGTTGGCCACGTAGAGCGTGGCGCCGTCGGCGCTGAAGTCGAGGCCCTTGGGGAGCGAGGCCACGGGGATGGGGGCTTCGAGGGCGCCCGTCGCAACGTTGACGACTTCGACCCGGTTGCGGGTCGGGTTGGTCACGAACGCGTGGCCCGTGCCGTCGATGACGGCTTGGGCGAGGGGAGCGCCGCAGACGGGGATGACAGTCGCGGTCGCACCCGACGGGCACAGAATCGGGACCGCGGCGCTGACGGGCACGACCAGGAAGCCGCTCACGCTCGCGACGACCAGCGTCGAGTCGTCGGCGGAGAGGATGGAACCGCGGTACACGCCGGCCCCTTGGTCGGGAAGGGCGATGGTGGCGCTGAGCACGTGATTGGTCAGGTCGAGCACATCCACGGCCGTGTCTTGCACCCGGTACGCGAGCGTGCCCGCCCGGTTCATCGCCACGCTGTTTCCGCCCGCAGGGATCGTCGCTTGCAGCTTCAGGTCGCGGTCGAGGAGCCGGCCGTCCGGGTTGAGCACGAAGGTCGAGCCGGTGGCGTCCATGGCCAAGCCCAAGTTGTAGGCCGGGCTGATTTCGGCAGGTGCCCCGACGCTGTCGGTGGCTGCGTCGTAGACCCTGAGGCCGTTGCCCAAGACGGCGATCCGGGACCGGTCGGCGCTGGCCTGCAACCAGCCGCCGGAGATGCTCTCGGCCCTGAGCGCGACCGTCTCGTGGGCCAGGTCGAACTGGAAAAGGCCTCGGCTGCCGACCGGCGCAGGATCGGTGGTGACGAGCGCCAGGCCGTTGCTGGCGACGGCCAGCGCGTAGGGGCGGGCGTTGAAGTCCCCCTCAGGGATGGTGATGCGGCGCAGCTCGTGGCGGGTGGCGACGTCCACCACGGACACGGAGTGCCCGTTGTAGTTGGCGACGTACAGGGTGTGGCCGTCAGGGCTCAGGTCGAGCCCCGCCGGGCGGTCGCCGACGGTGATCGGCGCCTCGAGCGTCTTTGTCGTGAGGTTGAGGACCTCGACCCGGTTGAAGTTGGGGTTGGACGCGAATATGTGCCCGGCGCCGTCGACGACCATGCTGCCCATCGGGCCGCTGACGGAGATGAGCGTCGGGGCCGCAGCGACGGTCGCCCGGGCCGGGCCGGGCGCGGTGGCCGCCACGAGCGGCGCGAACAAAGACACCGCCACCAACAGAGCCGCCTTCTGTCGCCGCCACACGGGCCGGGTATCGGCCCACCGGCAGGTCGCCTTGAGCGATTTCTGCCAGGCGACCAGCCCGCTGAGCTATGCGACGAGGCTGTGGAGGCCGCCCGCGGCGACGACCGCGGCGTTGGTCACGGGGGTCAGGGTGGGGACGAACGAGTCGGCCGTGCCGCCCGTGCCCAAGGCGCCCACGCCGTTCCAGCCCCAGGCCCGCACCCGCCCGTCGACGCCCACCGCCAGGGAGTGGTACGAACCCCCGGCCACCGAGCGCGCGCCGGTCAGGCCGGGCACGGTGACGGGGAGGTGACGGTCGACGAGGGTGCCGTCGCCCAGCATGCCGGCCCCGTTCCAGCCCCACGCCTGCACCGTCCCGTCGTCGAGCACGGCCAGGCTGTGCAGCGACCCGGCGGCCACGGACCGCACGTTCGGCCCCGCGAACGTGGCGACGGGCGTGTGGCGGTCGATGGTGGTGCCGTCGCCGAGCTGGCCCACGACGTTCCAGCCCCAGGCCTGCACCAAGCCAGTGTCGGAGGCGGCCAGGCTGTGGTACGTGCCCGCCGCGATCGAGACGAAAGGGCGGTCCGGGTAGGCGACGACGCCCACCGGCGTGTGACGGTCGGTGGTCGTGCCGTCGCCGAGCTGGCCGAACGCGTTCCAGCCCCAAGCCAGGACCGATCCCCCGTTGCTGAGGGCGAGGCTGTGCAGCCCCCCGGCCGCCACCGCCTTCACGTCGGCGACGCCGTCGATGGCGACGGGCGTGTGGCGGTCGGTGGTGGTCCCGTCGCCGAGCTGGCCGGCCGCGTTCCAGCCCCAGGCCCACACCTTGCCGTCGTCGGTGACGGCCAGGCTGTGGGCCAGGCCGGCGGCGATGGCCTGGACGGGTCCGATCCCCTGCACCCGCACCGGCGCGGCGCGGTCGGTGGTGGTCCCGTCCCCGAGCTGGCCCGCGGTGTTCCACCCCCAGTCCCACACCGTGCCGTCGGCCCGCAGGGCGAGGCTGTGGTAGAGGCCGGCGGCGACGGAGACCACGTTGGTCAGGCCGTTGACGGTGGTCGGGGTGTGGCGGTCGGCGGTGGCGCCCGCGCTGCCCATGTCGGCGGTGGCGCCCGTACCGACCTGGCCCACCGCGTTCCAGCCCCACGCCTGGGGCGCGGGCAGGCCCGGCGAACCGGTGCGGGTGCGCACCAGCATGAACCCGCCGTCCCACGGGCCGGTGGACCCGACCGTGAGCAGCGTGCCATCGGGCTCGGCGTAGCCGTCGACCACGTCGAAGTCGTTGTCGGGGTTGAGCGGGATGCGGCCGCCGTCGCCGTAGGACCGGTCGGGCGCGCCCGACGGGAGCAGGCGGATCGCCTCGGTGCGCCCGACCACCACGAGCCGGCCGTCGGCCATCGGGATCAGGCCGATCCCGCTCGTGTTGAGCCCGTAGGGGACGCGGGTGCGGTACGTGGGATCGGCCTGGCCGTTGGCCGTCAGCCGGGCCACGGGCTGGTCGGAGCCGCTGTAGGTGTAGCTCCCGACGAGGATGCGGTCGTCGGGGAGGAGCACGCCCCCCCACCGGTAGAAGGCGTAGGCCGGGTCGGCCGCGCCGCCCACCCCGAAGGAGGCGTCGACGGCGCCGTTGGGCATAAGGCGGACGATGGGCTGGTCGGGCTTGACGACGACGAGCTTGCCGTCGCTCTGGCGCAACACGCGCAGGCCGGCCCGGGTCTTCCAGGGGAAGTCGTCGCGCAGCAGGACGCCGGCGACGCCGAAGGTGGGATCGGGGCGCCGGTGGCCGCCAGCCGCACCACGAAGGCGTGGTCGTTCAAGGTGTCGTTGGACGAGCCCAGCACGTAGGCCGACCCGTCGGGGAGCACCGCCATACCGCCGACCGTCGACCACGGCCCCGGGATGGCGGGAACCGATCGGCCGCCCGTGCCGTACGTCGTGTCCAGGCGCCCGTTCGGGCCCAGGCGGATAATCGCCAGCTCGTTCCGGTAGCTCCCGGTCACCAGGATGCGGCCCGACAAGTCCAGGCCGACATGGGCGTACGGTCCCGCGATGAGGTCGCTGACGGTGCGGCCGCCGTAGCCGAAGGTGGCGTCGAGGGCGCCGCTGGGGTTGTAACGGACGAGGGCGATCATCCCGCTCGTGCTTCCCGCCACCACGATGCGCCCGTCGGGCTGGCGCAGGGCCCGGTAGGCCTGGGTCGCCACGTAGGCGAAGTTGGCGGTGTGGCCCTGGAAGAACGACGCCCGCCCGAACTGGTAGACGAAGCGGGTGTACCCGGCGTTGGCGCCCGCCGAGCCCACCACCCAGCGGTCGCCGCCGCTCGTCGTGGTGATGCCCCGCAACTTCATCTCGACGAGCACCGTCCCGGTCGGGCTCAGCTCGGTGTCGGGCGAGCCGTCGGCCAGGTAGGCAGCCGCAAAGCCCGCGCTGTCGCGTTCGCCCACGACCGTGGCCACGCCGAGGGCGTTGACGGCCACGCCGTAGGCCGTCTCCATCCCGCCCAGGTCGTAGACGTCGGCGGCCAGGACGCCGCCGGCCGCGCTGACGCGTACGACGGCGATGTCGCCGTTGCGGCCGCCGGCGGCGACGATCGTCCCGTTGTACATGAGGTCGACCGCGTTGGCGACTGTCTGGGGGCCGACGAGAGCCTGGACCTGCCCGTTCGTGCCGAAGCCAGGGTCGAGGGCGCCGTCGGGCAGGTAGCGGGCCACGAGGACGCCCGCGCCGCCACCCCCGCCCACTACGACCAGCTTGCCGTCGGGTTGGCGGGCCATGGCGCGCCACGGGCCGGGAGCCGGGGTGCGCACGATCCCGTTGACGCCGAAGGCGGGGTCGAGGGCGCCGTTGGGGAGGTACCGCAGCAGGGCGCCGGTGGTGGCGTTGCCGCCGGCCACCACGAGCGAGCCGCCGTCCAGGGGGACGACGCCGTAGGCCGCGTCGTCGGCGCCGCCGAGGTCGGTGAGGACCCGGCCGGACGCGCCGAAGGTGGTGGAGGGGAAGGCCTGGTCGTCGACCTCGTACACCGCGACGTCGCCCGACGACCCACCCGCGGCCACGACCGCGTCGTTGGGCAGGTGGGCGACGGCGTAGGCGACGTCGGTGCGGCCGTCGAAGTCGACGGTGGCCCCGCCGTCCTGGCCCCAGTAGGACACCGATGTCCCGTACTGCTTGAACAGCCCGAAGTCGCCGCCCGCCGCGCCCGCCATGACGGCGGCGCCGTCGTCGTCCACCGCGATGGCCAGGCCGGCGCTGGTCGGGTCGGGCCGGAACGAGACCGGGAACTTGGCCGGGCTGGTCGGGAAGGACGGGTTGGCGGCGGCGCGCGGCGCCGCCTGGGGCGCGGCCAGCAGGCGGCGACGAGCGCCACGAGCAGGGCGGTCGCAGGGGCGCGCCGGAAGCGGTCGGAAGTGGGGACGCCGTGCACAGGAAGACCTCTCCCGCTAGTGATCGGCCCGCGGAGCGGCCGCCTTTACCCCTGCGCCGACTTGTCGTACCCCGGGCGTACGCTGCACAGCCGGATGCCGCCGTTCCAAGTGGTCAGCGATTTCAGCCCCGCCGGGGACCAGCCCAAGGCCATCGCCCGCCTGGCCGAGGGCATCGAGCGGGGCGACCGGTTCCAGACGCTCCTCGGCATCACCGGTTCGGGCAAGTCGGCCACCGTCGCCTGGACCATCGAGGCGGTCCAGCGGCCGACGCTGGTCATCGCCCCCAACAAGTCCCTCGCCGCCCAGCTCGCCAACGAGTACCGCGAGTTCTTCCCGCACAACCGGGTCGAGTACTTCGTCTCCTACTACGACTACTACCAGCCCGAGGCGTACATCCCGTCGAGCGACACGTACATCGAGAAGGACAGCTCGATCAACGACGAGATCGACCGGCTGCGCCACTCGGCTACGTCCGCCCTGCTCGGGCGGCGCGACGTCATCGTGGTCGCCTCCGTCTCGTGCATCTACGGCTTGGGTTCACCCGAGGAGTACGCCAAGCAGCTCCTCCAGCTCCGGCCGGGCGACACCATGGACCAGCGGGCCATCCTCCGCCGCCTGGTCGACATGCAGTACGAGCGCAACGACGTGTCCTTCACCCGGGGCAAGTTCCGGGTCCGCGGCGACACCATCGAGGTCCACCCCGCGTACGACGAGGTGGGCGTGCGCATCGAGCTGTTCGGGGACGACGTCGAGCGCATCAGCCGGGTCGACACCCTCACCGGCGAGGTCCTCACCACCCTCGACGAGCTCACCGTGTTCCCCGCCACCCACTACGTCGCCGGCGAGGAGCGGATGAAGATGGCGATGGTCAGCATCGAGGCCGAGCTGGAGGAGCGGCTCACGTGGTTCGAGCGCCAGAACAAGCTGCTGGAGGCCCAGCGCCTCCGCATGCGCACCCAGTACGACCTGGAGATGATGCGCGAAGTCGGCTTCTGCAACGGCATCGAGAACTACTCCCGCCACATCGACGGGCGGGCCGCGGGCGAGCCGCCCAACACCCTGCTCGACTTCTTCCCGAAGGACTTCCTGCTCGTCATCGACGAGTCCCACGTCACGGTCCCCCAGCTCCATGGCCAGTACGAGGGCGACCGGTCCCGCAAGGAAACCCTGGTCGACCACGGGTTCCGGCTGCCGTCGGCGGCGGACAACCGGCCGCTGCGGTTCGACGAGTGGTACGAGCGGGTCAACCAGTGCGTCTTCCTCTCGGCCACCCCCGCGCAGTATGAGGTGGGCATCTCGACGCAGGTCGTCGAGCAGATCGTGCGGCCCACCGGCCTGATCGACCCCGAGGTCATCGTGAAGCCGACCAAGGGCCAGATCGACGACCTCCTCGTCCTCATCAACGAGCGCGTCGAGCGGGGCGACCGCATCCTGGTCACCACCTTGACCAAGAAGATGGCCGAGGACCTGACCGACTACCTGCTGGAGCTGGGCGTGCGGGTGCGCTACCTGCACAGCGAGGTCGACACCATCCAGCGCATCGAGATCCTGCGGGACCTGCGCCTGGGCGAGTTCGACGTGTTGGTGGGCATCAACCTCTTGCGGGAGGGTCTGGACCTGCCGGAGGTGTCCTTGGTGGCGATCCTGGACGCCGACAAGGAGGGGTTCCTCCGCAGCGAGACGTCGCTGATCCAGACCATCGGGCGAGCGGCCCGCAACGTGGGCGGCCAGGTCGTGATGTACGCCGACACCGTGACCGACTCGATGCGTCGGGCGCTGGACGAGACGAACCGCCGCCGCGGCCTCCAGCGGGCGTACAACGAGGAGCATGGCATCGACCCGCAGACGATCCGCAAGGCAGTCACCGACATCCTGGCCGCGCTGCGCCCGGAGGGGGACGGTACGGCGCCGACGCCGGGCAAGGACCGCCGCAACCGCCGGCGGGACAAGATCAAGAGCGATTTCGCCGAGCTGCCCCCCGACGAGTTGGCCCGGCTCATCAGCACCCTCGAGGAGGAGATGCGGGAGGCGGCCGCCGACCTGCGCTTCGAGTACGCCGCCCGCCTCCGCGACGAGATCCACGACCTGAAGCGGGAGCTCAAACAAGCCGGGTAGCGCGCCGATACCTCACAGGTGACCCTCGTCGAGCGGGCCGAGCGCGCCGAACGCCCTGCTCATCGCCGCCGCCGGGGGCCAGGTCCGTTCTGGGCCCACGTCGCCGCCCTCGCCCTGGTCCTGCTGGCCTTGCTGCCGGTGGTCGGGACGACCAGCTCGTTCTCGGCCGACGAGGGCGCGGCGATCATCCAGGCCCAGTCTCTGGCAGACGGGAAGGGCTGGATCGTCGAACACCCCCTGCCCCAGGTCGACCCCGCCAACCGCTACTTCCCGCTCGAGCTCTCGGCCGAGGGGTCCAAGGGCGTGGCGCCGTTCGCCAAGCACCCGCTCTACGCCCTCCTGCTGGCCGGCGCCGACCGGGTGGGGGGGGTCACGGCCATGGTGCTCCTGTCGGTCCTCGGCACGCTGGCCGCCGCCGTCCTGGCCGCCGCCCTTGCCCGCCGCCTCGACCCGTCGCTACGCCGCCCGACGCTGTGGGTCGTCGGGCTCGCCAGCCCGCTGCTGTTCGACGGCTACCTGGTCATCGCCCACAGCTTGGGCGCCGCGGCCGTGGCCGGCGCGGCGCTACTGGCGTTGGTCGCCCTCGAACGCCGCCGCGCCCTCGTCGCCGCCGCCACCGGGCCCCTCGTCGCCCTCGCCGTCCTCCTGCGCACCGAGGCCACCCTCCTGGCCCTCGCCCTCGCCGCCGGCCTGGGCGCGGTCGCCCTTTTCGAACTGGTGACGGGAAGGCGCGCGCCAACGCGCCCTAGCGTCACCGGTTCGCCCGCAACCCCCGCCGAACCGGTGACACTTACGCGCGCGCCAACGCGCCCCAGCGTCACCGGTTCGCCCGCAACCCCCGCCGAACCGGTGACACTTACGCGCGCGCCAACGCGCCCCAGCGTCACCGGTTCGCCGGGGGTCGCGGCCAGGGCCGCCGCAGCCGCCGCGGGCGTCGCAGCCGTCGCAGCCGTCCTCGGCGCCGCCGGCGCGTGGCTCCTCGAAAAGGCGTGGGCGACGGCGATCGTGGGCACGCCGGTCGCCCCGTCGAACCCCAGCCCGACGGGCAGCGACTCGTACTCGTTCCTCGGCGGGCGCCTCCATGCCTTCGCTGTCACCTGGCTGCGGCCCAGCTACCGCGGCCCCCGCGCCCTCGACGCGGCGCTCATCCTCATGCTGGCCGGCGTCGTCGTCGGCGCGGTGATCGTCCGCCGCCGCCCCCAGGACGGCCACGCCCTCCGGCTGTCCGCCGCCCTCGCCGTCACCGGCGCCCTCGCCGGCGCCGTCCTCAGCCCCCACCACCTCGTCCCCGGCCTGCTGGCGGCGTTCCCCCTCGCCCTCGCCGGGATCGTCCTGATCACGCGGCGCACCCTCGCCACCCAGCCGGCGCGACTCCTCGCCGCCACGTTCGCCCTGTTCGCCCTCGCCGTCCTCGCCACCCAGTACGCCAAGGGGGGGACGGCCGAGTGGGGCGGCCGGTACTTCGCCATCGGCCTCCCCCTGCTCGTCCCCGTCGTCCTGCTCGCCATCCGCGGGCACGCCCAGACCCTCGACCGGGTTGCCCTCCGCGCCGCGGGCGGCGCCCTCCTCGCCTGCTCGGTCCTGATGAGCGCCGTGGGCGTCGCCGCCCTCCGCCACACCCACCAGTTCACCGCCGACGCGATGGCAGCCATCGCCCGCACCCAAGCGCCGGTGTACATCGCCACCAACGGCGCCATCCCGCGCCTGGCCTGGGCCACGTTCGACCGCCAACGCTGGCTCCTGGTCCCGCCCGACGAGCTGGCCGGCGTCGTCGCCAGCCTGCGCCAGGCGGACATCCACCGCGCCGCCTTCGTCACCCACGACGCCGACCACGAAGTCCCCCAGCTCGGCCCCGGCGTCCACATCGCCGCCACCGCGCCCTCGCCCGGCAACGGGTGGGCCATCCTCACCCTGGACCTCGGCTAGGACCGCGCGGTGGCCATCGACCTCAACCCAAACCCGCCGCCGGCGACCGCCACCCGTCGCCCCCCGCGCCTGCTCGCCCACGTCGCTGCCCTCGCGTTGCTCCTCATGGCCCTCCTCCCCCTGATGAGCCCGCGCGGCGCCTTCAGCTCGGACGACGGCGCCTACGCGCTCCAGGTCAAGGCCCTCCAAAACGGCGACTGGCGGTACGACTACAAGGCCGCCCCGCTCGACCCCTCGGGCGACGCCTTCCCCATCTTCAACGTGGGCCGCAACGGCCCCGACTTCTTCCCCTACACCCAGCACCCCGCCTTCCCGCGCCTCGTCCAGGCCGCCGTGGCGGCCGTAGGCGAGACCATCGGCCTCCACCTCTGGCAGCTCCTCGGGACGATCGGGGTCGCCGTCGCGGCCTGGCTCATCGCGGGCGAGATCGACCCCCGCCTCCGGCGCTCGGCCTTCTGGCTGGCGGCCGCCGGTCCCGCCCTCGCCAACGGCTACCTCCTGTGGGCCCACACCCTGAGCGCAGCCGTCGCCGGCCTCACCCTCGCAGCCGCCGTCCGCATCGTCCGGCGCGGCCCCAATGTGGCCCGGGCGGCGGCGGTGGCCGCCGGGCTGGCGTCCGGCGTCCTCCTCCGATCGGAAGGGCTGCTCTTCGCCGTCGCCGTCGCCCTGGGCCTCTGCCTCTGGTCGAAGCGGGCCTCCCTCCTTATCGTCGCCGCGCCGGCTCTCGCCGCCGCGTTCGCGGAGCGGGCCTGGGTGCACCGCATCACCGGCGGCGCTTACGACAGCCTCCAGGCCCGCTCGACCTCCGGCAAGGGCTACCTCCAGGGTCGCATCTCCGGCGCCTGGCACGACCTCCTCCAAGGCCCGACCCTCGCCTTGGTCGCCATGGCGGTCCTCCTCGGCATCGGCCTCATGGCCCTGCGCCGCTGGGACCGCGCCTCGCCCGCCGCCCTCACCATCGCCGCCGTCGCCGCCGCCACCCTGACTGTGGCCCAGTTCGCGGGCGACCCCTCCACTCCCGTCACCGGCCTGTTCGCGGCCTGCCCCCTCCTCGCCCTGGGCGTGGCCGTCGTGCCGTGGCGGCGCGTCGACAAGCCCACGGCCCTGCTGGGCGTGACCGCCGCCCTCTACGCCGCCGCCGTGATCGCCACCGAGTACCCGATCGGCGGCGGCCTGGAATGGGGCGGACGGTTCTTCGCGCCCCTCCTCGCACCCCTCGCCGTGCTGGCCGTCGTCGGGCTCGACCGCCGGCTGCCCGCCGCCGACGACGCCCAGGCCGCAGCGGCCATCTCGGCCCGCCGCCCCCTCACCCTCCTCCTGGCCGGCCTGGTCGCGGTAGGGGCCGTCACCGGCCTCCTGACCACCGCTCACCTGCGCAACGACCACGTCGAGACCACCGCCGCCGTCCTCCGGCACCCCGCCCAGGTGACGGTGACGACCGTCCCCGCCCTCCCCAACGTCTCCTGGTCGGCCGACGACCGGATCACCTGGATGTGGGCCAGCCCCGCCGGCCTGCCCGGCCTCCTGGCTAGCCTCCACGCCCAAGGCGTGGCCACCGTCACCCTCGTCGCCGACATCGGCACCCCGGCGGCTGAGTTCGGCGGCTACGCGGCCGCCGGTGAGTCCCGCGAACCGGCCCTGGCGCGCCTCGGCCTCACCGTCTACAGCCTCCGCCAATAGAACACACGTTCTCCTCAGCGCGCCTATAGTCTCGTGGCGCAGTGGCCGACATGCTTGTAGTTCGAGGGGCGCGGGAGCACAACCTCCGCAACGTCAGCCTCGACTTGCCGCGCGACAGGCTCATCGTCTTCACCGGCCTTTCCGGCTCGGGCAAGTCCTCCCTGGCCTTCGACACGATCTACGCCGAGGGCCAGCGCCGCTACGTCGAGTCGCTGTCGGCCTACGCCCGCCAGTTCCTCGGCCAGATGGACAAGCCCGACGTCGACTTCATCGAAGGCCTGTCGCCGGCCATCTCCATCGACCAGAAGTCGGCCTCCCGCAACCCGCGGTCGACGGTCGGGACGATCACCGAGATCTACGACTACCTCCGCCTGCTCTACGCCCGCATCGGCGTCCCCCACTGCCCCAAGTGCGGCGCCGTGGTCGTCCGCCAGACCCCCCAGCAGATCGTCGACCGGGTCCTCCAGTTGCCCGACGGCACCCGGTTCCAGGTGCTCGCCCCCGTGGTGCGGGGCCGCAAGGGCGAGTACGAGGGCCTCCTGAAGGAGCTCGCCTCCCAGGGGTACGCCCGGGCCCGGGTGGACGGCGAGCTGGTCGAGCTCGGCGACAACGCCGACGACCCGAAGCTTGCCCGCTACGAGATGCACACCATCGAGGTGGTCGTCGACCGGCTCGTGAAGCGGGAGGGCATCGAGCGCCGGCTGACCGACTCCCTGGAGACGGCCCTGCGGCTGGCCGACGGCGTGGCCGAGGTCGAGCTGGTCCCCCGCGAGGGCGACACCGGCCAAGAGGCCGAGACCCTCACCTTCAGCCAGCACTTGGCCTGCCCCAACGACGGCACGTCCTTCGACGAGCTGGCCCCGCGCAACTTCTCGTTCAACTCGCCCTATGGCGCCTGCCCCAAGTGCGACGGGCTGGGCACCCGCTACGAGGTCGACCCCGAGCTGGTCGTGCCCAACCCCGACCTGAGCATCGAGGAGGCGGCGGTCGCCCCCTGGGCGGGGCCCAAGGGCGAATACTTCCACCGGGTCCTGACCGCGGTGGCCGAGGCCCACGGCTTCAAGCCGACCACGCCCTGGGCCAAGCTCAAGAAGGCCGACCAGAAGGTCATCCTCTACGGGTCGGGCCCGCGCCAGGTGCACGTCCAGTACCGCAACCGGTACGGCCGCACCCGGTCGTACAACACCCACTACGAGGGCGTCGTCCCGTACCTGCAGCGCCGGCACTCCGAGGCGGAGTCCGACTACATGCGGGAGCAGATCGAGGGCTACATGCGGGAGGTGCCGTGCCCGGCGTGCGGTGGGGCCCGGCTGAAGCCCGAGTCGCTGGGAGTGACGGTGGGCGACCTCAACCTCCACGAGGTGTGCGACCTCTCCATCGGCAAGGCGGCCGACTACCTGTTGCGCCTCGAGCTGTCCGAGCGCGATCGCATGATCGCCGAGCGGGTCGTCAAGGAAGTCAACGAGCGGATGCGCTTCCTGCTCGACGTGGGCCTCGACTACCTGTCGCTGAACCGTTCGGCGGCGACGCTGGCCGGAGGCGAGGCGCAGCGCATCCGCCTCGCGTCGCAGATCGGGAGCGGGCTCGTCGGCGTCCTTTACGTGCTCGACGAGCCGTCCATCGGCCTGCACCAGCGCGACAACCGCAAGCTCATCGACACCCTCGTCCGCCTGCGGGACCTCGGCAACACGGTCATCGTCGTCGAGCATGACGAGGACACCATCCGCATCGCCGACCACGTGGTCGATATCGGCCCGGGGGCGGGTGAGCACGGCGGCGAGGTCATCGTCTCCGGAAAGCTCAAGGACCTCCTCAAGGCCCCGCGCTCGATCACCGGCCAGTACCTGAACGGCAAGCGGTCGATCCCCGTCCCCGCCATCCGGCGGGAGCCCAAAGGCGAGTGGGTCACGATCAAGGGGGCCAAGGAGCACAACCTCAGGGGGATCGACGTCGAGCTGCCCCTGGGCTGCTTCGTGTGCGTCACCGGTGTGTCGGGGTCGGGCAAGTCGACGCTGGTGAACGACATCCTGCTCCGCTCGCTCATGCAGAAGATCTACAAGTCCAAGCTCGTGCCCGGCCGCCACAAGTCGATCGAGGGCGCCCACCTGCTCGACAAGGTCATCGCCATCGACCAGTCGCCCATCGGCCGCACGCCGCGGTCCAACCCGGCCACGTACACGGGCGTCTTCGACCACATCCGGCGGCTCATGAGCCAGACCCAGGAAGCCCGGGTGCGGGGCTACCAGCCTGGCCGCTTCTCGTTCAACGTCAAGGGCGGCCGCTGCGAGGCGTGCGCGGGCGACGGCACCATCAAGATCGAGATGCACTTCCTGCCCGACGTGTACGTGCCGTGCGAAGTGTGCAAGGGCGCCCGCTACAACCGGGACACGCTCGACGTCACGTTCAAGGGCAAGAACATCGCCGAGATCCTCGACCTGTCGTGCGAGGAGGCGGTCGAGTTCTTCGCCAACCAGCCCCCGATCGCCCGCCACATGCAGACCCTTGTCGACGTCGGCCTGGGCTATGTGCGGCTGGGCCAGCCCGCGCCGACCTTGTCGGGCGGCGAGGCGCAGCGGGTCAAGCTGTCGAGCGAGCTGTCGAAACGCTCGACCGGCCACACCATCTACATCCTCGACGAGCCGACCACCGGCCTGCACTTCGAGGACATCCGCAAGCTGCTCGGTGTCCTGTCCCGGCTGGTCGACCAGGGCAACACCGTGCTGGTGATCGAGCACAACCTGGACGTCATCAAGTCGGCCGACTGGATCGTCGACCTCGGCCCCGGCGGCGGCGACCAGGGCGGGCGGGTCGTGGTGGAAGGGCCGCCCGAGGTCGTCGCCAAGACGCCGGAGAGCTTCACCGGCCAGTTCCTGGCCCCGATCCTCAGCCGGGCTCAGAGGTAGCCGGCGCCGGCGGCGGCCGCGGGCTCGACCACCTCGACGGTGGCCAGCTCCCCGCGGAGCGCGTACAGCTCGGCGAGGGTCGCCCCCGCGGCGTCGATGGGCGCGGGACGGCCGAGCCAGGCACGGGCCTCAGCCGGCGTCAGCCGGCCCACCTCGACCTGGGCCAGGCAGCGGCCGGGCCGCACGACGGCCGGGTGCAGGCGGGCCAACGGCTCGTTGGTGGTGATGGCGACGAGGAGCTGCAGGCCCTGGCCCAGCAACCCGTCGGTGAGATTGAGCAGGCGCGCCAGCGACTGGCCCGTGCCGTGCTTGGCGTCGTCGCGGATGAGCTCGTCGCAGTCCTCCAGAACGAGCAAGCGCCATTTGGCGTCAGCCGCGTCGTCGTCGTCCTCGCGGCCCATGGCGACGTCCATCAGGTAGCCGGCGTCGGCGAGCAGGCGCTCCGGATCGAGCACGTAGTCGACCTTGCACCAGCCCCTCCAGGAGAGCGCCAGCGCCCGGAGCGCGCTGGTCTTGCCTGTGCCCGGGGGTCCGTGCAGCAGGATCAGCCGGCCGCTGAGGGTGGCCGGCTCCACGGTCGTCACCCGGCTGAGGGCGCTCGCCACCCGGCGGCCGTAGTTGCGGCGCACGTCGGCCCAGGGCAGCGCTTCAACGGCGCGCGTCCGTCGCTGGGCGCCGCACTTGGTGAGATGCCAGAAGCCCATCTCGACCGTCGGCCGGTCGGGCGGAGCGGGCTCGACCGCATCCCGAGTCATCTCGTCGAGGACGGACTGCAGTCCCGCGCTCGACGCGGCTGTCACCGTGAGCCGGGCGCTGGCGTCGCGGTAGCGGCTGACGTGCGCGGTCCACCCCTCCCCGCGAGCCAGCACGGTCTTGGCGCCGAACACGTCGGCCCACCGCACGATCTCGGCGCCGGCGGGCAGCAACGGGGCCAGCGGGCGCACCCGGTTCAGCTCGAGGGTCCGGGCCCACGGCTGCCCGCCCCGGACGAACGCGTCGAACTTCATCGCGTCGGCGATGTCGGCGTGGTCGTCGAACGTGTCGAGCTGGACGACGAGCGGAACCGCGGGATCGGGCATAACGACGGTCGAGTGTTCCTCAACCCGGGCCCGGGGGTGGGCGATTAAACGGCGGGCGGTCCCACGGATCCCCTCAAGGCGGGATGGAGGCACGCCGATGCCATCCCTGTGATCGCAACGGCGCGCGTCGGGGTGCGGCGCACGCGCCGCGTGCTCGCCGCCCTGACCCTTCTGGCCGCTGTCCTCTTCGTCGCCCATGGTCTTCGCCTGTGGACCAGCCCCTTCGGCGACTCCCATGACGGCCGCAACGCCGCCGTCTGGGCCAGCGGTGCCCGCAGCGTTGTTGAGCGCGGCGTCGTTGCGTCGCGGCTCGGGGCCTGGTCGCCCGAGTACGGCGTGTACATCGACCACCCGCCCCTGATCCTGTGGCAGACCGCCGTGACGTCCTGGGTGGGACGGGGATCCGTGGCCGCGGACAGGGCGCCGGCCTGGATCGGGAGCGTCGTCGCCCTCTGGCTCCTGGCCAAACTGCTGGCCGAACGGGGTATCCGCCCGTTCGCGGCGGGCAGCGCGGTGGTGTTGGTCGCCGCCACGCCGATGTTCCTGACCTACGGGGGGATGCTGGACACGCCGATCACGGCGCTGCCGGTCGCCCTGGGCCTGCTCCTGCTGTGGCTGCGGGCCGTCGACGGCCGGCCGGTGCGAGGGTGGGCCCTGGCGGCCCTGTCCGTCGCCGCCACCCTCGCCAGCTGGCAGGCCCTGCTCACGGCCGGGGTCGTCGCCCTCTGGGGCGCCGCCCGGCTCTGGCGTCACCGCCGCGGCCCCGGTCCCCGGCCCGCCTCCCCTGTCGAACCGGTGACGCTGGAGCGCGTTCCGGCGCGGCAGGCCGTCACCAGTTCGCATCTGGCGGCCGCCAGCGGCCTCCCGCCCGCCACCGCCCTCGCCGAACCGGTGACGCTGGAGCGCGTTCCGGCGCGGCAGGCCGTCACCGGTTCGCAACCGGCGGCCGTGGCTACGGCTGCGGCTGCGGCTACGGCTGCGGTCGGCGGTTTCCTGGTGGGGCTGGCCGTACTGGTGGCGTGGATGGTCTGGGGCGGCGGCGGATCGCTGCGACCCCTCCTCGACATCTTCCTCTTCCGAACGGGCCACGCAGCCGAGTCGCAGGGGCTCGCCGGCCTGGTGACGAGCCAGGTCCAGACGGTCGGCGTCATGTTCGGCGGCGCCGTGGCGCTGCTCGGCATGGCCGGCGCGTGCGTCGCCGTGGCCGACCGCCGGACCCGGACCCTCGCCCTGACCTCGCTCGCCGTGACGATCCCGTACACGCTTGCCTTCCCGCTCGGGGCCGTGCACCACGATTACTGGAACTACTGGCTCCTGTTGCCCATCGCGCTCGGCATCGCCGTCGGGGCCGAGCGCCTGGCCGCCCGGGCTCGCCACATCCCCGGCGAGCGCCTCGTCACGGCCGGCGCGACCGTCACCGCCGTCGTTCTCGTCCTGGCGGCCATGGTCCGCCCCCCCGACGCCGAACGGCAGATCCGGCGCGGCGTAGCGGCGGGGCGCCTGGTGGCGACCGCGCACCTTCCGGCCGGGCAGGCCACGGCCTGGTTCGCGGGCGACGTCGGGAGCCCGCCCGCCTGGCTCGGGTTCGCCACCCGGCTGCCAACGAGTCGGGTCTTCGACGCCGACGCCCTGGCCGCCAGGCACCCGCTCGACGTGGTGTTCGTCGGCCGCCCGCAATGCGGCCCCGCCCCGGCGGCGCCGACCGTCACCTACGCACTGGAGACGGCGACCCACCTGGCGCACGACCCCCCCGTGACCAGCTGCCGCCGCGAAGGCTAAACGGAAGCGACCGCTCAAGGGCACGCCGGCGCCGGTCGATCTAGACAGGGTGACATCGGCTCGGCACCGTAAGAGCGTGCTGACTTGTCGCTTCGGCCGCTCCGCAGCCGAGCGGCTGACCGATACCTCTGGGCGGCGGCAGCGGTTGTCAGCCGCCGGCTTCGGCTCAAATCAGCGCGCTCTTAGGGGGGCCTGACCCGTGCGGCGCCTCGGGCGCGCCCTGCTCTGCGCCGGTACGGCCGCGGTCGTCATCGGGCTGAGCAAGGCGCACGCCGTCCAGCACGGCTACGACTACACCCAGTCCTCCCGTTTCGCCTGGTCACTGGCCTACATCGGCCTCCTGCTGCTCGCCGCCTACGGCGCGGGCCTGCCCGAGATGACCCGCACCCGGCGCTCGGCGGTCACGGCCACCATCGCCTCCACCGCCGCCGCCGCCCTCGGCGTCTCCCTCCTCCAGCTGGTCACCGGTTCGCCCCTCCTGCCCCGTTTCGTGGTCTTCGGCACGCCCGCCGTGCTCGTCCCCCTCTACCTCCTCTGCGCCGCCCTCTCGTCGGACGGGCGCGCCCGCGACGCCCAGCGCGACCGCCTCGTGCTGGTCGCCAGCGGCCACGAGGCGTTCGAGCTCAGCGACGCCCTCGACCAGAACCCGGAGCGGCCCGCGTTCCTCGCCGCCGTGCTCCACCCCGCCGAGGCCGCCTCGGCCGATCCCAAGTCCCGCCCGCTGGTCGAGGCCGTCAACCGCACCGAGGCCACCGCCGTCGTCCTCGACCGGGCCGCCCAGGCCGACGACTCGATCGTGGCCCAGGCCGCCGCCCTCCACGAGGCCGGCGTCCGCGTCCGCACCCTCTCCCTCTGCTACGACGAGTGGCTCGGCAAGCTGCCCCTGTCGGAGCTCGAGCGCGTCTCGCTCATGTTCGACATCGGCGAGGTCCATCGCGCCCGCTACGGGCGCATCAAGCGGATCGTCGACGTCGTGACCGGCCTGGCCGGCACGGTCGCCCTCGCCCTCGTGACGCCCGTCGTCCTCCTCGGCAACCGGTTCGCCAACCACGGCCCCCTCCTCTACCGCCAGCCCCGGGTGGGCAAGAACGGCCGGGTGTTCCAGATCTGGAAGTTCCGGACCATGTGCCCGGACGGGCGCGTGAGCGAGTGGACGGCCGAGCACGACCCCCGCATCACCCCGTTCGGGCGCTGGCTGCGCAAGACCCACCTCGACGAGCTGCCCCAGGCCGTCAACATCCTGCGCGGCGACCTCTCCATCGTCGGCCCCCGCCCCGAGCAGCCCCAGTACGTCGAGGAGCTGATCGAGAAGATCCCGTTCTACAACCTGCGCCACCTCGTCCGTCCCGGGCTCACCGGCTGGGCCCAGGTCAAGTACCCCTACGGCGCCAACGAGGCCGACGCCCTCGAGAAGCTGCAGTACGAGTTCTATTACCTGCGCCACCAGGGCCTGGCCCTCGACGCCCGCATCCTGGTGCGCACCGTCCGCCACGTGATCGGGAGGAACGGGCGATGACCGGCCCGCCGCGCATCGACGTCGTCATCCTCACCTGGAACGACGGCGACCTGCTGGCCCAGGCGATCGACTCCGCCCTCGCGTCCGAGGGGGTCGACGTCCGTGTGATCGTGGTCGACAACGGCTCGGACCCGGCCGCCACCGTGCCCGCCGAAGACCGCGTCCGCCTCATCCGCAACGACGCCAACCGGGGCGTGGCGCCGGCCCGCAACCAGGGCGCCCGCGCCGGCCAAGCCGAGTTCGTGTGCCTCCTCGACAGCGACGCCCGCCTCCTCCCCGGCAGCCTGCTCGCCCTCGTCGCGCCGCTCCGACAAGATGGTCGCGTGGCCCTCGCCGGACCGGTGTTCACCGGCCAGGCCCCGGAGGCGAGCGCCGGCCGGGCGCCGACGCTCGCTCGCAAGGCCGGCCGGCTCCTGGGCCGGTACGACACCTACGCGCCCATCCCCCACGCTCCCGGCGCGCCGTGGTGGCCGGTCGACTTCACCATCGGCGCCTGCCAGCTCATCCGCCGCTGCGCCTTCCAGGCGGTGGGCGGGCTCGACGACTCGATCTTCTACGGGCCGGAGGACGTCGACTTCTGCCTGCGCCTCATGGACGGCGGATGGGCGGTCGTCCAGGTCGCCGGCGCCGGCTGCCACCACCCGCCGCGGCGCACGTCCCGCCGCATCGTCACCAAGCGGGCGTGGAAGCACGGCTGGCAGGTGGTGCGACACCTGTGGCGGCACCGGAATCCGGTCGTGGGAGTCCGCCATGGCGCATCCTGACAACGCCTTCTACGGCCACAATCGGCTTCTGGCGGAGTACGCCGGCTTCGGGGCAAGCCCGCCCCCGATCCGGGGGCACATCCAGCACGGCTGGTCGGAGGCGAACGGGCTCTCCCTCAAGCCCCGCCTGGTCTCCTGGCTTCCCAAACTGGTCTGGAACGACGTCAACCGCAAGGCCGCCCACGAGGCGGGAATCGACCCGATCGAAGTCATCGGCGCCCCCTTCTGCTACTACGACCGCATCTCCGCGCTGGCGCCCCCGGGGCCGCGCTCGACGATCTACTACCCGTTCCACGGGTGGGAGCGCGACGACATCCTGGGGTCCCACCACGAGCTCGTCGCCGCCATCGCCGACCACGAGGACGGCCCCGTGACCGTCTGCCTGTACTGGCGCGAGTTCGACCAGCCCGCCGTGCGGCAGGTGTACATGGACGCCGGTTTCCGGGTCGTGTGCCACGGCTACCGGGGCGACCCCCACTTCACCATCCGGCAGCGGGAGGAGCTGCTCCGCCACGACCGCATCGCCTCCAACCGGGCCGCCACGGCGATCTGGTACGGCGGTTATCTCGGCCGGGCCATGGAGGTGTACGGCCCCCTCTTCAGCATCGTGGGCGCAGACGAGGCAGCCCGCTACGACCGCTACCAGCGCAGCCGGTGGCCGGAGCTGTTCGGCGGCGGGATGGAGGCCGAAGCCTCACGCGAGCTGGCCGCCTACGAGCTGGGCGACGGCTTCGTGCTCGAGCCCGGCGAGCTGAAGGAACTGCTCGGCTGGACGCCGCGGGCGCTCCGGCGGGCCCCGCTCGTGAAGGCCGCGTCCCACGCCGAACACCACGCCCGGCGGATCGGGTACAACATCGCCCTCCGGCTCCCCCGTTCCGAGCCGCTACCCCGGTTTTGACGGTGACGACGGAGGCTCCGCCGGCCGACGGCGCGGTCCGCTCCCTGCTGGGCCGGGGCTCGGTGTTCACCATCGCCACCGCGGTGCAGATGTCCGTGGCCGTCCTCGTGACGCCCCTCGTCACCCGGCTGCTGGCCCCGTCGGAGTTCGGGCGGGTCGCCACCGCCATGGTCCTGCTCCAGGTCCTCACCTACCTGGTGGCCCTCGGCCTGCCGACCGCGGTCACACGCGAATACTTCGACGACAAGGGCGGGCTCAGCGCCGCCCGATCCCTGATGGCGATGTCCGTCTCCGTCTCGTTCGTCATGGCGCTGGCCATCGACCTGACCGGTCCGCTGTGGGCCCGCGCCCTGTTCTCGGGCCTCCCGTACGGAGGGGCGCTGCGCATCGCCGTGTGGGCGACCGTGCCCATGAGCCTGGTGCTCGCGTCGCAGGCCCTGCTGCGGGCCACCGAACGCGCCGGACGGTTCGTCGTGGTCACCGCCATCAGCACCGGCGGCGGCCAGTTGCTCGGCCTGAGCGTCGCCCTGTGGATCCACGCCACGGCCGCCACTTACTTCACGGGCCTGGCCGCCGGGCTGGTCGTGGCCGGCGTCGTGGGGGTGTGTTTCACCGGGGTCGACCTCTCGCGCCTGAACGACCGACGCTTGCTGCGGGCCGCATTCCACGTCGGGATCCCGACCGTGCCCCACGCCATGGCCGTCTACATCGTCGGCGTCGGCGATCGGGTGTTGGTCCAGCGCTTCGAGGGGCTGGGTCCGGTGGCGCGCTACCAGGTCGCCTACCTGGTCGGCGCCCTCGGCCTCACCGTGGCCGGAGCCCTGAACAACGCCTGGGCCCCGCTCATCTACGGCGCGGGAGACCAACGGCGGTGGCAGGTGCTCGCGGATACGACGGGGGCGCTGTACCGCCTGGCCGGCGTGGTCGTGTGCGGCGTCGCCCTGGGCGCGCCCATCGCGCTGATCGCGTTCGCCCCGTCGAGCTACGACCCGCGCGCCCTCACCCCCGTGTGCGCGGTGGTCGCGCTCAGCCTCGTGCCCTTCGTCGGCTACCTGGCCGAGGCGCACCCGATCTTCTACCTGCGCAAGGTGTGGTCACTCGCCTGGGCCACGCCGCTCGCCGCCGCCGTCAACATCGGCCTGAACGCATTGCTCATCCCCTGGATCGGGCTCATGGGCGCGGCGTACACGACGGTCGTCACCTACACCGTCCAGTTCCTCCTGGCCCGCCGGGTGCGCCGCCGGCTGGTCGCTGTCCCCTGGCGCCGCGGATCGGCGATCCAGGCGTGGGCCATCGCCGGCGCGGGCGCGGCTGCCGGCGCCCTGCTTCCGGCCGGCGGCGCCTGGCTTGTCGTGCGCGCCGTCGCGGCCACGGCTGCCGCCGTCGTGTTCGTCGCCCGCCTCCGGGGGCTGCTCGCGTCCCACCAGCCGTCGTGACCCGGCCGGTACGCTCCCGCACCATGCTCGACGGGATGGCCGACCGCCTGGCGCGGGCGGCCCGGAACCCACGGCGCGCGGGCGGGGCCGTCTTCACCCGCCTCCAGGCCCAACGCTGGCTCGGCCTGGAACCCCCCGAGTTCAAGGCGCTGGCGCGCGACCTCCTGTGCACCGGCCAGATCGAGGGCTGGCGCTACCGCCAGGACCTGTGCCTCCTCTACCTGCTCGCCCGGGAGATCCCCGGTCCAGGCGTCACCCTGGAGATCGGCTCGTTCAAGGGGCTCGCCACCACCGCGCTGGCGTACGGCGTGCGCCACGGCGGCCACGAGCGGGTCCACACCGTCGACCCGCACACGGGCGACCGGCAGGACCTGGAGGCCCACGGGGCGGCGGTGGGCTCTTCGGAAGCGGCCTTCCGGCGCAACCTGGAGACGGCCGGCATTGCCGCCGAGGTCACGGCCTACGTGATGAAGTCGGACGAGCTGGCGCCGGACTGGCCCGGCCTTCCCATCCGGGTGCTCTTCGTCGACGGCTGGCACGGGTACGACGCGGTGACCGCCGACCTGGCCAACTTCGTGCCCCATCTCACGCCCGACGGCGTCGTGCTCATCGACGACTACCTCAACTACGACGAGGTCAAGGCCGCCGTCGACGACGCCACGGGGCTCCTGCCAACGCACGTCGTGCGCGCCGGGCGCATGCGCCTGGCCTACCCCGGCCGCCTCCCCGAGCCGGTCCAGCGCTTCCTGCGCATCCCCTGGGGCTGACCCCTCAGCCCAGGCGGTGGGCTTGGCCGAGCACCTTGGCCGCCGCCGCCACGATGTCGTCCATGTCAGCCTCGGTGGCGGGCGCGCGGGCGACGCCGGTGAGGACCACCTCGCGCTCGTACATCCGCTCGGTGACCGGGCACAGGCCCTTGTCGTAGCGGGCCGAACCCTCGTAGTGCCGGAAGGCCGCCGCGGCGCGGTCCTGGTAGATGGGGCTCATGTACAGCGGGGCGACGTAGCCCGCCCCGAGCGGGATGCCTTCGGCCGCCATGGCCCGCACGAAGTCCGCTCGAGGGCAGCCCGCCGCGTCCTCGTCGAACGTGAACGGGTACACGTAGTAGACGTGCTGCGAGCCGGGACGCAGCGCCGGCGGCGCCAACCCGGGCAGGTCGGCGAGGCCCTTGCTGAGGTGGTCGGCCAGCCGGACGCGCGTCTCGTTCAGCTCCGGCAGGCGGCCCAGCTGCACGATGCCGAGCGCGGCCTCCATCTCCGTCATCCGGTAGTTCCACCCCAGGAAGTCGGTGCGGTAGCTCCGGCTCTTCTGGCCTTCCACGATCATCTCGCCGTGGTTGCGGACCATCTGGGCGATGCGGGCGATCTCCGGGTCGTCGGTGATCAGCATCCCGCCTTCGCCCGTCGTCATCGTCTTCGACTCGGTGAACGAGAAGATGCCGCAGTCGCCGAACGTGCCCACGCGGCGGTCGCCGACCGTGGCGAACGGGGCCTGGGCGCAATCCTCGATGACCTTCACCCCCCGGCGGCGCGCGAGGTCGACGACGGCGTGGATGTCCGCCGGCTGCCCGAACAGGTGGACCGGGACGAGAGCCCTCGTCAGCCCGGTGATAGCCGCCTCGGCGGCCGCCGGGTCGAGGCAGTAGTAGTCGGCCTCGATGTCGGCGAACACCGGGACGGCGTTCTGCATGAGGGCGCACGTGGCGGTGGACGTGAACGTGTAGGGCGGGACAATGACCTCGTCCCCCGGCTGGACCCCCACCGCGACGACGGCGGCGTGGAGGGCGGCGGTGGCGGAGTTGAAGCTGACCGCGTGGGCCACGCCGTGTGCCTCGGCGAAGCGCCGCTCGAGCTCCTTGATGCGCTCGCCGCCCAGGAAGAACACGCCCGGCGCGGCGATGAAGGAGGAGAGGCGGCCGCTGTCGAGCACCTCCATGACCGCCTGCTTCTCGGCGTCGCCGATGACGGGATGGGGCGGGAAGGGGACGGAGCGCACCGGCGCACCGCCGAACAGAGCGAGTTCGTCCTTGTCGTGGATGCTCATTTGGACCCTTGGAGGTACGGGGCGTCACGCAGCGACGCCGGGAGCGGGAGGTCGACCCGTTGCCCGCCGTGGTCGGCCGACCAGCGGAGGGCGACGAGGATTTCAAGGGCCTGACGACCGTCTGCGCCGCTCGACCAGGGAGAGGCGGCGCCGTCGAGGCAGTCACGGACGTGGGCCATGGCCTGCAGCATGTACTCGCGCCGACCGGAGTCGTCCACGGGCACGGCGGCGGGCTCGAGCTGGTTGTACCCGGCGAACCGGCGGCTCTCGACGGCCGCCTCGTAGGTCGCGCTGAACCCGTGGTCGCCCACCCGGAGCCGCCCGGTCGTCCCCAACACGTTCACCTCGAAGATGGTGTACGCCTTGACGTCGGTCGCCTGGAGGGCGGCGACCGCGCCCCCCCGGAACCCGATCCAGCCGTCGACGTTGGGGTCGGCCGGATTGCCGGAGGGCGCACGGCTCATCGTGCCGACGACCCACTCGGGCTCGCCGACGAGCTGGCGGAGCAAGTCGACGAGGTGCGTGCCGGTGTTGGCGAGGCCCGCGGTGTAGTAGGCGGTCGCCTGCTGCACCGCCCCGAGCCCGCCGCCGGCGATGTAGGCGGCCACCTCGCGGTGAAATCGGTCGAAGCGGCGCTGGTGCCCGACGAAGAGGAGGGCGCCCGCGTTGTCGCACGTCGTCACCATCTCGTCGGCGGCGGCCAGCGTGCCGGCGACGGGCTTCTCGCAGAACACCGCCCGCACGCCCGCGGCGACGGCCTTCGCGGTGATCGGCGCATGGGTGTCGACGGTCGTGCAGATCGACACGGCGTCGAGCTCCTCCTTGGCCAGGAGGTCGTCGTAGCTCGTGTACCGGCCGGGGACGGCGAACTTCTCGCCGTACCGGCTCAGGCGCTCGGGATCGACGTCGCACAAGGCGACCAGATCGAAGCCCTCAGTCGCGGCGTACGCGCCGGCGTGGGTGCTCACGTAGCCCCGCCGCGGGTCGTCGTCGAAGGCGGCGCCGATGCGCC
The DNA here is from genome assembly GCA_023265045.1 of Acidimicrobiia bacterium. Taxonomy (GTDB): domain Bacteria; phylum Actinomycetota; class Acidimicrobiia; order Acidimicrobiales; family AC-14; genus JAHFUQ01. Next base: position 49,434 of record JAHFUQ010000005.1, read on the forward strand.
CGCATCCCACGACGGCGGCCCGGTACGCGCGCACGCTCACGGCTGCGACGTCCACGTCACCAACGACGTCGGGTGCTGGGGGTTGAGCCCGACCGCGTCGGCCACGACGGTGTCGATCCGGATGCGGCCCCCGTCGGCCTCGGCCCGCAGGAGCGACCACAGGTTGCGGTTGTAGTCGTTGCGCTCGGCGTAGGCGCGCGACGCCGTGTCCTCGCCGGGCCGCATCTGCCACCCGATCGGTTCGAAATGCACGCCGCGCACCACGGGGGCGAGGCCGAGCACAGCGTCGAAAAAAGCGGCGTCGACCGACGGCGCCTGTTCGATGGCGTGCACGGTCAGCACGACAGCGGAGGACACCGTCCCCAACACCGAGAGGTCGGGGGCGTGGAGATCGAACGGGACGGCGCGGAAGCTGATCTCCGAGGCCAGGGCGGCCAGCCGGGCGGCCGCCCGCCGGCCCGCCTCGGTGTACTCGGCGGCCACGTAGGTGGCGTGGCGTGGCCCGCCGGCGAGCCACACCGTCAGCAGGTGCTGGCCCCAACCCGATCCGATGTCGACAATCAGTTCGGCGCCGTTGTCCCGGCACGCGTCGACCACGACTTCGGGGATCACCGTGAGGTAGGCGCCCACCGCCGCCGCGCGCGGCGCCGCGGTCACGACGCCGTTCAGGGCGACTTGGGCGGGCTCGGCGGCCGCGCCGCCCCATCCCCGCTCGTGGCGCGACACCGTGCGGATGACCCTCGCCAGGTCCGGTCGAGGCCCCTCGGCGGCGATCGCCTCGTCGATGAACCGCTCGATGGCAGGCCACTTTTCCCGCCCGTACTCGCGGTCGATCCAAGCGGCCGTGCGCGAGACCGCGTCCCCGGTCGCCATGGGCCGTACCCTACCGGTCATGGCCCGAGTTGTCGCGAGCATCGAGGCCCGGATGGGTTCGAGCCGGCTGCCCGGCAAAGTGCTGTTCGACGTGGCCGGGCGCCCGGCGCTGGAGTGGGTGGTCCGCCGCCTGCAACAGGCGAAACGCGTCGACGAGGTCGTGGTCGCCACATCGGTCGACCCGCTCGACGACGTGCTGGAGCAGTGGTGCGGCTCCATGGGGCTGGCCGTCCACCGCGGCAGCGAGAACGACGTGCTGGGCCGCGTGGTCGACGCCCACCGCATGATGAAGTCGGACGTCATCGTCGAGGTCACCGGCGACTGCACCGTGCTCGACCCCGAGTTGATCGACACGGGCGTGGTCACGTTCCTCGAGAACGACTGCGACGTCGTCTCCAACACGTGGAAGCCGTCCTGGCCGAACGGGATCAACGTGCAGGTCTTCCGCTTCGCCGACCTCGAAGAAGTGGCGCGCACCATCGACGACCCGCCCGTACGGGAGCACGTCTCGCTCTACTTCTACGAGCACCCCGAGCGGTACCGGGTGTTCCACCTCTTCGCTCCGGCGCGTTGCTGGGGCCCTGAGTACCGCCTGTCGATCGACTACCCCGAGGACCACCGGCTGATCAGCGAAATCTACGGGCGCCTGCTGCCCCGGTACGGCGAGCGGTTCGGCGCCGAGGAGGTCATCGCCTTGCTCCACGCCGAGCCCGAGCTGTGGGAGATCAACCGTCATCGCGTGCAAAAGTCGGCGCGCTGACCCGACGGCGCCGCATCTGCCCGACCATCGCCCGGAGCAGCCGCAGGTTGGGGCGTAGGCCGGATCCGAACTGGGTGCGGCCGGACGGGCGGATGCGCACTGGCACCGGCACGAACGCGAGGCGGGCGCCGGCGCGGGCCGCGGCCAGCGCCAGGCCGGTGCCGATCGAGCCGTCCAGGGCGCCGGGAAAGCGGCGGTACATGTCCATCGAGTAGGCCTTCATGCCGCACAGGACGTCGGGGATCCCGTAGCGCCGCCGGGCATAGCCCGTGAACACCCGCTCAGCCCAGCGCGCGCAGCGGGGCCGGACGCCGACCACGACGTCCGCCTCGCCGGCCAGGAGCGGCGCCAGGAGGGCCGCCAAGGCCGTCGGATCGTGCTGGGCGTCGGCGTCCATGGTCACGAGCGCGTCGAAGCCGAGGTCCTCGGCCCGGGCGAACCCGCTGGCCAGGGCCGAGTCGTACCCGCCGTTGCGCTCGTGGCGCACCACCAGGGCGCCGGCGGCGGCCGCGGCCGCGGCGGTGGCGTCCGTGGAGCCGTCGTCGACCACGATGGGCTGGCCGTACCCAGCCGCGCCGGCGACGACGGCGGCGATGGTCGCCTCCTCGTTCAGGGCGGGGATGACGATGGCCGCGTTCACCGTCTCATGCCACGTCGGACGGGCGCACGCAGTCGCCCTCTTCGATGTCGCGAACGGCGCACCGCCCCACGACTTCGCCGAGGCGGTACGGGGGAAGGGCGTCGACCGGGCACGGGCGAAGCACGGTCAGGCTGCCCTCGTCGATGATCGAGCCGGCGGCAATGGGCCGGGCGGCCCGTACCGCGCGGCGCTGCAGCACCACCGTCTCGCGCTCGTTGTCCATCACGCGCTTGTCCTCGTCGCCCAGCGACGCCTCGAGCTCGCGGGTGCGGTCGACCATTTCCCTCCAGCTGCGGGAGTCCATGGAGAAGGCGTGATCGGGCCCCCTACGGGTGGTGTCGTCGGTGAAGTGCTTCTCGATCACCCGGGCGCCGAGGGTCACGGCGCCGAGGACGGTGGCAGGTCCGGGGGTGTGGTCCGACAGCCCGAGCACGACGTCCGGGTACTCGCGGGCGAACCACGAGAGGACGCGCAGGTTGATGTGCCGGAAGTTGTCGGGGTCGGCCGTGTAGTTCGTGTTGCACTGCATGAGGACGATCTGGTCGGTGTGCTGGCGAGCGGCTTTCATCGCCATGCGGACCTCGTCGTCGTCGGCCGCCCCTGTCGCGATGAGCATGGGCTTGCCGTCGGCGGCCATGCGGCTGATGGCTTCGTGCCAGGTGACGTCGCCCGAACCGATCTTCCAGGCGCACGTGTAGGGGGAAAGGGCGGCGATGTCGTCGAGGTCGTACAGGGCCGTGAAATAGTCGATCCGCGCCTCGGCGCACGCGGCCACGAGCGCTTCCGTCCAGTCGAGCGGCACGCTCGCCTTCCGGTAGACGTTGACGACGCTGTCGTTCCACTTCGCCTGGTGGGACTGCTGGGCCCCGAGGTGCTCGAACCCGTACCCGGACACGATGGTCTCAGCCCTAAAGTTCTGGAACTTGGCCGCGTCCGCGCCAGCCTCCGCGCAGAGTCGGATCAGCTCCTTGGCGCGATCGAGGTCGCCGTCATGGTTGGCGGCGATGTCCGCCACGAAGTAGGTGGGGTGGTCGACGCCGACGAGGCGGCGGCCGATGCGAAATTCCGTGCTCATGACGTCGCGATCTCCTCGGCGAGAGTGGGGAGCGTGAGGGAAAGGCGGGCCTCGAAGCGCGCCACGTCCATCCGGAGGTCGCGCGGCCTCGGCGCCCGGCCGGGCTGCAGGGTCGACCGGGCGACGCGGGCGGTCGCCGTGGACAGGCCGGCGTGCGCCGCCAGCGCGCGCGCGAACTCCGCCTTGGTCATCCCGTCGCGGCTGCCGAGGTTGTAGACCCCCTCGGCGCCGGCTCGGACCGCGGCCAGCGCCAGGCGGGCCAGCGTCGCCGCGTGCAGTGGTGAGAACGCCACGTCCTCGAACAGCGGCACCGGGCGGCCGGCGGCGAACGCGTCGAGGAAAAAGTCGCTCAGGCTCGCCGGGGGGCCGAAGAAGTTCGTCCGCAGGACCAGGGCGCCGGGATGCTCCAGGGCCGCCTGCTCGCCGGCCAGCTTCGTCTTGCCGTAGATGTTGACCGGCCCGGTCTCGTCCTCGAGGTGGGGACCGGCTGTGTCCGGGTACACCTGGTCGGTCGAGATGACGATCAGCCGGGCGCCGGCCGGCAGGTGTCGCACGAGGTGTTCGACGGCCTGGCGATTGGCGGCGTCGGCCTCGTCGGGACGGACCTCGCACGCATCGACGTCGGTCATGGCGGCGGCGTGGAGGACCAACGAGGGCGCCGCCCTGTCCAAGAGACTGGCGACCGCGGCCCCGTCGGTCAGGTCGCACTCGACGTCGCCGCCGGAGCGGGCGCTCGTGATAACGGCGCCGAGGGCGGTGGCTTCAGCGGCGAGGTAGGGCCCCAGCCGGCCCCGTGCCCCCGTAACCAGCGTTCGTGCCACGGGCGACTAAACGATCATGCGGGCCAGTTCGTCGCTCGACAGCCAGCGGTCGTTGCTGTCACTCGAGTAGACGAACCCGTCCGCGAGGGGCTTGCCGTCGATCCACCGGGGCTCCTGTGTCCACCAGGGGTGCTCGGGGAGCACGACGTAGACGTCGCCCGCGTCGATGGTGTGGCGGCTCTCGTCGGCCGTGACCAGCACCTCGTGCAGCTTCTCACCCGGGCGGATGCCGATGATCTGGCGCTCGAGGCCCGGCGCCATGGCGTCGGCCAGGTCGACCACGCGCATAGACGGGATCTTGGGGATGAACACCTCGCCGCCGGTCATGTGGCGCAGCGCGTACAGCACCAAGTCGACGGCCTGGGGCAGCGTGATCCAGAAGCGGGTCATGCGCTCGTCGGTGATCGTGAGCTTGCCGGATTCGGCGATCTGCTGTTTGAACAGCGGCACCACCGACCCGCGCGAGCCCACGACGTTGCCGTAGCGCACGCACGCCAGGTTGGCGCGGGACTGGGCCGCGTAGGCGTTGCCCTGCACCACGATCTTCTCGGCGCACAACTTGGTCGCGCCGTAGAGGTTGACCGGGTTGACGGCCTTGTCGGTGGAAAGCGCGACGACCTTGCTCACGCCCGCGTCGATGGCCGCGTCAACCACGTGCTGGGCGCCCAGGACGTTGGTGCGCACCGCCTCGAACGGGTTGTACTCGCACGCCGGCACCTGCTTGAGGGCGGCGGCGTGGACGAGGATGTCGGCGCCCTGGGCGGCGCGGGACATGCGGGAACGGTCGCGCACGTCGCCGATGAAGTAGCGGAGGTTGCCGCTGCGGCCGGCCCACCGCTCCTGCATCTGGGACTGCTTTAACTCGTCGCGTGAGTAGACCCGGATGACGGCGTCGTTCCAGCGGTCGGTGACCGACTGGACGAAGGCGTTGCCGAACGAGCCGGTGCCGCCGGTGAGCAGGATCGTCGCCCCCGACAGGTCGAGCCCGTCCAGCCGTGAGGAAAGGTTCACGTGGTAAGGATCGGCGCCGCCGGTAGGGCGCTTGAAGAGTTCGTCGGTTGCACGAGGCAGCGTACCTGGGCCAGCGCGCTCGCTGGCCCAGGTACGTCCGATCCTACGGGAAGAAGACGCCCTGGATGGCTTCGGGCAGCTCTAGGGGCCGGTCGCCCGGGCCGCCCCAGTTTGTCGTCGCTCCGCCCAGTACGTACCACGTGCCCGCCGCCGGGCGGAAGATGGCGACATCCGTCGTCCCGTTGCCGTCGTAGTCGCCCGGGACCGGGATGTCGCCCGAGGCGCCGCCCCAGCTCGTCGTCGCTCCACCCAGCACGTACCAGGTGCCGGCCGCGGGACGGTACACGGCGATGTCAGTGGTCCCGTTGCCGTCGTAGTCGCCGGGCACGGGGATGTCGCCGGCCACGCCCCAACTGGTTGTGGCCCCGCCGTTGACATACCAGATGCCCGATCGGTACACCGCGATGTCAGTGTCCCCGTCGCCGTCGTAGTCGCCGGGCACCGGGATGTCGCCGGACACGCCCCAACTGGTTGTGGCGCCACCGAGCACGTACCAGGTGCCGGAACCAGGGCGGTAAACGGCGATGTCGGTCGTCCCGTTGCCGTCGTAGTCGCCGGGCACGGGGATGTCGCCGGCCACGCCCCAACTGGTTGTGGCGCCCCCGTTCACGTACCAGATCCCGTCCCTGAAGATGACGACCTCGGTCGTCCCGTTCCCGTCGTAGTCGCCGGGAACGGGGACGTCGCCGGTGAGGCCCCAACCGGTCGTGCTCCCGCCCTGCACGTACCAGGTGCCCGAGCCGGGTCGGAAGATGGAGATGTCCGATGTGCCGTTGCCGTCAAAGTCCGCCGGCGACCGGCGCGGCGCCGTGATCTTGGCCACGAAGGCGTCCGTCAAGCCGCCGGCGTACGTGCCCTGCACCGGGTTCACGGTCGGGAAGGCGCCGGTCGTCTGACCGACCACGTAGATGTTGCCGGCCGCATCGAAGGTGACGCCGTTCGCGGTGTCCGTGCCCGTGCCGCCGAGGAACGTGGAAAAGCGCGCGTGGGCGCCGGTCGGGTCGAGTTCGGTCAGGAAGACGTCTTGGCCGTTGTTGACGGCCTGGACGGCGTTCGGCGTAACGGGGTAGTCGCCGCTCGGCGTCCGGCCGACGACGTATGCGTCGCCCGCGGCATCGACCGCCATGCTCGCGTCGCCCGGCACGAGGTCGGCCGACGTACCCCCCAGGTAGGTGCCGTACATGAGGGGCGTCCCGCCGACGGCGAGCTTGACCACCCACGCCTCACCGTTCCCAGGGCGAATGGACTGGAACGAGCCCGCGGTGATGTGCGGGAAGTTCACGTTGTTGATCTGCCCGGCGACGTACACGCGCCCCGCGGCGTCGAGGCCCACGGCGCGTCCGTTTTCGCCGCCTGCGCCGCCCAGGAACGTCGAGAACACCAACGCCGTTGCCGTCGGGTTGATCTCGCTGACAAACGCGTCACCGCCGCCGCCGTAGACCGACTGGAGGGCGTTGAGCGTCGGAAAAGCGGTAGAGGTCGTTTGGCCGGTGACGTAGGCGTTCCCGGAAGCGTCGATCGCCAGGGAGTTGAGGGTCTCCTGCGTCGCCCCTCCGAGATAGGTCGAGTAGAGGAGCGCCGCACCACTCGGGTTGAGCTTGGTCAGGAACACGTCCCGGAGGCCGGCGTTCGTGCTCTGCAGCACACCGGCAGTCACCGGGTAGTCGGACGAGTCCGTGTTGCCCGCGACGTATATGTTCCCGGAGGAGTCGACGGCGATGCTCGCTCCCACGCTGGCCTCCGTGCCACTCCCCCCGAGGTACGTCGAGTAGACGAGGCCCGTCCCGGTTGCATTGAGCTCGGTGACGAACGCGTCCTGGGTCCCGCTGTTCTGGGTCGCCTGGTAGGGGTTAACGACAGGAAAGTTCGCCGAGGCGGTCGCGCTCGCGATGTAAACGTTGCCGCTGGCGTTGATCGCCATAGTCTCCGGTTGGAACTCGTCGCCCGAACCGCCGATGTACGTCGACCAGAGGGCGGTCGTGCCCGCGGCGTCGAACTTGGTGACGAAGACGTCCTGCCCGCCGCCCGCCGTGGTCTGGAAACTCCCGGCGACGGTCGGGAAGTTGGACGAGTTGGTCTTGCCGGTGATGTAGACGTTCCCGCTTGCGTCCACCTTGACGGCCGAGGCGAGGTCGTCGCCCGAGCCGCCGTAGTACGTGGCATAGGCCACCGACGGGTCGATCACAAGTGTCGCCCTCGGGTCATGGCGACCCAGCTTGAAGGCCACGTTTCCGGCCGGGTCCAGCGTGAAGGACGCCGGCACGGCGCGGCGGTCGCCACCGATCAGTTGGTAGGCGACGGGCTTGTGCTGGACCAACCGGCTGGCGCCGATCGGGACGGCGAGGTCGCCGTGGCTGTCGAGCTTGGCGCGCTGGGGACCGTGCACCGCCAGGCGGATGACCGAAGGGTCGGAGTTCGGCTTGACGACGAAGTCGTACTCCAGCGTGCCGCCCTCGCCGTGGTACACGACATCGACACCGGGGTAGGCGTCCGCGACCGTGACGCGCCCGTAGGTCTGCAGCCCCGTCATCCATCCTGCAGGGTCGTTCCCGAGGATGTAGCTGACGGTTCCGGGCAGCTCCCCTGAACCGGTCACGGTCGCGTGCTCGTTCGCTCCGAGCATCTCCAGCGTGACGACGGCGCGTCCCGCCCTCTCGCCGCTCCCCTTCGTCATGGGCGCCGGAGCGGCGAACACCGCCTTCGTCGGGGCGAGGGTCAACTGCACACCGTGCGCCCGGGCGACGAAGCTGGCGCCCTCCCCCGCCTGGCCGGCGCTCGGCTCGAACGCGACCGGCAGCCGGCCTAGGAACGACGCCATTGAGGCGGACGAGCTGAACGGCGCAGCAGCGGCGTGTAGCAGCGTCCGCGCCGGCGATGGTCCTGCGAACCCGGCCGTGAGCAGCGTCATCGCGCCGAGGATCGCCACTATCCGGCCTCGCGCGTGGCGCCGCGCAAGCGCCGGGCCCGAAGGTCGAGCGGGACAACAGACAGCCACCATCGAGCTTCCCCCTTGCTCCGAAAACTGTTACAGATTGGGATACGAGCTGGACGTGGCACGTCCGCGGGCTGGAGCAGGGCTCCTGCCTCGCGTTCGCCCCGCGCTACTCCTGCCCACGCAGGACCGTGCCCTCAGGATCTCTGGCGCCGGCACGAACGGCATCCGCCATCGCGGCGTATTTCGGAATGGTGAACACGGCAACGTTTCGCGTCGCCCGACGATTCAGCCGTTGCGGCGTATGTGCCCGACGGCGGTCGGCGCGAAGCTACCGGTGGCGGCTCTCGCGCCGCGCCCGGTCCAACCCCACAAGCCGCGAGTCGGGATTGTCGCCCGCGTAGTGTCCGCTCCAGTCGACAGAGGAGGCCCGATGAAGCGAGCGCGAGGATACGACGTGCTCCCGCGCGTCGCCCTTCTCTTCGCGCTCGTCCAGGTCGCGGCCGTCGTCACCACGTTCTCGGCGAAGGCCACCGACACGCCCGTGTTCGACGAGTTCCCCGTGGCCACCGAGCACTCGGCGCCGTACGGGATCGTCGCCGGTCCGGACGGGAACACGTGGTTCACCGAGTTCTCTGGCAACAAAGTCGCCAAGCGGGCGACCGACGGTACGTTGATCGCCGAGTACCCCGTGCCGACCGACGGGAGCGGCCCCGCCAAGATCATCGTGGGGCCCGACGGGAACCTCTGGTTCACCGAGTACTACGGCTCGAAGATCGCCAAAGTGACAACCGACGGCGCCATTCAGGAGTTTCCGACTCCGACGAGCGCAAGCCGTCCCTTCGGGCTCACGGTCGGCCCCGATAACACCATCTACTTCGTCGAGTCGAACGGCCGGAGGATGGGACGCATCGACATGACCGGCGCGATCACGGAGTACCCGCTGTCCGTCGCACCGGGGGACTTGTCCGGCATCGCCTTCGGCCCTGACGGCAACTTCTGGCTCCCCCTCGTGGCATCGGCCAAAGTGGCGAGGGTGAGCCCCACCGGCACGGGTTTCCAAGCGTTCTCCGTGCCCGCCCCGCCGCCGACAACGTCGTTGTGCCCCGACCCCCTCATGATCATCAACGGCCCCGACGGGAATCTGTGGTTCACGGAGAATTCGTGCCAACGGGTCGGAAAGATCACCACCGCAGGGGTGGCGACGACCTACTTCGTCGGGACCAAGACTTCGGGTATCACCGTCGGACCCGACGGGAACCTCTGGTTCACGATGAACCCGTCAGAGAGCCAGACCGCTGCGACCGACAGCATTGCCCAGATCACTCCGTCGGGCGACATCCGGGCCTTCGCCATCCCAACCAAGCCCGCCGATCCCATCGACCTCGCCTTCGGCCCCGACGGCAACCTCTGGTTCACGGAGTACACGGCCAACCAAATCGGCCGCTTGACGCTGTCCTCGGTGGTCTCCACCTCCTCGTCGTCGACCATCACCTCGTCGACCTCCACCTCCACGTCGACTTCGACTTCGACTTCGACTTCGACTTCGACTTCGACCACATCGACTTCCACGACTACGAGCACGTCCACGAGCACGACGACATCGACGTCCACGTCCGTGCCTCCCAGCAGTTCAACCTCGTCGACATCCACTTCGACGAGCACGACCAGCCCGTCCACGACGACCAGCACGTCCACGTCCACGTCCACGTCGACATCGACATCGACCTCCTCGACCACCGTGGCGCCGAGCAGCTCGTCGACGTCATCAACAACGACGTCGACCACCCTGCGGCCTCCCAGCACGCCGGCGTCGAGCTGGTGTGACGCGGTCGCTCGGGCACGCGCGATGCTTCTGGCGCAGCTTGACCGCCTCGTCCAACGCAACCTGATCCCGAAGTCCCTCCTCGCCAGGGTCCAGACGAAGCTGCTTCCGCTGATCGATGCCCGGCTCGCCGCGTGCGGCGAGGCCCCATGAGCCCGGGGCGGCGAAAAGAACGGCGGCGGGGCAGGAGCCGGCTCGGGCTCTGGACGTCCCTGATCGTCGGGGTGATGCTGGCCAGCTACGCGCTCATCCTCATGAGCAGTCGTCCACACGTGAGCGGGGACCGCCTGCGCTTCGACGTCTTCGTCGGCCTGTCCAATGGCGGACGCATCCTCGACGCCCGGGTTCTCGACGAGGACGCGGTTGTCGTCGGCCGTTACGTCGCCGACGAGACGTCGGGGGGCGAACCCGGAGCCGGCGCGGGTGGAGCGCATTCCCATGTGCACCCGGGATCGAGCGACGGCGCGAGCGACCTGGCCGGCGGTTCGACGACCACGACCGTCCCGGGCCCGGCGCCGTCGGGGCCGATCCGCGAGTACAACGCGCCCCTGGTACGCGGCACGCAGGGCACGGTGCTGTCGTTGCTCCTCGACAACGGCGTGCCGATCACCGTTGACCAGCAGGTGAGGAAGCGCATCCTCGGCGTGGCGGCGATGGTCCTGCCGGCGGTCGCGCTGGTTGTCCTCTTCGCCTACCTGATCATTTCCTCCCGGCGTGGTACGGGCCTCTTCGCGATCCGCAGCGGTGCTCGCAAGGTCGTCAGCACCGACCACCAGGTCAAGTTCTCGGACGTTGCCGGGCAGGACAGCGCCATCACCGAGCTGCGTGACATCACGGCTTTCCTGTCCGACCCCGCCCCCTTCGCCGCCGTCGGCGCCAGCGTTCCCAAGGGGGTGCTGCTGTACGGACCACCCGGCTGCGGCAAGACGATGTTGGCCAAGGCGCTGGCGACCGAGTCGGGCGCCCGCTTCTTCTCCATCTCCGGCTCGGACTTCGTCGAGTTGTACGTCGGCGTCGGCGCCAGCCGGGCGCGCAAGCTCTTCGAGGAGGCGCGTGAGCACGCTCCGGCCCTGATCTTCATCGACGAGCTCGACGCCGTCGGTCGGCTGAGGGGCGCCGGTGGCCTGCCGGTTGCGAACGGGGAGCAGGAGCAGGCCCTCAACCAGATCCTCGCCGAAATGGACGGTTTCGCGACGTCCGAGGGCATCATCGTGATCGGCGCCACCAACCGCCCGGACGTCCTCGATCCCGCCCTCCTGCGTCCCGGCCGCTTCGACCGCGCCATCGCGCTGGCGCTGCCGGACGAAGCGGCTCGGCTGGCGATCCTGGACGTGCACACCAAGGGGAGGCCGATCGGCGGCGACGTCGATCTTCCCGACCTCGCCCACCGCGCCATCGGCCTCACGGGCGCCGACCTGGCGGCGGTGGTCAACGAGGGCGCCCTGCTCGCCGCCCGAAACCAGCGGACCGCGATCTGCCAAGCAGACCTCTCGGCGGCGCTGAAGCGCATCCTCCAGGAGCCCGACCGCCAGCGCCGCCTCTCCATGCGGCACCGGCAAATCGGCCGGCGGTTCACCGACGACGAGCGGGCCACGTTCGCGGACGTCGCGGGGCAGGCGGACGCCGTGGCGGAGCTTGCCGAAGTGCAAGGGTTTCTCGTCCACCCGGAGCGCTACAGCAGCATGGGCGTGCGCCCGCCGCGCGGCGTGCTCCTCACCGGACCTCCCGGCTGCGGCAAGACCCTCCTCGCCCGCGCCCTCGCGGGCGAGGCCAACGCGGCCTTCTTCTCGGTCTCGGGGTCGGAGTTCGTCGAGGTCTTTGTGGGCGAAGGGGCGGCGCGAGTGCGGGACCTCTTCGCCCAGGCCCGCGCCATCGCGCCGTCGATCCTCTTCATCGACGAGATCGACGCCATCGGCGCTCGGCGCGGCTTCACCACCGGCACGCACCGCGAGCAGGACCAGACGCTCAACCAGTTCCTCGTCGAGCTCGACGGGTTCGAACAGGGCACGCCGGTCGTCATCATCGCCGCCACGAACCGACCGGACATACTCGACCCGGCCTTGGTGCGCGCCGGCCGCTTCGATCGCACGGTCACGGTCGCCCTCCCCGACCGGGCCGGCCGCCAAGAGATCCTCCGCCTGCACAGCCGAACGCTGCGGCTCGCCGCCGATGTCGACCTCGAGGCGGTCGCTCGCCTGTCGACAGGCTTTTCCGGCGCCGACTTGGCGAACCTCGTGAACGAGGCCGCACTCCTGGCGGTCCGCGAGGGCCGCGACGAAGTGGCGATGACCGCATTCGACGGCGCCCTCGACCGGCTGCTCCTCGGCGTCGCTTCACGCGGGACCGTACTCACCGAGCGCGAGCGCGCCGTCGTGGCCTGCCACGAGTCGGGCCACGCCCTGGTTGCGCTGCTGCGCACCGACGCACCGCCGCCCCACGTGGTTTCCATCGTTCCCCACGGCAGCTCGATCGGGCGCACGTGGTCGCTTGAGGCCGAGGACGCAATCGTTCGGACGCGCGACGCCATGATCGACCGTCTCGCCGTCATCCTCGCGGGGCGGGCCGCCGAGCTGCTGATTTACGGCCAGCTGTCCTCCGGCTCGGGCAACGACTTGAAGGTCGCCAACGACCTGGCGCGGACGATGGTGTGCGAGCTCGGGATGAGCGACGCGCTGGGCGCCCGCACGTTCCGGGCGGGTGACGATCGCCACTCCGCGGAGCTGGCGCGCCTCGCCGATGAAGAGATCCGGCGGCTGCTCGCAGAGGCCAACGCCCTGGCCGCCGAGACGCTCACAAATCACCGAGACGCCCTGGAGCGGGCCGCGTCCACGCTGCTGGCCAAGGAGCGCCTCACCGGCGACGAGCTAAGGCGGCTCGTCGAGACCAGCAACGGTCACGAGCGCGGCGCCAGCAACGGGCGTTGAGGCGCTTCCTCACCCTGTTTCGGCCATACCTCGGCGGCCTGATGCTCATCGGCCTCGGCGCGGTGCTCGCCGGAGCGACCCCGCGGCTGCCCGCGACATTCCGACCCACGGTAAGTCCCGACCGCGCCGTCGACCCCGAACGGGCGCGCGATGCGCTCGATCCGACGGCCGAATCCTCCCCCACCCTGGTGGCCGACCCGACGCGCCCCGATCGCCAGGTCCTGGTCAACCGCGTCGATCGGCCGCGCACCGGGTGCGCGGTGCGGCGGTCGAGTAACGGCGGTCTGACCTGGGCGTCCGTCGATCTGCCGCCTCCCGTCGGGAGCTTCGCGGTTGCCTGCTTCGCGCCCGATGCGAGCTTCGCCGCCGACGGCGCCCTTTACGTGGCGTTCACGTCGCTCGGTTCGGCGCCGTCCGCGAGCGTCACGCCCGCGGCCACCTGGCTGGCGGTCTCGTACGACGGCGCGGCGACGTTCACCGCGCCTCGCCTCATCGCCGGCCCCCGGTCGTTCCAACTGCGAATCGCCGCCGATGCAACAGCGCCTCGAACGGTGTACGCGACGTGGCTCCAGGCCGCCGCTACGACGTCCTCGGGCATCGCCGACGGCCAGAATCCCATCGTCGTCTCTCGCAGTGACGATGCTGGCGCGTCGTGGTCCACGCCCGTGGCCGTGTCGCCGCCGGCGCGGACTCGAGTCGTCGCACCGTCGATCGTGGTCGCCGCCCGGAGCTCACCCGTCGTCGCCTACCTGGACGTGGGCGACGACCGCCTCGACTACAGCGGGGCCCACGGGGGGCGAGCGGGCGACCCCTATCTCGGGACGTGGTCGGTGGTCGTGGCGCGGTCGTCCGACGGCGGCCGCCGCTGGAAGGAGACGGCGCTCGGCGACGTCCACCCAGTGCAGCGGTTCTCGCAACTTCGCCCGCCGACCCCTACGCTCGCCGTCGACCGCGCCGGCCGCCGTGCGTTCGTCGCCACGACGTCGGCGGAGAGCAATGTGTCCCAGGTTGTGACCTGGAGCTCGCACGATGGCGCCACCACCTTCGACGCTCGGCTCCTCGGCGACGCCAGCCGCGAGCGGAACCAGTTCCTCCCCGCCCTCGCGGTCGCGCCTGGAGGTCGGCTCGATGTCGTCTACTACGAAGCCGGGGCCGATCCCACCGGGGACACCGTGCGCGCCCTGATGCGATCCTCGAACGACCACGGGCGGTCGTTCAGCAGGGGCGTGCCCCTCTCGCACGCCGAGTTCGACCGGTTCGGGGGCTTTGGCTCTGCGGAGGGCCTCGCCGATCTGGGGAGCCGCACCAGCCTCCTGTCGACCGCCAGGCGCACCCTGGCCGTCTGGGGGGACGCGCGCGCCAGCGCGCCCGGCGAGGGACGCGAGGACCTGGCCACGGCCGCCGTGAGCTGGAACGATGCGACGCCGGCCCGCGCTGCGGCCCGCTGGGGTGGCGGCGGCCTCGCCACCGGGGGGGTGCTCGCCATCGGCCTGCGCCGCATCCAGCGACGACGAGGCCGCGCCGCACAGAATTAGGCCGCTCCGGCGGATAGCGTCAGCGGGTTCTGTCGCCCATACTCGACCCGAGCCAGGATGTGGCCTGGACGCAGAGAAGGCATTGCCATCGGAGGTTTCGCGGCTGATGAACCGACTGAGCGCAGGGCGTTCACCCCGACGCAGGCTCGGCGTTGGCCTGCTGGTGGCGGTGGCCGGCGTGCTGGCGCTCATGAGCGCGGCCTGGGCGTGCTTGGCGGAGTCGTACACGTCGTCCGCCGTCACGCCCAACCGGATGCCGGCGGCCTCGACGGCCACCGTGTCCGGCAGCGGGTGGGCGGCGACGAGCGACGTGGCGCTGTCGCTGTCGACAGATGGCGCCAACGTGCTGTCGCCGCTGGGCACGGTCACATCTGGGCGCGACGGCGGCTTCGTCCAGCGGGTGCGGGTGGGCCAGGTCGAGCCGGGCGTCTACTACGTCGTCGCCAGCCAGGGCGACCTCCGCCGCGTTTCGCCGCTCGAGATCACCGGGTCGAGCCAGCCGGCACGGGTCGCCTTCGGCGCCGCCGGGTCGAGCCCCGACTTCGCTGTCCGACCGGACGCTCCTGGGGCCGGCGGCTCGGGCTTCCCCATCGCGGGCGTGGCCTTCTTCGGGGCGCTCACGCTCGCCCTCGGCGGCTGGGGTCTGTTCGAGGTGCGGCGGAAGCGGGCAACGCCCAGCTCCTGACCGTTTCGGGATCCCGCTCTCGGGAGCGGGTGGCGTAGCTCCGTGCCGCGCCGGGCGCTGCTGGTCCTAATCGCCGCGCTCTGTTCGTGCGCCTCGCCGACGGGCGCCGGGCGCCAACGACAGGTCATCACGACCGTCGTTGGCGCCGAATCGATCGCCGACCCGAGCGGGCTCGCCATCGATCGGGACGGCCGCCTGTTCGTCGCCGACGGGCAGGGCAACCGGGTCGTCCGGGTGGATTCGAAGGGCAAAGCCGTGACGGTGGCGGGCACTGGTGAAGCCGGGTTCCTCGGCGACGGCGGGCCGGCGCTGGCCGCCGAGCTGTCGGATCCCAGAGGGCTGGCGTTCGACGCCGCCGGCAACCTGTACATCGCCGACAGCCAGAACAACCGCATCCGCCGGGTCGACCGTGGCGGACGCATCACCACCGTCGCGGGAGACGGCCGGCGCGGCTTCACCGGCGACGGCGTCCGGGCGACGGAAACCGCGCTCAGCTCCCCCTCCGCGGTGGTGATCGACAAAGCCGGCGACCTGCTGATCGCCGACACCGACAACGGCCGAATCCGCCGTGTAAATGCCCAGCAGGCAATAGCGACCGTCGCGGGCGGGGGCACGACCGCCGTCCTGGACGCCGCCCAACGCGCCGATTCGGTAAGCCTCGGGAGGCCCACTTCGATCGCCCTCGATCGCGCCGGCGTCCTGATCGCCTCCATCCCCGCCGCCAACCAGGTGATCCGCGTCGATGCATCGGGGATGCTCCGGGCGTTCCTCGGCAACCGGCAGGACCATCCCGTCGAGGACTACGACGGCCCCGCCGGGGACGCATCGCTGGAGACGCCGGCCTCGGTCGCCACCGACGGGAAGGGAAATCTCTTCGTCAGCGAGGGCGGCACTCAGAGGGTCCGGCGCGTCGACGGCACCGGGACAATGCGCACGGTGGCCGCGGGTGACGCACCTTCCGGCCTCGACGTCGCCGCTCTCGGCGCGGCGACGCCGGCCAATGCCGCGGGCCTGGGCACACCCGGCGCCGTCGCAGCCAGGTCGAGCGGCGACCTGTACGTCGCCGATCCGAAGCAGGGCGGCGTGCGCAAGGTCTCGCGGACCGGCGCGGCGGGCTACTCGCGCCTGCCTGTCCCGGTCGTCACGAGCACATCGCCGACGAGCGGCGGCGCCGGCGGCCAGACGTTCGTCCGCATCCGAGGCTCCGGGTTCTCGACGCTCACAACCGAGGTGCGGTTCGGGACCTCCGCCGCCCGCGTGCTCAACGTCACCCCAACCGAGATCGACGTCGAGTCACCTCCAGGTCGAGATGGCCGGGTCGACGTGGACGTCAGGACCGGCGCCGGGCGGGCGACCCATGGCCCGGCGACCAAGTTCACTTACGTACCGGGGTGGCAACTGGCCGCGGCCATGGGCACGCCGCGGTACCTCCATACCGCGACCGTGCTCGACCCGCCGTTCTGCCGTTCCAGCCCGCCCGCCGACTATCCGTGCGGCGAGGTGTTGATCGTAGGCGGGGCCCAGACCTTCTGCTTCGGCTGCCCGGCGCTCGTGTCGGCCGAGCGGTACGACGCGGTCGCGGATGCATGGCGGACCGTCGCGCCCATGTCGACAGGCCGCATGGAGCACACCGCCACCCTCCTGGGCGACGGACGGGTGCTCGTCGCCGGCGGGCGGCAGCCGAACACCGACCCGCGGTACCTCGGCTCGCACGTCACACTCAACTCCGCCGAGATCTACGACCCGGTCGCCGACCGGTGGACGCCGGCCACGCCGATGCAGGCCGCTCGCCTCGGCGCCACCGCGACCCTGCTCGACGGCCCGCCGTGCCGGGCGGCCGCACCGCCCGCCGACTGCGGCCAGGTGCTCATGGTCGGGGGCGCGCTGCGCAACGCCTCCGGGCCGGGCGCCAACCCGCGGCCGACCGAGCTCTACGACCCGCGGCGCGACGCCTGGACCCTCCCGGCCCAGCTCGACCAGTCCCCCTCCAACCACGCCGCCACCGTCCTCCCCGACGGTCGGGTCCTGATCACCGGCGGCATCAAGCCGCTGGGCAACGTCTCGTCCGATTCCACGATCTACGACCCGTCCACGGGCGTGTGGACGCCAACGCCCGGGCATCTGGCGGTGGCCCGCTACGCCCACACCGCTACCTTGCTTCCCGACGGCCGCGTGCTGGCCGTCGAGGGCGCGGCCTCGCCCCTGCAGTACCTGCGTTCGGCCGAGCTGTTCGACCCGCGAACGGGCATGTGGACGCCCGCCGGTCTGCCTTCGGAGGCCCGCGCCGGTCATACCGCGGCCTTGTTGAGTGGCGGCCGAGTGCTCGTAAGCGGGGGCGGCCCGCCCATGTTCGACGTCTACGACACGGCCGCGAACGGATCCGGGCCGATCGGCCATTCCCGGCCCGACTCCCAATCGTCCGCCGAGATCTTCGACCCGTCGAGCAACCGGTGGTCAACCACGCGCCCGCTCAACGTCGCTCGGGCTGCCGCAACCGCGATCGTCGTCGACGGTCCCGCTTGCGGCCGGGCCGGCGCTCCTCCGGCCTGCGGCGCCGTCGTCGTGATCGGCGGCGGCGGCACCAACTTCGACCCCCAAGCGGACGCCTCGCTCATCCCGATCGGCCAGTCTGAGGTCTACCCGTAACGGGTCCTCGGGCGCGCTCCTCCGCGGCGCGCCCAAAATGTGATTGCAATTGCACGTGCGCTTAACGGCCAGTTGAATGGGCGTAGGCCCACTCGTGAAGGAAGCCATCTGCTGTGGATTCCGTGCCTTATTCGTTCAGTCCACGCGCATTCGGCCGGGCCTCAACGGTCTCCTGCGGGACGAATGGCCCGTTCCGTCGGGATTCAGCTCGGAGGATCATTTCCCCCACGAACACCGAGCAGCTCCCGATCACGCCCGGTCGACATCAGAAACTCACATGCGTTCTCAAAGAGCCGATCAAAGATCGCGACCTCATCCTCCAATGTGCGGCGCTCAGGAGCGTCCCACCTATCGGGACAGACCTGGGACGCAACGACCGCGCACCAGGCTAGCGGGCCGCACGGCAGACCGAGGCGCTCCCTTAGCCAGGGATCGATACCGTCAAAGAGTGTGTTTCCAAAGGCGCTGTCAAGACCCGCCAAGAATGCCCATCCACAATCGTAGGTGCGGTAGACGCCCCACATGTCGGGACGGGCCCGAACCTGCTCAAGCAGCTCTGCGGCTCTCGTCACATCTCGGATTCTAGCATTCTCGGGTCCAGGGAAAGTGAATAACGGTCCAGTTTCCGTACCTTGCGGTGTACTCCTCTACCGTCTCGCCGTTAGGACCCGTCAAGGCGTCGTATACGCTGCCATTGAACACCACGACACAATGGTAGGTCCATCGGAACGCGTCGGGCTTGCCGTCGATGTGACCGAGAAAAGATCCCTGTTTCGGTGTAATGTAGACAATCTCCCCACCACCGAGTATGCCTTGTATGACCTCTGCGGCACCGTCGCAGCCAGACTCTGTGACAGAGGGCTAGTCTGTGGCGTAGGACGGTGCCACACCACCGAGCGCGGTGACTGCGACCATGAGAATTGCCATCGAGAATCACCGACGGGCCGTTGTTCGGCTGCGGCCGTGGACATCGCGACAGGAGCCACACCTTCGATGGAATTAGTTTCAAAGAGCATTCCCCACCACATTGAGCAGCCGCCTTAAGTCTAAATTACCTTGATTGGACTTTCGTTGCCATAGAAGTCCAAATGGTCATCCACACACAGACCTGACGACCAGCCATTCGTATTGGAAAATGTCCCTGTTGGCAACGAAATGATCGTGGAGAATGTCCCGAATGCGTCCGGTGTGACAGTTACAATGTGGATGGTGCCGTTTCCGACCGTCCAGTCCATGCAATCCTCGGCGTCGCCAATTGTGGTGCCGCCGCTCGCGTCGGTCATGGCGTTCGTCTTTCGGAGGTTGATCCCGTACTGGGTTCCAGTGTTGAGACGGTTCTGGGCGCCGGAGCAATTGTCCGTGACGGCCATGGTCACGACCGCCGTGGCGATGGTGGCGTCGTTGTACACCGCGCCGAACTGCACACCGCCGCAGTACATCATGGATCCGGGGGCATCACCGCACGTCATCGTGCAGTTGTTGTCGCCCTGGGCTATCGACGTGCCTCCCGCCGTCGCGATGCATAACTTGCCCTGGAAGGTCGTGCACGCGAAAACCATCGTGGCGACGAAAACGGCAACGACTCCCATCCCGCCGCCTGCGCCGACGGCGACGAACCGGCGCTTACGAGTCAAACCGGTTCCGCCTCCTTGTGACTTTGGCATGTGGTCATCGCTACGTGCGTGCGGCACCTGGAGAATCCCGCGGACGCTGTGCTATATCAGGTTACCGGAGCCGTCCGGTGCCTGTCACTAGATGAGATTCACCAACACCGGGATTCAGGTATAGATGCCAAACGAAACTAGGCTCGCGTCACGCAAAGGGGCCGAACGGTGATATGGCACCAGCGGTGGGCGGGGACGGCCGTCGCGAGGCCCCGGGTCGCGGTGGTGGATGGTCAGCGCCTATGGCGCTGGGGTGCTGCGGTCACGCTCCCCGCTTCAACGCGACCAGCCGGGAATCCTCTCCGGCAGACCACCGCACGCCGATGGCGACTTCTGACCCATCGGATAGGGCAAGCCGAGGATCCCCCCTCCAACTCGGCACTGTCGACCATGACACGCGGTGTTGCCCGTGTACGGCAATCGGCACCCAGACACCTGGGCGACAGCAACGCCCCAGACCGTGAGGGTGTCGCCCACCTCGATCTGCACCAAGGCGAGCATCGGTCTCCACGTGA
>JAHFUQ010000210.1 GCA_023265045.1 Acidimicrobiia bacterium
ACCGTCGGCGTCCTGAACCCGGTCGCCCTCGTGGTCGGCGCCCTCATGGGGGGCAAATCGCTGCGCCAAGCCCGCCAGCGCGAGGTCGAGGACCGCCGCCAGCGGGCGATCGAAGCCGTAAACCAGTACCTCGACGAGGCCAGGCGGGAGGCAGGCCGGGGTCGCCAGTCCGCCCTCCGGCGCATCCGTCGGGAGATTCGCACGACCTACCAGCGCCGAGCCGACGCGCTCTACCGTTCGGCGCGCGACTCGCTGGTCGCCGCCACCCGGGCCCTCGAAGCCGACCACGCCGGCCGCGAGGCACGGGCGGCCGAGGTGGTCGCCGGCCTCGACCGCCTCCGCTCGTTCGACCTGCGGGCCGACCAGCTGGTGGGCGCGGCGATGGACCAGTGACGGGGCCCTCGTTCATCGACCAGGTGCGCGAGGCGGTGCTGGCGGCCCGCACCGTCTACGCCGGCACGCCCCACGACGCCACCGTCGCCGAGATCCAGGCCCGCCTCGACGGCCCGCTCCGGGTGGCCATCGCGGGACGGATCAAGGCCGGCAAGTCGACCCTCCTCAACGCCCTCATCGGCGACGAACTGGCCCCGACCGACGCGGGCGAGTGCACCCGGTTCGTGTGGTGGTTCCACGACGGGATCACCTACCGGGCGATCGCGCACCTCCGTGATGGCCGGTCGGTCCCGACCCGCTTCAGCCGCGACGCCGGGGCCATCCAGGTCGACCTGGGCGGCATCGCCCCCACCGACATCGAGCGGCTCGAGGTCGAGTGGCCCAGCCAGGCCTTGCGGACGATGAGCCTGATCGATACGCCCGGGATTGCATCCGCCACCGCCGCCCTGGCCGACGCGGCCCAGGACTTCTTGGAGCCCGACGACGAACGGGCCGCTCCCGCCGACGCCGTCGTCTACCTCATGCGCCATGTCCACTCCGCCGACGTCCGCTTCCTGGAGGCCTTCCACGACGACGAGTACGCCCACGCCAGCCCGCTGAACACGATCGCGGTGCTGTCCCGCGCCGACGAACTGGGCGTGGCCCGCCTCGACGCCATGGAGTCGGCGGAGCGCGTCGCCGAGCGATACCGCCAGGACCGCAAACTCCGCCGGCTGTGCCAGGCCGTCGTGCCCGTGGCCGGGCTCCTGGCCCAGGCCGCGGCCACGCTGCGCGAGCAGGAGTTCCGGCTGGTCGTGCGGCTGGCCGCCCTACCCCAGGCCGAGCTGGACGACCTGCTGCTGTCGGTCGACCGCTTCGGCACCTGGCCGTCCCCGGTGCCGGCGGGGGAACGGGCCGCCCTCCTGCGCCGGCTCGGCCTCTACGGCGTGCGGCGGGCGTGCGCCCTCGTGGGGGACGGGACGGTGGCGACGGCCAGCGAACTGTCGGCGTCCCTCCTCCGGGCCAGCCGCCTGGACGACCTCCGCAGCCTGCTGGCCGCGCAGTTCACCGCCCGCCGTGACCTCTTGAAGGGACATGCCGTCCTGCTCGCCCTCGACAGCCTCGTACAGCGTCATCCCGTCCCCGGCAGCGAGGTGGTCGACATCGCCGTCGAACGCATCCAGTCGAGCGCCCACGAACTGGTCGAGGTGCGCCTCCTCAACGCCCTCCGCAGCGGCGCCGTGGTGCTGCGCGACGCCGACCTGGCCGAGGCCGAGCGCCTCCTCGGCGCGAACGGCGCGGCGGGATGGGCCCGCCTCGGCCTGGCACCCGACGCCGACGCGGCGACGACCTCGGCCGCCCTGTCCGCCGCCCTCGCCCGCTGGCATCGCCGGGCCGAGAACCCCCTTGCCTCGTCCGCTGTCTCCCAGGCCGCCCGCGTCCTCGTCCGCACCTGCGAAGGCCTGGCCGCCCAAGTCGCCGCCATCGCCGACACGTAGTCACGTCAGCTGGGCGAACCGGCACGCGGCGTGTCCGACTCATCGGGATGGCGGTCTACGGCCAGCCGACTTGGATGGCATTGACGCTCTGGAGTAGCTGGCTGCTGTCGGCGACCAGAAGTCCGTTCTGGCGGAGGCAGCTCATCACCGCCGCCCTTGGCCCTCCGGCCGCGGCACACCCCTCGACGGACCGCCGGACGGTCGCCGGCGGCGCGTTGTTGTAGGCGATGGCCGAGTTCCCGACCTGTTGGACCTCGACGCGAGCGCTCAGGCTCCGCAACGTCTCGACCGCCTGTCCGGCTGTCACGGCCGAGTCGTACACGAAAACGAGCGCGGTGCCCGTGGTCGCCGGCACCTGCGCAGCCGGCACCGTGCTGGTGGTCGAAGGGGGCGCGGCGGACGCGGGCGGTGCTGCCGTCGCCGCGACCGGTAGCGGCTCGATCCTCGGGGACGCCGCTAGTTGGCGCGTCGCGTCGCCCGCTCCGTCAGCGTCGCGCTCTGCCTGACGCTTGGCGATCGCCGTCTCGCGCTCATCGTTACGGGCGGCGACATCGGCATCGTGCTGCGCCTGGCGCTTGGCGATCGCCGTCTGGCGCTCCTGGTTACGGGCGACGATGTCGGCATCGTGCTGCGAGTCGCGCCTGGCGATCGCCGTCTGGCGCTCCTGGTTACGGGCGACGACGTCGGCATCGTGCTGCGCCTGGCGCCTGGCGATCGCCGTCTGGCGCTCGACGCGGCCGCTCGAGATCCGGGACCCGGAGGTGGACGCCGGTGCGACGGCAGGTGATGGGGATGACACGCCGGCGGGCGATACCGCCGCGGCCGGAGTCGCGCCCGTGACCGGTGCGGCGGTTGGCGTCGAAGCGGGGGCGCTGGCGGATGCCGACGAGGCGCTTCGCACCGTCAGGTCGAGCGAGGGATAGTCGAACCGCCCGACACACGTGGCGCGCAGGGTGTAGGTGCGGGTGAACGCGTCGGCCGGCAATGCGAACGAGCGGGCCCACGCGCGGGCGGGGTCGGGATCGACCACCAGTGTCACGTCGACTATGACCGAGGTGATCGGTCCGAACCCACGGATCTCGACTCGACTGCCCAGACATCCGTCACCCCGGAACGTGAACTGCTCCCCCGGCACGACCGTCGAGGGAGTCACGGTAAAGGTCGCGGCGTAGGCAGGCTGGGAAGTCACGGCGATGGCTCCAACGGTCACGACAAGGGCGATCAGCCGCCGCCTTCCGGCCCCGCGCGCCACGGACACGGTCCTGCGGTTCGTCATTTCCTGTCTCCTCCCATGCCCAACATGCCCCCTTCGTGTTGCGGCCGTCGCCACACCGGCACGACCCGCGACGTCAGGACGCCCGTCGGACGCCGTTGCTCTGGTTCGGGACCGTACGGACATCGGTCGGCGCCGTCTTGAACGGTCTTGCGCGACGCCCGTGACCGCGAGCGCGAACGGACGGCGTCCATCCGCCGCGCCGGCGCAAGAACGTTCAAGCCAGGCGCCCAGCTCGCTCCCTACGCTCGCTGGCGCGACGCTCCATCGACAGGCTCAGCAAGGAGGGGCAAACTGATGCTCGCTCGCGTCGGTGCTGGCGTCAGGCCACTTTGTCTCCTGACGCTCGTTCTCGTCGCTTGCACTTCGTCAGATGGCGCACGGAGCCAATCCCGCAGTCCTCGTCTGACACAGGCCGCCGACCGTCCGAGTTCAACTGCCCAACCGGTGGCACGAAATCTGGGCATCACCCCCACCGTCGGTGGGTATGGCGCCCAGCTTCAGAGCGGAGCGACCTTCACCGTCATCCTCTTCGTGCTCGGCAAGGACACCGGCATCGTGGACTATGTGGGCGTTTCGTGCGCTCCGACTGAGAGACTCTCGTCCGGCCCGTTCAGCGTTGGACAAGGCATCCGGGTCGAGAACAGTGTCTTTCGTGCAACAAGCGCGGACGTCACCATAGAGGGGCGATTTACGTCCCCGACGACGGTGGAGGGCACGGCCATCGCCCGAACTGCGAACGCCCAAGGCTGTGGTATCCCACCACAGGGCCGCGCTTGGACTTCGCGGTGCGACCTGGCGGCTAAAACTGAGCCGCAGGAAAGCAGTGGGAACATCGTGATCGGCGATACATCGTCCGTTTCCGACGGTGGAAGAGCGTATGCCGCCCTCACAGTCGTCGCCCAGGGCAGAAGGATCGTTGGAAACCGCATCGCTCCAGGCGCATGCTCCTGACGGGAGTCATCCATTCCAGGGATGATCCGAGGACCCGGGTCGGTGTCTCGCGGTCGGGCTCAGCCAGATTTGGCGTAGGCACCCGGTGTCATGCCCAAGACGCGCAGGAACCACCTGTTCATGTGGCTCTGGTCCGAGAAGCCGACATCAGCGGCCACCGTCTTCGCCCCGTCGCCGGCTCGAAGCCGCGCTCGGGCATGCTCGACCATGACCACCATCTGGTAACGATGCTGCGGCAGGCCAACCACCCGAGTGAACTCCCGGCTCAGGTGGCACGCGCTCACGCCCGCGATGCTCGCCAACTCGTCGAGACCCACGTGTCCGCCGACACTGTCGTGGATGTGGTCACGGGCGCGCTCGACGGCCCGCCGCCCGTATGATCGGGAGCGCGGCACTGAGCCCTCGATGCATCGCTCGATCAGCCTTCGGAGGC
>JAHFUQ010000211.1 GCA_023265045.1 Acidimicrobiia bacterium
CATCGGTTCTCTTGTACTCGCGCGCGAGGGTGCTGGTGAGAGGCCTCGGGTTGTGTGCTGGACGTAGGTCACACAGCCCCGGGATCAGTGCGTCTTCGCGGAGGGCGCCGTGCGTCCTCTTCGCCGGCACTGCGATTGAGCTCGCTCATGAGCTCCCGGTTCATTGCCCTGGCGGCGTGGAGCGTCTCGGTGAGCTCCCGAGCTTCGGCTTCCAGCTGAGCGATGCGCTGGCGGTGTCGGTGGTTGTCGGTCTCGAGCTCGGCGCCGCGTTGCTCGAGCTGTTCGAGGAGCGGGCTGAGGGCCTCGCCTCGGGCGATGTCGGCGGTGGCGCCGAGGTGGCGACTGAGCCGGTCGCGAAGAACGGCGAGCTCCTCGGCGAGCCGGCGGGCGCGCTCTTTGGTGTTGGCGAGCTCGGCTCGCAGGCTCTGCTCGGTGACCAGCGAGCGGGCGGGCAGCCGCCATGCCCGTTCGGTCCCAGCCTGACGCTGGCGGTCACGGGCGGTGGCGATGCGAGTGGCGAGGTCGAGGTCGGCGTAGAGCAGCGAGACCGACACTCCGGCGCGGCGGGCGACAGCCGGGAAGGTGACCGGCTCGCCGCTCTGCTCCATCGCGCCGAGCGCGTCGGCGGCCCGCTGTCGTTTGGTGCGACTGTCGTGGCCCCGGACGCGTCGCAGGACGGCGCTGTTGTCAGCCACGGCCCGTCCTCCGGCGCCCGAACGCGACGGGGACGGACTGGCGCGCCTTTCGCAGCGCGGCCGAGGCGTCCTCGACGACCGCACGCTCGTCGGTGGCGAGACGTTCGAGGAGCACCTCGTGCGAGCGGACGTGGCCGACGATGACGTCGAGCTGGCGCGCCACGTGCTCGACCGCCCAGTCGGTGGCTCCGGCCGCGAGCATGGCCTCGCGCTCCCTGCGCAGGTCGTCCGCGTAGGCGCGCAGCTCCGGGAGGTAGGACGGGTCGGACTCGAAGTGCGGGCAGCCGGCGCACTGGTAGCGGATCGGGCATGCCTGCCCGCCGGCCCGCACATTGGTGGGCTCAGAGCACTTGCCCATCGGGACCGCCACCCAGGACAGGTGCTCGCGCAGGTGCGTCACCGCAGACGGCTCGCCGACGGCTGGGCGGGTGACGCCGCGATTGTCGATCGTGTGGCGGGCGAGGACCTCCATCGCCGCCCTCTTCCGCGATTCGCCCACCTTGTAGTAGCCGAGCGTGGTGGTCAGGCTGCGATGGTCCATGAGGTCGCGCAGCACCGAGGGCGCCACGCCGGAGTCGGCCATCGCCTGGGCGTAGGTGTGGCGGAAGGCGTGCGGGTGGATGGCGCCCCGGTCGAAGGGGACTGGCCCGCCGTCGGCATCGAGCGGCCCGGCGTCGATGCGGTCGATGCGGGCGACCCAGGTTCGCGTCCAGGCGTTGATCAGCCCGGTGTCGATGTGGTTGGTGCCGTCGACGTTCTTGTGCGGGCGGGGCAGCAGGCAAAGCCTCCCCGCCGGGGTGATCGGGAACCGGCCGCGCACCCATGCCTGCTGGGCGCGGACCGAGGCGACCAGCTCGGAATCGGCGAGCGGGAGACGGCGACCCATCCTGGCCGCCTTGTGGTTGTCGTAGACGAGCACGTCCCTGCCGTGCTCGTCGACATCGAGGCACTCGAGGCGCAGGCTGGCCACCTCGCCGACCCGCCGGCCGGTCCCCTTGAGCAGCTTGTAGACGAGCACGGCCATCTCGCCGGCGTGCTCGCCGAGGGCGCCGAGGGTGGGCACCCGCGCCGCGCCGGCGGCGCCCGGGACGGCGGCGAGCAGCTCGAGGTTGGCGTCGAGCTGGTCGACGACTCCGGCGGGCAGCGCCCGGCCCGGGGGCTCTTCGGTGAGCCGAGGGCTGCCGTCGCCGCGGCGGAACGCGAAGGTCGCCCCGAGGGTGGGCAGCAGGCCGAGCTCGCGGCTTTCACGCAGCATCAGGGCGCACTCCTCGACGACGGCCGCCTTGGCCTTGGCGCCGAGCGGCCGGCCGCCGGCGGGGAAGCGGGGGGAGCGCACGCGGGTCAGGAACCGCTCGACGTCGGCCCGGCCGAGCGCACTCGGGTCCTCCCCGCCGCCCGGTCCCGCGGCAAGCACGGCCGACAGGACGGCGACCGAGCCGACCCGGTGGCCGAGGGCGCCGTCGCCGACCCGGCCGATCGTGATCGCCGCCCAACCCTTCGTCGCCTCCCGCAGCCACGGCTGGCGGATGGCGGTGAAGTCCAGCCGCCGCCGGCCGGGCACCCCGAACAGGCGCAGGTCCCACACGTCGCTGTTCCGCTCGGCCTCCGGATCGGCATAGGCCAGGCGCACCCGATCGACGCTGAAGCGAGCGAAGCGGACGTGGTGGCGGTCGCCGACATCGTCGAGGAGCGCCAGGTCGAACTCGCACACCGACGCCACGCCGACGCTGCGGAGCTGGTCGACCCACGGGCGCATCCCGCCGGTGACCACGCTCACCTGCTCGGCTGCTCGGCACCCGATCGCGTACGCGAGCTCCAGGCGGACGAGCTCGGGGAGCCCGCGAAGGCTGAGCACCCGGCTGTTGACAGGCTGGCGGACCCGCTGGGCCCACGCCGAGAACGCCTTCCCGGTGGGACGCCCGTCGGCCCCCCACAGCTGGGCGCGGGGGACGCACAGCCCGTTGTGCGCATGAGCAGCCGGGCGGTAGCAGCACGCCGCCGCGCAGCCCCCGAGGTCGGGGAGCGGCTCCGCCCGTGACAGGAACTCCTCGAAGGAGTCGCCCTTGGCGCGCCGCTTCCACCAGCCGACGCTGTGGTTCTGGCACAGGCCCCAGCGACCCATCGCCGGCCGGGGGCAGCCACCACCGTCGGAGGCCGTGACGGCGCAGGGCTGGTCGGTGCCGCGGCGCCGGATGAAGGCGGCGGGCTCACCGCTGGCGAGCCACGAGTCCAGGTCCTCGATCGACGACCCCTCGAACTGTCGGCGGTGACGGGCGCACAGCGGCGCCGTCCCGTGGCAGTCGCTCGGGCAGCCCATGACGACGCAGCGCACCACACGGGTGAGCCGCCCGCCCGGCACGGGCAGGACCAGCTGGCGCTCAGGGTCCCACTCGCCCACCAGCCAGTCGCCGCCCATCAACGACACCAGCCGTTCGATGCGCCAGTCACGCGGCCCCGAGCGCGCCTGGCTCGCCTCCGCTGCCGCCGCCACGGCACGACCCCGGCTCATGATCCGCGCTCCCGGGCGCGAGGGTGGCCGTCGACCGCGGCGCGCATGTCGTCCCAGCGGGCGTGCAGGTAGACGTCGGTCGAGGCGACCGACGCGTGGCCGAGCAGCTCCTTGACCAGCGCGGGGTCCTTGGTCGCCAGCGCCACCTCCGAGGCGAAGCTGTGGCGCAGCATGTGCGGCCGGGCCCGGAAGCCGACCCGGGCCGAGAGGCGCACGAACAGGCGCTCCACGGCGTCGGGAGCCAGGGCGCGCCCCAGCGGCGCCCGCCACAGGTTGACGAGCAGGTAGTCGCTCTCGGCCGCCTCCGCCACCTCGTCGCGCTCGAGCCGGTAGGCGTCGTGGCACAGCACCAAGGCCTTCGTGACCGGCACGGCGCGCGGCCAGGCCGACTTGGCGAGCGCCCCGTTCTCGTTGCCCTCCCGGCGCACGACATGCAGGTGCGCCCCGGCGACCTTGCAGCCGAGATGGGTGGCCGTAGGCACGAGGTGGAGGTCGGCGAGGTGCAGACCGCACAGCTCCGCCAGCAGCCCCGTCGCGTACAACGCCTCCACGGTGAAGCGATCACGGACGTTCGCGCACGCATCGACCAGGGCGCCCACTTGATCGGCGGTCAGTGTCGCCGGCGGCCGCTCGTGCCGCCGTCGGCGCACCACCCGCCGGTTCACCACCGGCCGCCCGGTGCGCTCCCCGCGGTCCCAGCCTGAGGGGACGAACCGCAGCTCGACCCGGGAGCTCAGCCGGTCCGCCGCCGCCGGGTCACACCAGCCCCGCGACGCGGCGAAGCGCACGAACTCGACGACCGCCGCCAGTATCCCCTCCACCGTCGCCGCCGAACGGGCCGTGCTCAGCACCGAGACCGCCGGCTGCGCCGGCCGACGGCGCCCCCGCCCCGGGCGGTGCTTGCGCGATGGCGTGCGTTCCAACCAACGGGCGAACGCCGCCAGCTCATCGACCTCTGGCGCCACGGGGTCGACCTCGGCGGAGGCCGCCCACGTCAGATAGAGCGCCAGCCGCCCGGCATAGGCCCGGGCTGTGCCCACCGACAGGCCCCGGGCGTCCAGCAGCGCCCGCAACCACGTCGCCGCCCGATCGTGCTCGACGTAGCCGTCGTCGACCACCGTCCATCCCACCCGGCCGTCAACCGGCGACACCGTCCGCTCGGCCCAGAACTCCACAGGGATCGAACATACGTGCGGAGTGTGACAGCCACTACAAGAGATCCGTTCCACCACACAGCAACAGCGCAACACCCCGGACGTGATGGAGGCCCCTGACCACTACAAGAGAACGGCGGCCACGACGGCGTCGCCGAAGACCTCGCCCCAT
>JAHFUQ010000212.1:0-1227 GCA_023265045.1 Acidimicrobiia bacterium
GCGTTGCCCAGGGCTGCGATGGGAGATACGGCGGCAGGTGCGCAGAACGCGGGCTTGGCGACTCAGCCCACCGGCGCCCCGGCCAGCATGCAGTCGAGGTCCTCCTGGGTGGGGAGGCCGAACTCGTCGAGGCTGGCGATCCCCGACAGCATGTCGCAAGGTGCTGCGAGACGCCGTGCGCCGCCGGGCCGTGGGCCGATGCGATCACCGCGGGCTCAAGGCGGCGGATGATCTCCAATTCGGCGTCGATCTTGGCCGGGTCGGTCATGGTGTGCCAGGGATGCTTGACGCGGTTGAACCAGTTGAACCCGCCCCTGTAGGCCTCGGCCGGTACTTCCTGGGCGCTGGTGCAGCTCTCCGGCACCACGGCCCCAAAGGCGTCGGCGCTGTAGTAGACGCCCGTCCTGGAGTCCCACACAGGCCGCGGGTGGCAGGCGAGTCGAAGTACGGAGGCCGGATGGCGACCAGCTCGCGGTCGCCCGCGTGCACGCGGTCGCCGTTGTTGGCGATCTGCACCCTCGGCATCGGGAGGGACCACTCCTCGCCCACCCGCCCGACGGCGACGAAGTTGGTGATCAGCCGGGCGTTCGGGCACCGCTCGAGCACCTGGATGAGGTTGCCGGAGTGGTCCCGATCGTCGTGGGTCAGGAAGATCCACCGGACGTCCTCGGGGTCGACCAGCGAGAACGCCGCGTTGAGGTAGTCCTCACGGAACATCGGCGCACTGGTGTCGACGAGGATCGGTTGCTCGCCCCGGATCACGAACGCGTTGATGTACAGCAACCCGGCGCCCGGCACCGTGATCGGGGATGCACGGCCCAACTGGTCACCAGGGCCATCGCTTCGTCCACCTCCTCAGCCCGTCGGCGACCTGACCGAGCCGCACGAGGGCAAGGCCACGATCAGCCAAGGCCTTGGCCTCCAGGTCGAGGTTGCCAAAACGCCGGGCCACGTCCAGAGCCAGGTCGGCCTTGGCGAGGAGGTCGCGGGGATCGACTACGCCGCAGCCGATGGACGCCACCGCCACCCATCCCTCCTCGACGCACGGCACGGCCGCCTCGGCGATGAACCGGTCGGCGCGGCGGAACCAGCCCGGGCGAGCACCGGGTTCCCCGACAAGTCGGCGTAGACGCGCCCGAGCGCGCTGGCAGCAAGGGCCGCCCTAGGTCGGTTGCCGTCGAGTTCGAACCGTCGGACGGCGGCCTCGAGGTGCCCGCGCGCGGCGTC
>JAHFUQ010000212.1:1237-4517 GCA_023265045.1 Acidimicrobiia bacterium
CCGCAGCGCCTCCCAGACGGCCGACCGCACGTCGAGCGACTCGCCTGACATGGGTGCAGTCGACCACACGCGTGGCCGCCGCGCGGTTCGACCACCTAGCGTGGAGGCGATGGCGAGCACGCTGATGGTGAAGTGCAAAGGCTGCTACACGCCTTTCGCCGTTCCCGAGCAGATGGACGAGGCCCAATTCGCCGCCGCGTCCATCCCGACGACGCCGCTGCCGTGTCCGGAGTGCCGGATCCGGCGACCGTACGACAAGGGCGACTACTTCTTCGGATCCAGCACGGGCGGGCTCCCCTCCCTCTGGTAAGGACGGAGCAGGGCGGGCAGCGCAGCCGCCAGCGCCAATCCGAGCGCCGCCACGACGACGGGCTGGCCCAGCGCCCACGCCCCATACAGCACGATCGTGCAGAGGTCGACGCCGAGGGACGCCACCGAGGTGACGGTCGCGCGAGCGGGACCCGCGATGCCGGCCTGGAGGCGGGCGTCGGTGACCACCAGGACGACCTGGTAGAGGCCGTACGCGACGGCGACGCCGGCGACACCCACCGGCCGGCGCAGCACACCGGCGCCGGTGAAGAGGGCGACCGCGCCCGCCAGCAGGAGCCCGAGGGTGCGGGAACGGAGCCGGCTGGCCGCCCCCCCAAGGGCCGCCCCGACGGCGCCGACGGCCGGAATGGCCAGCAGCGAAAGCGGGATGAGCGGCGTGGGCACGCCCCACTCGTGGGCGAGCAGGTTGAAATACTCCTCGATACCGTCCAGGCTGCCGAGGAGCGCGACCGCGACCACCGCGGCCAGCAACACTCGGCTGCAGGCGATCTCTGCCAGCCCGACACGGAGGGTGGCCAGGTACCCGAGTTCGGGTTCCTCGTCGCCACCTGGCGCAGCCACCGCCTCCTCGGGGAGTCGGGCGGCGGCGACGGCCGCGACCAGGCAGCAGGCCACGCTGGCCCAGCCCGCGAGCGCGTAGCCGCCGGTGGCGAACAGCACCGTCGCGGCCGCCGCCGCGGGCACCTGTGAGACCAGCCGGGTGGCGCTGATCCGGCCGTAGATGCGGGGGTACTGGTCCTCGGCGCCCACTGCGGCGAGACCTCCGTGCAGCAACGCCTCCAAGGAGCCGGAACCCAGCGCGCCGCCCAGGCCCCACAGCACAAAGCCGGCGGCGAAGCCCAGATAGGTGGGGACGGTAATCCAGAGGATGTAGCCCGCCGCCTGGAACACCGTCGACGCGGCGAGCGCGCCTCGGTGGGAAAAGTGGTCGGCGAGGACGCCGGTGGGCACCTCGGCGAGGATGCCGACGGCCGACCACACCAGGAACAGCGTGGAGATCTTGGCGTCCGAAAGTCCCGAGTCCGCGAACAGCAACGCGTACAGGGGATAGATCGGGATGGTCTCGGCGAGCAGAGCCCAGCCGATCCATCGCCCGCTGAGCCGGCGAGTCACGCGCGGAACCGGACGTCAACGGTGGCGCATGAAGCCAGGGTACCGGATCGAACGATTCGGTGAACAAGGTTTGGGCGGGACCAAAATCGGCCCGTCTGGCGTTACCGTCTAGTGCAATGGACGTTGAGCCAGGCCCCAACCTTCTCCCCGACTGGTACATGCCCGCGCCCATGGAGCGGGCGACGCCCCTCCCCGGGTGGTGCCGCTGGGTGGCGATCCTGATCATCGCCGCCTTCGTCCTCATCAACGCCTACGGGCTGTGCAGCACCTACGGGCACGTTGGCTTCGGATAGCGCCGGCTTCGGATAGGCCGTCGTGGGTACCCTTGTGGTCATGTCGAGCCAACGTGCGACACATGAAGAGGTACGCCAAGCGACCACGGACGTTGAAGCGGGGATGCGCCCCCAGGGGGTGCCCGTCAACATCTACGAAACCAGCGCGGCTTTGGTCGTCGTCGCGCCGTTGCCGGCCGTGACCGCCGACGACGTGACGATCGAGGTACGGCCCGGATCCTTGCGCTTCTGGGCCAGCCTGCGCAGCGCTGCGCCCCGTGACTACCTGGTGCACGAGTGGGAGTACGGCGGCTACGAAAGGGAGGTCAACCTCCCCGCGGGGTTTGGCGCCAGCGTCGAGTCCTCCCTCGCCAACGGCCAACTCGCGATCCGGGTCCTGCGCGGCGAGACCGCGATGCCGTTCACCACCAAGCCCAATAATGCGTAAGCGCACCTAGCATCGGTCCTCTGAGCGACTCGGGATCAGGGGGCCGACCGACGCGGGACGACGATCCGGCGCTGCATGCCGCGCTCGATCCGATCCTCGCCGCCCTCGACGGCGCCCTCCCCGGGCGGCGCGAGGTCCTGTACGACTTTGCCCGGACGGTCCTCAAGCGGGTACCGCCGGCCCAGCTCGAAAGCGCCGACCCCCAGGCGCTCGCCCGGGCCCTCGCCGACTCGTTCGGCTTCGTGGACAGCCGGGCGCCTGACGAGGTGGGGGTACGGCTGATCGACCCGGACGTCGCCCTCGACGGCAGCCCGCCCGCGGGCACCGTCCTGGAGGTCAGTTGCGACGACCGCCAGTTCATCGTCACGACGGTGAAGGAGGAGCTGCACCAGCTGGGCCAGAGCGTGGCCCGGCTGGTCCACCCGGTGTTCGGCAGCGAGCGCACCGCCGAGGGCCGCCTGAGCGCCATCCTTCCCGCCCGCGAGGCGGCTCACCGGGATTCGTTCCTACAGGTCGAACTGGCGAGCCGGTTTCCGACCGGCGCCCGCCGCGCCCTCGTCGAGGCGATCAAGGGTGTCGTCGGCGACGTGTTCGCCACGACCGACGCCTTCGCGGCCATGCGGGCGCAGATCGTAGAGGTGGCAACCGGCATCCGGGAGCACGCCGGCCTTCTCTACGAGGCGGACGAGGTCACCGAGGCCGCCGCCCTGCTCGACTGGGTCCTCGACGGCAACTTCGTATTCCTGCGTACGAGCCGGGGCGGCCAACGCCTCGGCGTTCCGCTCCGCCAGCCGGCGCCGGCCGAGGTCGACGTCGACGACGTCGACGTTGGGGCCGAGGCGGCCGGGGCGGTCAGCGAAAGCCGTCCGCTCCTGCGGCTCACGCGCACGGCCGAGACGAGCACCGTCCACCGCCAGGTTCCGATGCACCGCATCGAGGTGGTGGAGGTGGGACCCGACGGGGGCGTCGCGGGCACGTTCGAGGTCGTCGGCGTATTCAGCGACAAGGCCAACGCCGAGCCCGCGGTCGTCACGCCGGTCCTGCGCTGGAAGCTGCGGCGCATCCTCGAGCTGGAGGACGTGGTGGCGGGCAGTCACGACGAGGCCGCCCTGGTCTC
>JAHFUQ010000077.1 GCA_023265045.1 Acidimicrobiia bacterium
AGCACAAACACCGGCAGAAACCCCCCAAAGCCCCCCGGGGGGGGTGGGTGGGGCGCCCGGGGTGGGCTCCGGCCGGATTCCGGACGGAGTCCAGGCCGGAGCCAGCCCGGAGTCCAGGTCGGCCGCGGCCGGAGTCCAGGCGGATTCCGACCGGAGCCAGCGGCGCCTCGATGCCTTCCGGGAGGGGGTTTCGGCCGCCACGGGCAAGGGCTGGAAGCCCGTCCCCCGCCTCGCCGTGGCCTACGCGGAGGCCCTCGACGCCGCCATCGAGGCGCACGCCGGGGACCTCGCCGGCCCCGACCTGCGGGCCTGGGTGGTCGACCGGGCCCGGGCCTTCGCCGTCGCCCACCAGGGCCGCGAGCAGATCGTCCCCGGCTTCGCCCCCGAGTTCTTCCTCAAGTGGCTGAACGCCGGGGCGACCACCCCCCAGGCGTCCGGCGCCCCCGCCCGCTCCCGTCCTGTCCAGCAGGGCCGGGCCGGCGGCGGGTCCTTCAACCCCTTCGCCAACGACCCCCCCGAGACCGCCGCCGACCCCGCCGAGGTAGCCCATGCGTCCTAGTCCTGCCCTCGCCCTCGACCACGCCGCCCTCGACGCCGCCGAGCTGCTCGCCGCCCAGGCCCGCCTCGACGCAACCCGGGCCCGCCTCCGGACCCCGTCGAGCCCCGCCTCCCTCCCCGGCCTCCGGGTGCCTGGCTTCGTCACCCCCGCCCCGCCCGCCGAGGTCCCCCCCCAACCCCCCCTCCGCCCCGGCTTCCCCCCGCCTCGCCTGCGCCGGTGCTCCCGCTGCCCCGCCCTCTGCTGGGTCTTTGGCCAGGCCGCCCCCGCCTGCCCCGCCTGCTCGGTCGCCCAGCGGCAAGAGGACCGGGCGGCGCTGCTGGGGGCCTGCCTGGCGTCGGTCCCCGCCCTGCACCGGGGCGCCCGCCTCGACGCCCCCACCTGGGCCCGGCTCGACCGGCCCCGCGTGCTCGAACTGTCGTCGCTGGGGCAGGTGATCGGCGAGACCCCCCTCCCCCTGGCCGGGGCCCGGAAGCTCCCCGGCCTGGTCGTCGCCGGGCGCCCGGTGCTGCTGCTGGGGCCCGCCGGCAGCGGCAAGACCACCCTGGCCTGCGCCCTGCTGCTCGAGCTGCACGCCGCCGGGGTCGCCCTCGACGCCCCCGGCCCCGTGGTCGGCCTTGCCCAGCGGGCCCGCTTCCTGCTCGCCGACACCCTGGCCCGGGCGACCGATGAGGCGGCGCTGGGGGGCCTGCCGGCGGCCGTCGAGGATGCCCTCGGGGCGTCGGTGCTGGTGCTCGACGAGCTGGGGGCCGAGCCCGATAGCCTGCGCTCGCACGTCGGTCGGGTGGTGCACCAGCGCCACGGCGCGACCTGCCCCACCATCGCCACCAGCGGCTTCCCCCTCCCGAAGCTCCGGGCCCGGTACGGCACGGGCATCGAGCGCCGCCTGGTCGAGGGCGCGGTGGTGATCGCCCTGGGGGACCTGTCGGCCTTGGAGGGGGCGTGAACACCTCCAACCCTCGCCCCTCGCCCTTCTCCGCCGTCACCCTCGACGCGCTGGCCGCCGCCCGGGCCATGATCGAAGGGCTTGGCCCCCCGCCTCCCTCCGTCGAATTTGTCGAGGCCCCTTTTCTGGACAAGGGCTGGGTGGCCGTGCTGGTGGGTGGCCATCCTGTCGACGCCTGGCCTCCGGAGACTTTCGAGGCGTTCAAGGCCAAGCTGGCAAAGGAGCGCCCTTGACCCTCAGCCCCGACGACGTCCGCGAGCTCGAGCTCTACTTCGGCCCGGCCGGGGGCGGGGGCAAGAGCACCCTCGGCCCCCAGCTCGACCGCGCCGCCGCGCTCTACTGCGACAGCGCCGGCCGCACCATCGACACCCGCCGCATCGTGCTGGTCAACCGGGAGCTGGCCGCCCGCGCCTCCGATGGCGCCCCGATGGTGGCCCAGGTGCTCTCGCCCTGGCCCTACATCCCGGTGCACCGGGAGCAGGGGGGCGGGGGCGCCGAGCCCGAAGACCACGATGACGACCTGCAGCTCGCCGCCCGGGTCTCTCGCCGCCTCGCCCAGGTCAGCGCCCACGCCCGGACCGTGCTGGCCACCCTGTACGGGGACGCGGGCTGTCGGTGGCAGCGCGAGCGGTGGGGCCGCGTCTGGGCCCTGGTGCCCGGCACCGCCCCCGCTCGCCGCGCCCTGGCCAAGGATGACGGCGCCCGCGTCGAGCAAGGCCAGCCCCCAGCCCGCCTCGCCCCCGCCGAGCGCCTCGCCTCCCTGGCCGCCGCTCGCCCCCGGCCCCTTTGGGTCGACACCGCCCTCGACCAGGCGGAGGGCGAGCAGCAGAGCGCCGAGGGGGCCTGGGGGCGCACGGGATGAAGCGGGGGCAGGCGACGACCGTTCAAGGTCAAGGCGACCATCTGGCGCACCAGCTTCTCTGATGGCCAGCACCGACGACGCCCCTGACCTGCCCCTGCTCTTCGAGGTGTACGAGATCGCCCGCCTGGTGGGCTGGGGCCGCCGCCGCATGCAGCGGCTCCTGCAAAAAGACCTGAAGATCGCCACCAAGCTCGGAAACCGCTGGGTGGTCACTCGTCACGACCTGCGCGCCGAGTTCCGCTCTGCCTATGAGGAGCTTCTCCGGCGTCGCGAGGCCGGCGAGGTGGCCCCGTTGCAGCGCGGACGGCGCCAGAGGGTCACGACGACCGGCTAGGGATTTGGCGACCATCTTCCGCGCCATCTCTTAAGCAACGCGCGGGCGCCCGCCCCTCTCCGTCTTTGCTCTCTGCCACGGGCCCCGCGCGGGGCCGTTGACCCATGCCCACCCCCGACGAGTCTGAGTCAGGCGCGCATGCTGCGGCCCCCGATCCTCCCTCGCCCCCCGACCAACCCCCCACCTCTCCCCCGGAGGAGGCGGACGGGCCGGGGGTCACCGAGCGGCGGGTCGCCCACATCGTGGGGCTGATGTCCCGCTTCGAGTTCCGACGGGGGCACACCGCCCAGCAGCTCGCCGACGAGTGGGGGCTGTCGCTGGGCTACGTGCACAACCTCACCGCCGAGGCCTCGAAGCGCGTGAGGGCTGCGGCCACCGCGGACGACGTCGCCGCCCAGATCATCCCCGGCCTGTGCCGGGCCTTCGACACCGCGGCCGCCTCGACCGACCCCAAGGCGCTGGCGGCGGCGGCGAGCATCGCCAAGGTGCTGGCGTCCATCGCCGGCATCGACGCCCCCAAGCGACACGAGCACTCGGGCCCGGAGGGGGGACCGGTGCAGGTCATCGCCCCTGGCATCTATGTCCCTCCCGAGGCCGACGAGTAAGGAGCCCGGGCCCGACGACTGGAAGCCGCTGCCGGGGCCCCAGACCCGCTTCCTCAGCCTCATCACCTTCGAGGCGATGTACGGCGGGGCGGCCGGGGGCGGCAAGAGCGACGCACTCCTGGTCGACGCCACCCGCTACATCGGCAAGGGGTACGGCGCGAATTACAAAGGGCTGCTGCTGCGGCGGACCTTCCCCGACCTCGAGAAGAGCCTCATTGACCGCTCGCGGGACCTGTACCCGCGGCTCGGGGGCACCTACCGGGAAGACAAGCGCGTGTGGCGCTTCCCCGGGGGCGAGAAGATCTTCTTCGGGTACATGGAGGCCGACCGAGATCGGCTTCAGTACCAGGGCGCCGCCTTCCAATTTGTTGGCTTCGACGAGCTGACGCACTTCTCGCGCGTTCAGTACCTCTACCTCTTCAGCCGCTGTCGCAGCTCGAAGGGGGTGCCCTGTCGCATCCGGGGGGCCACCAACCCCGGCGGCCCCGGTCATCAGTGGGTCTTCGAGCGGTGGGCCGCCTGGCTCGACCCGAAGCACCCCGACCCCGCGGGCCCCGGTGAGGTGCGCTACTTCGCCCCCCGCGATGAGGGAGAGGAGCGGGTGCCCCGCGGCACCATGGTCCTCTTGCCTGGCGACAAGCCCGGCAAGGAAGTGCCCGCCCCGGGCCGGGTCTTCGTCCCCGCCAAGCTGGACGACAACCCCTATCTGCTCGCCGACCCCACGTACCGGGCCGGCCTGGCGATGCTCGACCCGGTCACCCGGGCGCAGCTCCGGGGCGGGGTGTGGACGAAGCGCGAGGGGAAGAAGCTCTACTTCGACCGGGCGTGGGTCGAGATCATCGACGCCATGCCCCCCGGCCTCCGCTGGTCGCGGGCCTGGGACTTCGCGGCGACGGCCCCCTCGGCGGAGGCCACCGACCCCGACTGGACGCGCGGCCTCATGGTCGCCCGGTGGGGCAGCAAGGTGATCTTCGCCGACATGAAGAGCCTCCGGGATGGCCCGGGTGGAGTCGAGGATCTGCTGGCCACGACGGCCGGCGGCGACGGCCCCGCCGTGGACCAGCTGCTGCCCCAGGACCCCGGCAGCGCCGGCAAGTCGCTGGCCGCCCACTACCAGCGGTTGATCACCTCCGCCGGCGGCTCGGCGAAGGTCATCCTCGTCAGCCGCAAGAACAAGCTCACCCGCTTCAAGCCCTTCTCGGGCTTCGCCTCACCGCCCAACCAGGGCGTCGCTTACGTGCGCGGCTCCTGGCTCGACGCGTACTTCGACGAGCTCGAAGCCTTCGAGGGTGAGGACGAAGGCGAAGGGCATGACGACCAGGTCGATGTGACCAGCGACGGGTTCAACCACCTGGTGGGCCCCGCCGCCCGCCTGCCCCGCCAGCCCCACGCACCCCGCCGGATCTAGCCCCTCCCCATGCCGCCCCCCGTCCCCTCGATCACCGGCCCCCTCGTCGGCTCTGGCGCGTCCTTCGGCTCGCGCCCGCGCTCTCGCGTGGCCCGCCAGATCCCCACCCAGGGACTCTGGAACGAGTGGGACGTGACCGGCCTGCGCGACGCGCTCGAGGCCCACGAGATCGGGCAGTTCCAGAAGAGCGCCATGCTGGTCGACTGGCTCGGCCGCGACGACCGCGTCAGCTCCGCCCTGGGCACCCGTGTCCGGGCCGTGCAGGGCCTGCCCTTCCGCCTCGACCCCAGCGAAGAGGGAAGCAACCCCACCCTCGCTCGCCAGCTCGCCCTCGGGGCGAAGAAGATCTGGCCCCGGGCCGCCCCCCGCCCCCTGCAAGCCGAGGTGATGCGGTGGATGTCGCTGCTGGGCTTCGCCGTCGCCCAGATCCTCTGGGACACCCGCGACGGGGTGTGGGTCCCCACCCTCGAATGGTGGCACCCGCAGTTCTTGTCGTGGCGCTGGGACCTCGGTTGCTTCCAGGCCAGCAGCCTCGACGGCATCGAGCTCGTCACCCCCGGCGATGGCCAGTGGGTGGTGTTCGCGCCCAACGGCCTCTATCGCGGCTGGTACCACGGCGGGGTGCGCTCGCTGGCGCTGCTGGCCCTGCTCCGGCAGTACGCGCTGAGGGACTGGGCCCGGGCCTCGGAGATGTACGGCCTCGGTATCCGGGTCGGGTACGTGCCCCCGAACACGGACCCGGACGATGAGTCGCGATTCATCGACCAGCTGGTCAACCTGGGCGCCGAGTCCGTCTTGATGCTGGCCAAGGGCGCCGACGAGCAAGGTGATTTCGAGTTCGACCTGAAGGCGCTCGCGGGCACCTTCAACGGCGAGCTCTTCGAGCGCCTCGGGGCCCGCTGCGACACCGGGATCACCTTGCAGCTGCTGGGCCAGAACCTCACCAGCGAGGTGAAAGAGGGCAGCCTCGCCGCCGCTCGCGTCCATGGTGACGTCCGCCAGGATTACCTCGAGTCGGACGTGGCGGGCCTGTCGGCCGACTGGCGCGAGCAGGTCCTCGCCCCCTGGGCCGCGTTCAACTTCGGGGCGAGCCTCGAAGACACCCCCATCCCCGTCTGGGACGTCGAGCCCCCGGAGGACAAGGACAGCGCCAGCAAGACCCTGGTGCAGGTGTCGCAGGCCCTCACCTCGCTGGCCCTGCTCCCCGGCCTGGGCCCGACCATCGATCTGGTGGCCTTGGCCGAGCGCTTCGACCTCCCCTTGATCAAGGGCAGCTCGCCCGACCTCACCCCCCCCACCCCGCCCGCGCCCCCGGGCCCCTCGCCCTTCGACGCGGGCGGCCTCACGGCGCTGGCCCTGCTCCCCGGCCTGGGCCCGTCGGTCGACCTGGTCGCGCTGGCCGAGCGCTTCGACCTGCCCCTGATCAAGGGCAGCACCCCCGACCTCACCCCCCCCACCCCGCCCGCGCCCCCGGGCCCCTCGCCCTTCGACGCGGGCGGCCTCTCGGCGCTCGGGGGGCGCTTCCCCACCGCCCTGGCCCTGCTCGACCAGCTCGAGCGCGAGAGCCTCGCCACCACCGACCCCGGCGCCCGCTGGGTCGACCGCCTTGCAGACGCCGCGGCCGACCAAGGTGCCGCCGCCCTGGCCCCCCTGCTCGAGGCCGTGACCTCCGCCCTGGCCTCCGCCACCTCGCTGCAGGACGCCCGGCAGCGGTTGCAGGCCTTGTCGATGGATGCGCCGGCGGAGGCCTTCGCGGCGGTCCTGCAGCGCGCCCTTCTGACCTCTCACCTCGCCGGCCGCCTGGCGGTCCGGGAGGCCCCCGGGGGCGGCTGATGCCCGTCCCCGGCGCCCCCACCCCCGCCGCCTCCCCGGCGGTCCTGCGCTGGCTGCGCTCGCGCCTGCCGATCACCGAGGCCCAGGCCGCGGCGCTCGAGGCCTCCGCCGCCCAGCAGGCCTTCACGGTCGCAGGCCTCACCAGCGCCAACGTCGTGGCCGACGTGCTCGCCGCCCTCGACCAGGCCGTCACCGACGGCACTGGCCTCGAAGAGTTCCGAGCCTCGGTCGGCGCCTCCCTGACCTCTGCCTGGGGCCGCGACGGGGGCAGGGTCGCCACGGTGTTCCGGACGGGCCTGGCGACCGCGCACAACGCCGGCAGGTACGCTGAGGCGACCGAGCCCGACACGCTGGCCCTGCGGCCCTTCTGGCGCTTCAGCGCCACCGTCGACGCCCGCACCGCCCCCCAGTGCAAGGCGGCCCACGGGACGCTGCTGCCGGCCTCCGATGCCTGGTGGCAGACGCACTATCCGCCTCTTCACTTCAACGCCCTGGCCGCGGGGACGCTCATCCTCACCGCGCAGGGCGAGCGCCCCATCGAAGACATCCGGCCGGGGCACATGGTCCTCACCCACCGCGCCCGATGGCGCCGCGTCTACGCCACCATGCGCAAGCGCGAGTCCAAGGTGGTGAGGACGCTACATCTTGCGTCCGGCCGGAGTCTGCGCGTCACGCACGAGCACCCCGTACTCACGGCCACGCCGGGCGGGCTCGCTTGGCGGAAGGCCGGAGATCTGAAGCCCGGGGATCAGGTCGTTCAGCACCGCGATCAGGTGGGAGGGGCGCCAGATGGACCCTTGGCCGATCCGAGCCACGCGCCACCCCTGCTCGATGAGCCAGGCATCGCGGGCGAGGTCGTGAGCTTTGCGGGCGGCCGCCCAGTGCCCCTTCCCGTCGATTTCCAGGTCAACCCGATGCTCAACAAAGGCCAGGTCGAGCACGTACGCACCTACCGCGTATTGCGGGACACCCTGGGGGAACAGGGCGCAGACGTAGCGCTCTTCCCGGGTCATGTTGGCGCGGGCGGCCTCGGCGAAGCCGGCGGAGGCTTTGGCCCGAGCCTCGGGGTCTCGCATGGGGTTGCGCTCGCGCATCCTCTTGGCGGCATCCGCCTGAGTGGTGCCCCAGGCCCAGTGGGCCTCGCCGCTGCGCTTGGCGACCACTTCGGGCTGTCGGTTGGTGATGCCCGCCTGGGCGGCCTTGGTGCGGACGGCGATGCCGTGTCGGATGCACCACTTCGACAGCACGCCGTTGCCTACGTCGAGTTCTCGCTCGATGGCTCGGATGCTCTGGTTCGCCCCCCAGTGCTTCTCGCGGATGAGGCTTTCGACGACGGCCTTGTTCGACAGGTCAACGGGCATTTCTTTACGGTAATCACAACTGTAGAAGATGCCACCGAAGAGGCCGATCTATTCGACCTTTCCGTTGAAGATGACGAGACGTACACGGCGGCCGGCGTCGTCGTCCACAACTGCCGCTGCATCGTGCAGACCCTCTCCCGCCGGCAGGCGGAGCGAGAGGGCGGCCCGACGGCGCCCGGCGCCCTGCCTGCGGCCGATGGCTTCGGCTCGCCCCCCACCTGACCCCCCCCATGGCCGACCAGATCGCAACCGAAGTCCGGCTCTTCACCTTCGGGAAGAACGAGACCGAGAAGGGGACCTTCGTCCTCTCGAAGTCCGATGCGGCCGCGTGCCTGGCCGCCTGGCGGGCCCGTGGCACCGACCTCTCGTGGGATTACGAGCACGACGT
This sequence comes from Acidimicrobiia bacterium, assembly GCA_023265045.1. Lineage (GTDB taxonomy): Bacteria > Actinomycetota > Acidimicrobiia > Acidimicrobiales > AC-14 > JAHFUQ01. The sequence goes on from JAHFUQ010000077.1 coordinate 8,294, forward strand.
CACCAAAGACGGCCGGGGCCCCTGTCCCGCCGCCGCCTGGTGCGACCTCGAAGTGCGCGGCGACGGCCTGTGGGCGGTGAATATCCGTTGGACCGACAAGGCCCGGGCGCACCTCGAAGCCAAGGAATACCGCTACTTTTCGCCCTTCTTCGAGCACACCGAGGCGGGGCACATCCTCAACGTCATCAACGTCGCGTTGACGAACATCCCCGCGACCCACGGGATCGCTCCGCTTGTCGCCGCCAGTGCCCTGGCGAGTCGACGCGGCACCCGTGGCCGGGCCCAACCGATCCCCCGTGGGCGCCTCGCCCTCAGCACAAGGAACACCAGGACCATGAACGAAGAAGAGAAGAAGGCGATGCGGGCCTCGCTCGCCGAGCTGCAGGACAAGTGCAAGGCGCTCGAGGCCAAGCTGGCCGGGGGCGACGACGCCCCGCCGCCCCCGCCCCACGATGAGCCCGACGGTGACGAGGGCGACAAGAAGGACGCCACCAGCGCCGCCGCCGCGCTGTGCGCCCTCACCGGCGAGAAGAACCCCCTCGCGGCCCTGGCCAAGCTGGTCGAGCGCCAGGCCGCTGGCGACGACGGCGGCGGCCCCAGCATCGCCCAGCGCGTCGCCCTGGCGGTGAGCGAGGGCAAGCTCCCCCCGGCCCTCAAGACCGTGGCGGAGACCTGGACCGGCGAGCAGCTGTCGTCCTACCTCGCCAGCGTCAAGGGCGTGCCCGTCAAGACCCCCGGCGGCAGCTCTGGCGCCCGCCAGGGCAGCACCGGCGCGGCCACCACCCTGAGCACCGCCGAGCGCGAGGTGGCCAAGCGCCTCGGCATCCCCGAAGACAAGTTCCTCGCCTCGAAGAACAAGCTGACCGCCGGGAAGGGGGCCTGAGATGGCCGCGCTGACCAAAGAGAAGAAGATCCTCGAACTGAACGGGGACCGCGTCGTTCCCAAGCTCTACGACCTGGCCGTCAAGGCCTCGACGAAGATCCTGTCGGGGGCCCTCGTCTGCATCGACGCCACCGGCTACGCGATCAACGCCTCGGAGGCCCTGGGCCAGACCCCCATCGGCGTGGCCCAGAACACCGCCGACAACACCAGCGGCAACTCTGGCGACCTGCTCGTCAGGGTCCTGGCCGGGGTGTTCAAGTTCGTCAACGGCGACTCCATCGCCATCACCGAGCTGGGCAAAACCGCGTACATCGTCGACAACCAGACCGTCGCCAAGAGCGACAACTCGGGCGCCCGCTCGGTCGCCGGCATCATCATCCGGGTCGACGCCGACGGTGTGTACGTGCTGGTCGGCATGACCGGCGGCGCCGCCCTGCCCATGCAGGCCGGCACCGCCACCCTGGCGAGCGGCACGGTCACCGTCGCTGGCGCTCGCCTGACGGCCAACTCGCGCATTCTGGTGTCCCGCAACACGAAGGGCGGCGGCGCCAGCATCAGCACCGATCTCGAGGTGCCCTCGGCGAGCCGCAACGTCGGCGCAAAGACCTTCGTCATCAACGCCGTCAAGGCCGACAAGAGCGTCGACGCCAACGACAGCTCCACCGTCGACTGGCTGATCGTCGGCTGAGGCCGCGGAAGCAAAGGAAACAGCAATGGACATCACCCCCGCGGCAATCAACGCGATGTTTTACGGCTTCAACACCGCCTGGCAGGCGGGGTTTGACGAAGCCTCCCCCTGGGCCAACCGCATCTCGACCCAGATGCCTTCGAGCGGCGAGCGCGAGGTCTACGCCTTCCGCTCGCAGATGCCCCGCATGAAGAAGTGGCTGGGCGAGCGCCAGGTCGAGCGGCTCGCGGCGCACAGCTATCAGATCATCAACAACGACTATGAAGTCACCATCGAGGTGCCTCGCAACAAGATCGAGGATGACAGCTACAGCGTCTTCACCCTCGACTTCCGGGGCTCCGGCAGCATGGTCGCCAAGTGGCCCGATGACATGCTGTTCGAGCTGCTGCAGAACGCAGAGGCGACGCTCTGCTATGACGGCAACAACTTCTTCGACAGCAGCCATCCTTTCGACCCCTACGACCCCAGCAAGGGGACGTACTCGAACCTGCTGACCTCGAAGGCCCTCACCGCGGCAAACTACGCGGACGCCCGGCGCAAGATGCGCCTCTTCAAGAACGACAACCTCCGCTACGCGGGCGTGTCGCCTGACCTCCTGGTGGTCCCGCCCCAGCTCGAAGACCGGGCCAAGACCATCCTGCAGACCGACCTGATCGCGGCGTCGAGCCTCGAAGGCACCACCCAGGTCGGTGCGGTCAACAACATCTACCGCAACACCTGCGACATCCTCGTCGTCGAGGAACTCGGGGACTACCCCGACGACTGGTATCTCTTGTGCACGAAAAGGGCGATCAAGCCCTTCGTGCACCAGATCCGCAAGGCGCCCGACTTCCAGGCGTTCTTCAGCCCGACGGATCCGAATTTGTTTTACTTCAAGCACTTCAAATTCGGCGCCGACGCCCGCGGCGCGGCCGGCTGCACGCTCCCGATCCTCGCCATGAAGTGCAAGGGGTGAGGTCGTGAAGGTCGAGATCCGCACCACCACCGGCCTCGGTCGGTGCCGCGCTGGCCTCGCTCTGGGGCCGGTCTGGGAGTCCTTCGAGGTCGACGACGAGCAACTCGCGGCACTCCGGGCCGACCACGCGCTCGAGGTCCGCGCCCCCCTGGCGGAGGTCGAGGCCAAGGCCGCCCTGGTCGACCAGGCCGGCGCCGAGGTCGAGCAGCTGCGGGCCCAGGTCGCCGCGCTCGAAGAGCAACTCGGGGAGGCCACCCGCGCCCGCCTCGAAGCGGAGCAGATGGCCCACGAGGCTCTCGCCGACAACGAAGCGCTCTCCAAGGAAGTCGCCCTGCTTCGCATCCAGGCCGGGGCCCCCGCCGCCCCGCCCGCGCCCCCCGGCGCCACGGACTGACCCCGCCCCCACCCCATGACGGCCTACATCACCCAGGCAGAGCTCGAAGACCTGGCGCTGCCTCCGGGCGCCCAGGGCACCCTCGACGCGGGCGCCCTCGCCACGATCATCGAGCGGGCCAGCGCCGACGCGGACGCGCACCTGCGCACCCGCTACGTGCTGCCGCTGCTCTCCTGGGAGAGCGACCTGAAGGGGTGGGTGGCGGACATCGCCGGGCTCTACTGCCTGCGGCGCATCGGGACCAACCCCGAGAGCCAGGACTACAAGGTGTTCAAAGACGCCAGCGACGCCGCGGTGGCGAACCTCATCCTGGTGAGCAAGCGCCTCTTGCACCCGAACATTGCCGACAGCGCCAAGCGCGTCCGGGTGCCCCGCGCTGCCTCCAAGCCCCTGCGGGGCTGGTGATGCCTGTCTCGGGGGACTTCGGCGTTCTGGCGAAGATCCAGGGCCAGATCGCGCACCTCCCCACCGAGGGGAAGATTCGCGTGGTGAGGGCCTGCGCGGCCGAGGGCCGCCTCCTGGTCGAAGAGGGGTTCGAGGCGGGCAAGGCCCCCTCGGGTGCCCCCTGGGCCCCGGTGCGCCGCGGGGGGCAACCCCTGCGCGACACCGGGCGCCTCTTGGCCTCCCTCACCCCCAAGGTGTCGGCCGCGGGGTTCAGCATCGAGTCGACGGTCGCTTACGCTGGGGTGCACCAGTACGGCGCGACGGTGGCCTCGAAAAGCGGCCGCTCGCTGGGCACCCCCAAGGCGGGCTGGTTCGGCGTCAAGGTCACCATCCCCGCCCGCCCATTCCTCCCCGACGGCAACGCCCTCCCTGGCCCCTGGGAGGCCCGCCTCACCGAGGCCGCCGAGGACGCCCTCGACGCCTTCTTCCGGTAGCCCATGGCCTCCCCCATCCTCACCGTGATCGGCCTGGTCATGGACAAGCTGGTCGAGCAGGCCTGGCCTGACCTCACCTGGGCCTTTGGCACCACCCGGGGCAAGGTGCGCCTGGACGCCCCCGAGCCCTTCATTGCCTGGTGCCCTAGCGAGGCCGGCGACCGCTTCGGCCCTGTCGACCCGAGCGAGGATGAGCCCCACGCGCTCCGCACGATCATCACCCGGCTCGAGGCCCACGTGCGCGGCGGCAGCTTCGAGACCACCGAGGCGCTTCGCCACGACCTGGCCAGCATCCTCTTTCAGCAGCTCTCCAACGACTCCGGCGAGCTGGTCGGCGGGGGCTGGCTCGACGCCGGCAACGCCCTGACCTCGCGCACCGAGGTCTACATCCTCCTGGTCGACCTGAAGGCGCCGATCACCGAGCAGCTGCATGGCCAGGACCCCACCGCCACCGCGGTGGTCGAGCACGTCGACGTGGCCAGCGAGATCGACATCCCCGGCGGCTCCGTCGAGCCCGATGTCGAGATCCCCTTACCCCTCCCCCCCAACCCCCTCCATCTCCCTTCGAGGCCGCATGCCGCTGATCACCGAGCCGCCCCCGGCGCCCCCCACCGAGCCCATGCCGGCCCCCGAGATGCGGGACGTCGAGGCCTGGGCTGCCCTCCACAAGACCCCCGCCCCCTGGTTCCAGGCCGCCAAGGTGGCCTCCCGCTGGGCGCTCGGGAGCCAAACCACCGAGGCCGATTACCTCGCGGCGGTGAACTCCGCCCAGCATGGAGCCTGACGCATGAGCACCCCCAACCTCCCCGGCGCGAGCCTCACTATCAAAGACGGCGCCTTCGGCGCTGGTGGCGCGGCCGGCGACGCCTGCGCCCTGGTCGGCGCCTGCCCCGGGGGTACCCCGGGCACCGTCTACCAGTTCAACGATATCCCCACCCTGCGGTCGACGCTGGGGGGCACCGGCCCCACCGCGGGCGACACCGTCGAGGCGGCAGCGCTCATCCTGGCGGTGAGCCAGAGGCCCGTGGTCATCTGCCCCGCCTCGCCCTCGACGGCGGGCGTGGTGGGCACGGTCACCCTTGCTGGCACCAGCCCTGACCCCGGGGTGGGCTTCACCGGCACCCCGCTCGACGGGTACGCCATCCGGGTGAAGATCACGCTGGGCGGCGCCCGGGGCACCGCCCGCGCGCGCATCGCCTTCGATGGCGACAACCCGGACGGACCCACGTGGTCCGACGAGTTCGTGACCGCGGCGACCTACGCCACGGGGCCGCTGGCCGGCACCGGGCTGACGCTGACCTTCACCGTCGGTACCTACGTCGTCGGCGATATCTACTCGGCGACCTGCACGGGCCCCAAGTACAGCGCCAGCGACATGACCACGGCGCTCGCCGCCCTGGCCCTCAACCCGGCCAACTGGCGCTTCGTGATGGCGGTGGGCGAGGCCTCTTCGGTGGCCCTCAGCGCCGCTCGCGCCAGCGCCCTCGACACCTTCCTGACGACCGCCGAGGGCAACGCCCGGTACGCCTGGGGCCTCTTGCAGTGCGCCGACGACACCGACGCGAACATTCTCGCCGGCTTCAGTTCGTTCAGCTCGAAGCGGGTCGCCATCGCGGCAGGCTTCGCCACCATCACCTCGCAGCTCTCGGGCCGGGGCTACACCCGGGGCGCTGCCTGGGCCGCCGCTGCCTTCGCCCAGCGGCTCAAGATCTCGCAGGACCTGGGCGAGCTCGCCGAAGGCCCCTTGCCCTTCGTCACCGCCCTGGCGCGCGACGAGCGCAAGACCCCGGGGCTCGACGCCGGGGGCTTCCTCACCCTGCGGACCCACGTCGGTTACAACGGGGCCTACGTCAACAACCCCCGCCTCATGGCCCCGGCCGGCTCGGACTTCGAGCTTGTGCAGTACCGGGCCGTGATGGATCTCGGGTGCGCGACCGGGCGGGCGAGCGCGCTCTTCTATCTGAACAAGGCGCTGGCGGTGAACGCTGACTTCACCGTCGCCGAGATCGAGGCCGTCGCCATCGAGGCCCGGGTGCAGGCGGCGCTCTCGCAAGCGCTGGTGGCCCCGGGCCATGCCACGGCCGTCTCGGCGGTCGTCGACCGCACCATCAACCTCGTCAGCACGAAGAGGCTCAAAGTGAAGCTCCGTATCCGGCCGCTCGGGTACGTGAAAACCATCGAGGTCGAGATCGGCTTCGACAACGTCAAGCTGCTGGCCGCGTGAGGTAAAGATGCCGCTCGTCCAAGAACCCGCTTATCCCCTCATCAACGGCAACCGGCACGACTGGGCCAGCATCCTCCTCGAGATTGCTGGCCTCAAGAAGACGGCCGGGATGCGAGCGCTGAACTACAAGCACACGCTCGAATACGAGCACGTCATGGCGGGAGGCTCGCAGCCCGTCGGCGACACCCTGGGCACCTATGCCGCCGAGGGTGGCTTCGAGATGTTGATGGTGGACTATCAGCACCTCATCCAGACCCTGGGCAACGGCTACATGGCCGAGCACTTCAACGTGCTGGTCAAGTACTCGAAGAAGAAGGGCGACCCGATCCTGGTCGATGAGCTGCGGGGCTGCCGCATCAAGGGCGAAGACCGCTCGCACTCCCAGGGCAACGGCGCCCTGGTCGTGAAGGTCGACCTGGGCGTGCAGCTGCTGCTGGTGAACGGGGTGCAGGCCATCCCCGACATGATCGGCGTGTAACCCCCCCCACTCCCCCTCGAAGGGTCCGGGCTCCCCTGTGGAGTCCGGGCCCTTTTTGCATGAGCGAGACGACGACCCCCCTGACCCCCGAGACCATCGACGCGCTGAAGCGCAAGCACGGGCGGCTGACCGCCTTCCGGCTCGAGCGCGGCGGGCAAGAGCTGGCGGTGCGGGCCCCGACCCCCGACGAGCTGGAGCGGGCGATGGACAAGGCCAGCGACGGCGGCCGGAAGAAGACCGAGAGCCAGATCGAGCTGGGCGAGTCCTGCATCGTGTTCCCGGAGGCCGTCGAGGTGCGGAAGCTCGCCGACGGGTGGCCCGGGCTCTACTTCTCGGCCGGGGGCATCGCCTTCGAGATGGCGGGGGTGACCGACGGCTACGGGGTAAAAAAACTCTGAGCCTCTTCGAGGAGGCCGTCGAGAGCGAGTGGGACGCCGCCCGCTGCCTCGAAGACCTCTTCGCCGGGGCGCGCACCCCCCGGGCCCGGGCCGGCGGGCTGCTGCTCGCCCAGGCCCTGCACCTCTGGCGCCTCAACCACCGCAAGAAAGCCACCTGAACCCCCATGCCCGTCCGCTTCGCCTTCGACCTCATCGACCGCATGAGCGGGCCGGCGAACAAGATCAACGGCACCCTCGACCGCATGTCGAAGGCGCTGGCGAAGGCGGACTCGGCGACGGCGATGACCAAGGGCGAGAAGGCCCTGGGGCGCCTGAAGACCACGCTCGAAAAGGCGAACTTCGGCGTCCGGGTGGCCTTCGGTGACAAGGCCGCGGACACCCTCGACCGCTTCACGAAGGGCGAGCTGAAGGTCGCCGACAAGGCGGAGATCGCCCGCAAGGGCCTCAGCATGGTGAGCGGCGCGGCGACGGTCGCGGCCGGGGCGCTGGTGGCCGCGGGGGCGGCGGCGGGGGGGTTCGCGGTGGCGGGGGGGAAGCTGCTGCTCGACGCCCAGCGCTTCAAGGAAACCACGGGCGCCGCCCTGGCCTTCGCCCTCGGTTCGTCGAAGGCGGGGCAAGAGGCCCTCGGGGAGATCTTGCGGATCTCGAACGTGCTGGGGGCCTCGAGCGCCGAGGCCGCGGCAAACTTCCGCGAGCTGACGAGCGCCGGCTTCGGCGACCGGGAGAGCAAGATCCTTCTGCAGCTGGCGGACGACCTGAAGGCCGCCAACGGGGGCCAGGCGGTCGCGCTGGCCAGCATCGCCGAGCCCTTGCAGGCGCTGAAGCGCAACGAACAGCTCACCGCCGACAGCTTTAAGGGGCTCGAAGCCGCGGGCATGGGCAAAGACCAGGTTTACAAGACCCTGGCGAAGCAGCTGGGGGTGGCCGTCCAGGACCCCAACGACTCGAACAAGATCAAGCGGGATGTCGACAAGGCCCTGGCGAGCCAGAAGCTCCGGGGCCAGAAGGCCGTCGACTTCTGGTCGAAGGTCAACCTCGCCGCCCTCGACGAGAAGGCCTTCGGCGAGAAGGGCCAGGAGTTCCGGAAGTCGACCGTCACCGGCTCCATCGACCTGATCAAGAACAAGTGGGAAGCCCTGCTGGCGGCGGTGAACACCAGCGCCGCGGGCCAGGTGCTGGTCGACACGCTGCAGAAGATCGCCGGCGCCATCGACCCGGGCACCGAGAGCGGGAAGCTGCTGCTGGGCACCATCGACCGCATGGCCAACGCCGCGGCCGGCTTTGTCGAGACCATCAAGCCGCTGGGCGAGGGCTTCGGCGAGGGCTTCGGGAAGGCGCTGGGCGATGCGAACGAGTTCCTCGGGATCATCGGCAAGGGCGAGGGCTCGACGCAAGCCTTCGCCTCCGGGCTGCGAAGCATCGGCTCCGCCGCGGGCGAGCTGGTCGTCGGCGCCGGCCTGGTCGTCGGCGCCGTGGGCTGGCTGGTGGGCACCATCATCGAGGCCGTCGTCACCCTCCCCGACAACTTCCGCTACGTGGGCAAGGCCATGATCGAAGGGCTCGGCGAGGGCATCGACAGCGTGAAGGCGTCGCTGGTCTCGAAGCTCGAAGCGCTGGCGGCGCTGCTGCCGGAGTCGGTGCGGAAGCTGCTGGGCATTCACTCGCCCTCGCGGGTGATGATGCAGATTGGCGAGCACACCGCCGAGGGCCTCGCCCAGGGCGTCGAGCGCGGCGCCCCCCGCGTCGAAGAGTCCGCCCGCGACCTCACCGGCGCCGTCACCCGGCAGGGGGTGCAGGCCAGCGGCGGAGGGGGCCAGCGGCCCTCGCTGGTGCTCCCCGCGGGCCTCATTCAGGTCGTCGTGAACACCCCGGCGGACGTCGAAGACCTCAACCGCAAGGTGAAAGAGGGGCTCATCGCGGCCCTTCGTGAGATGGGCTTCGAGCTGGGAGTTACGACCTGATGGCACTGCCTCCCTACCTCAAGAACTCCGGGACCCAGTTCTACAACCCGAGCCTCGGGTCAGCCTGGGACATCGCCTATCTCGACGTCATTCAGATCCCCGGAATCGTGAAGTGCGTCCCGAAGACTTCCAGGAAGGTCGACGTCGCCAACGGCCCCGGCCTCTCTTCGGCGACCCTCCGGCTTCAGGGCGTCGACCCCGGGACCTTCTCGCTTGCGATTGTCACCTGGACGCCCGAGCAGCTCGCCGAGTTGGAGTTCCTGCTGAAGAAGGTGGCCCCCGTCGCCGGCCAGACCAAGTACGCGAATGGCCGCTACACGACGACCCCGACGCCCGTCGCCGGCAGCAAGGCGAAGCCCCCTCGCCCCGCGAGCTTCACGTTTTACCACCCCGCCGCCTCGGCCGCGGGCATCGAGTCCATCATCGTCGAAGGCGTCGAGTGGTTCGCTGAGGGCCCGGTGAAGCAGTCGAAAATGGTCACCCTCGACTGCAAGCAAGCCCTCCCGACGAAGCCCGTCGTCAGCGGCACCCCCCAGCTCAACGCCCCCAACCTGGGCGGCGTTCCCAACGCCCCCAACCCCGCCAACAGCGCCGGCAAAAAGGGGCCCTGAGGTGGCTTACCTCACCGTCGCCGGCCTTGCCGTCACCGCGGGGACCGTCACCGTGCCCCGCCGCGGGGCCTGGCACGCCCGCGTGCGCCTCGACGCGGCCACGCCCCCCACCGGGGCCGTTGCGCTGTCCTGGGAGGGCGCCGCGGCCCCCTGGCGCGCCACCGTCACCGCCCGGGCCGGGGTGCTGGTTTCGGGCGGCCCCGTCGAGCTGCTGCTGGTGGGCGGGGCCGGGGGCCTGGGCAAGAGCCTCCCCGGGGGCA
>JAHFUQ010000213.1 GCA_023265045.1 Acidimicrobiia bacterium
CGCTCTCGGTCGGCCGCCACCCCCCGGTAGAGGGCGAGCGCGCCCGCGGCGTCCCCCGTCTCGCCGAGGTAGTACGCCACGGCGCTTTGGCTCGTGAGAGTGTCACGGTCGGCCGCGCCCAACAGCCCGATCTGGTCGTGGAGCACCGACTCGTAGAGCTGAAGGGCGCGGCTCCAATCGCCAGATCTGCCGACTAAGTACGCGATCTGCTGGCGGGTCAGGAGTGTTTCGCGGTCGTTTGGGCCGAGGGTCGATTCCTGGATCGCCAAGAGCGACTCCAGCGCGGGGAGCCGCTCCCGTGCTTCACGCGGAGCGATACATGCCCACCGATTGGCATCGTCGAGGTGGCGGTGGAGGCGAGTCGCGATGGCGATGTCGATCTGGTCCATACCGGGGCGGATCATGGGGAGCCACACGTCGCGCTCCAGGCGGGTGGGGTCGTAGAGGTGGACGAGGATGTCGACCAGGGCGAGGACGCGGCCGTCGGTGTCGGGGCGGCGGAGGAGGTGGTAGAGGTTGTAGAGGCGCTCGGTCAGTTCGTAGGTACGGCGAGCCGCCTCATCGTCGACCACCGTCACGGCGCCGCGTTTGATCAGGCGGCCGAGCAACGAACTCACCTTGCTGGTATCCATGCGGGCGCGTTCGGCGACTTCGGCGGCGGTGGCGGGGGACCAGATGTCGGCCAGCGTCACGAACACCTTCCGCTCGATCGGCGGGAGCGCCTCGATGTTGGCCTTGAAGAACGGGGTGTGCTCGTCGATGAGCAGCTCGATGTCTTCCCGGAGGCCACCGACGTCGGGGTCCTGCGCGAACTTGCCGAGGACGGTGACCAGGCGGGGGTTGCCGCCCGTCAGGATCCGGATGGGCAGTGCGCGGTCGCCCACGAGATCGGTGCCGGTCACCGACTGCCACAGCTTCCGCACGTCGTCATCGTCGAGCGAGCGCAGGTCGATGAGGTGGAAGAAGCCGTAGAACGCCTCGCTGTCGGCATCCGCATCGGTGAAGCGGGTGACGGCGCTGGCCATGAGGAGCAGGTCGGGCTCGGTCTGCAGGGCCTGGCGGAGCGTCCAGGGTTCGTCGGGGCCGACCTGCTCGCCGAGCAGCATGTCGAGGTTCTCGGCCAGCAGGAGCAGCTTCTTCCCGCGCGCCCTGACGATCTCCAGGATCCGCTGCAAGGCGAGCATCTCCAAGCGGTCACCATCGGGTTCGGCGCGGAGGACACGGTGCTGGTCGAGCAGGGCAGGGTCACCGAGCACCCCCGCGAGCCGGGCCAGGACCGCGAGCCACAGTTCGCCGATCGAGGTCACTTCGTACAGCTCCTCGGCCATGACGACCGGGAGCCACCGCTGGGCCAGCTCGGGGTCGTCGCCGACCGCCACCGCGACCCGGCGCAGGAGCAGCGACTTGCCCATGCCCCGCGGCCCGACGACGAGGGCGTGGCGGGGGACACCGGGCTCGCGGAGGTGGGCCAGCAGATCGTCCAACTCCCGCTCCCGCACCACGAAGCGGCGCCGCACGTCGTCGTCGCTCAGCTGCACGACGTTGTGGACGGCGAGGCTCATGGTTGCGGCGATCGGTCGGCGGCCAGGACGAAGCCGAGCTGGTTCGTCTGCCGCCACCAGTCGCGCACGACGCGGGACCGGTAGGACCAGCCGTTGTCGTCCCGGCTGAGGTACGCGTCGTTCTCCAGGATCTCCAGCACGTGGCGGAGGAGGGCGGGCCGATCGGCGCCGTCCTCGACGAGGTCGCGCGCCAGGAGCATGGCGTCGTCGGCGGTGAGTCGGTCGGCCACCGCGGCCTGGGTGAGGAGGTCGCGCGCCAGGCGCAGGGCATCGCCTTCACCGAGCACCTTGTCGAGCCGGGACTCCAGGTGGAGGAGGTGCGCCCGCACCGCACTCGAGAGGAAGGGGCCGCCATAAACGCGGGCCACGTCGTCGGCGGTCACGGCGCTGTCGGCCCGCCGGGCCGCGTCACGGCGCACCTCGTCCATGAGGAGCTGGACGTGATACGGCACGCCGAGGCCGAGCTGCTGGTGGACGGCGGCCGCCGCGCCCCCGGCAAGGTCGAGTCCGGCCGCCCGACCGAGCGCAGCGGCCGCGCCCGCGGTGGTGGGCTCGTCCCATGCGTCGATGGGATAGCTGCGGAGGTGGGTGACCGTCCCGGTGAGGCCGGCCCGGTGGAGGACCGGTTCCAGGCCGATCGAGCCGCTCACCAGCCAGCGGACGTTGCGGAACTCCTCGGCCATGCCCCGCAGCACGCCCAGGAAGACTTCGGCGCCGGCCGGGTCGTCACGGAGCACGCGGTCGACGAGCAGGGGCAGTTCGTCGACGGCGACCACTGCGGGCTGGTCACCCTCGGCGAGCGAGGCGATGACCGAGCGGGCGTCGTCCTGCCATACCGCCGCCATGGCCGCCTGTAGCTCGACCTTCAACACGCCCAGGTCGACCGAGCCGACGCGGTCGGCCGCGACGCCGAGGCGCTTGCCCAATCGGCCGATCAATCGCGGCCAAAAGCCCGCTTCGCGACTGGCCTCGGCCGCGAGGGCGGCGAACATGGCCGCCGGGTTGGCGTGCTGCTCCACGTCGATGAACACCACGGTGTGCGACGGCCGGAGCTCGTCGAGCACCCGTCGCACGACGCTCGTCTTGCCCACGCGCCGAGGTCCGATCACGAGCATGCTCTGGCCGTCGCGCAGGTAGGCGGCCAGCTCGGCGACCTCTCGCTCGCGGTCCCAGAAGCGCTCATCGGCGGCGTAGTTGCCCAGGGCCGGGGGGAGGACGGGCTCGGTCACGAGTCAAGCCTACCTTGCCAACAGAATTGTTGCCAACAGTTCTGTTGTGAGCGGGGAGCCCGCGGCGTCGCGTCAGGGAGCGGCGTAGAAGCGGAGGTAGTCGGCGACGTGGGCGGCCCAGTACGGCCGGTCGTGCTGGCCGGGCCAGACCTGGAGCTCGGAGCGGGCGCCGGCGGCGGCGAGTTGGCTCGACAGGCTCTCGACGGCCGGGCGCAGGTCGTCGCCGGCGCCCACGTCGAGCCAGATCGGCTTGCCCCACGCCGCCAATCCGGCGACGACACTCCCGTCGACCACGGGGCTGTGGCCGCCCAGGCGGGAGAACAGCGTCGGGTTGCGGGCCACGATCCGCATGGCGGCGACGCCTCCGGCCGAGATGCCGCCGATGGCCCGGACGCGCGCCGACGGCAGGTTGGCGTCGACCCACGGCACGATCGAGTCCACGATGGACGGGTCGGCGGGGTCGTTCCCGGAGTCGGGCATCACCACGATCAGGGGGACGATCTCGCGCGCCGCGATCAGCTCGTCGGCCCGTTGGGCCAGGCCGATAGCCGGCCACTGCGTCTCGTCGGTTCCCCCGCCGTGCAGCAGGTAGAGCGTACGGAACCGGGGCGCCGGGACACGGCCGATCGCGCACGGCGGCAGGTACACCGCCACCCGGATCGCGGCGACCACGTGCGTCGTCAGCGAACCCCGTTCCTCGGCGCACCCCGGCGGGGACACGGTGGGCACCACGGCGGTCGGCGACGGCGTTGTCGCCGGAACCGGCACAGCCCCGATCGACGGCGACGGGCCGACCGCCGATACCTCCGGGCGCGCCCCCGGCCGAGGCGTCGAGTCCCCGCCGCACCCTCCGGCGAGAGCCATCGCCGCAACCACCGCCGCCGCACCCCGACCCCGCCATCCCTCGGTCACCGCCCCCAGTGTGGCGTGTCACGATCTCGTGAACAGTGGCAGCCCGAAACCGACCGGAAACACCGGTCAGCCAGGATGGCGCCGTGGGGGACCTCCTCGACGACTACGTCGCCGCGCCGAATTGGGACGAGATGTTGGACTCGGGCGGCAGCGCCCGCACGCCGTACACCGCCCTCTACGACGCCCTGCGCACCCTCTCCGCCGACGACTTCGCCAGCCGGTGCGTCAGCCGCGACCGGGCCTTCCGGGACCAGGGGATCACGTTCTCGTTCTCGGGCGGCGAGGAGCGGCCGTTCCCGCTCGATCTCGTGCCCCGGGTGCTCAGCGCCGACGAGTGGACGGTGATCGAGGCGGGCGTCCGCCAGCGGGTGCGGGCGCTGGAGATGTTCCTCACCGACGTCTACGGCGAGGGGGAGATCCTCGAGGCAGGCGTCGTCCCCCGGGCCCTCATCACCACGTCGAAGCACTTCCACCGGGGCGCGTTCGGGTTCGACCCGACCAACGGCGTGCGGGTCCACGTGGCCGGCGTCGACCTGGCTCGGGATGACAACGGGCGGTTCTACGTCCTCGAGGACAACCTGCGCACGCCGTCGGGCATCTCCTACGTCATCGAGAACCGGCGCACGATGGCCAGGGTCTTCCCCGATCTGTTCGCGAGCCACCGGGTGCGGCCCGTC
>JAHFUQ010000214.1 GCA_023265045.1 Acidimicrobiia bacterium
TCAGCCTCCGGAAGGGGCGTTAGCGCACACGGCGGCCGGGGCCGGGCGGGCCGGGCGGGCCGACCAGGGCGGCCGGGGCGGGCTAGCCGTCCGCGCCGGCGGCGGCCCGCTTGGCGTCGTCCTCGGCCATGGCTTGGGAGAGGTCGGGCCAGTGGACGACCGCCCACAGCAGGCCGAAGCCGAACACCGCCAGTGAGGCCGACGTGTGGTAGATCGCCCCCGCCCACGGGGCCTCGTCGTTGATGGCCTGGCGGATGAGCTGCCAGTGGGTGGCGACCATCCAGAACCCGCACAGCAGCGTGACGGCCGCGGCGGTGAACGACGTCAGGCCGGCGCCCTGCGGTCGCCGCCGGGCGGCCAGGACGATCAGGGACATCAGCGCCACCAGCAGGCCGGGCACGATGTGGTCGACGAACTCGGTGGTGGCGCCCCCCTTGATCGTGAGCTTGGGGCCGCTGTACTTGGGCAGGGTGGCCCAGAAAGCGATGACCAGGCCCGCGTAAGGCAGGAACTTGCGGATGTCGACGGTTGTCGCCGCAGGCTCGGTGGGCGGGGGCGCGCCTCCAACCACGTCGCCCTGCTCGCTCACCTACCCCGCCTTGGGTAGCAGCTGCTCCGCCAGGCCGACCAGGGCCCGCACCGCCGGCGCCTCCGGAGCATGGTCGATCGGCGCGATGCCGAAGCGATCCGCTTCCCGGATGGCAGGGTCGTCGGGGACGGCGACCACCTCGAGACCGGGGAAGGCGGCCCGGATCGTCTCGAGGTCGCCCTCATGCCGGATGCGGTTGGCCACGATGACCACCCGCTGGAGCAACTTCTCATTGGCCAGGGACGCGGCCCGCAAACCGACCTCGATGGACTTGGGGGTTGCCTCCACGACCACCACCACCGTGTCGACGTTCTGCTCCCCGAGGCGGGTGAGCGTGCCCACGCCCGCCTCGAAGTCGGCGATCACCGTGTCGTTGGGGTCGAACTCCGCAGATCCGAGCAACTGCTCGGGGGACAAGCCACATCAAAGTCAGCCAGGTTCGGGATTGTCGATCCGCGACACCACCGCCAACTTGATCCCATCGGGCCCCTCGGACCCGTAGCGGTTGATGAGCGTGTCCCAGCTCGGGGCGTGCTCCTCCTGGCCCTCGTCCAGGGCCTGGCGCATGGAGATGAGCCGCTCGGTCTCCTCGTCGCCCACGCCCAGGGAGATGCCCAGGTTGGGGTTGGAGTCGCAGTCGAGCGCCACGACCGGCAGGCCGGCGCGGGCCAGCGTGCGGGCGATGACCGACGACGTGGTGGTCTTCCCCGCCCCACCCTTGCCTACGACTGCGAGCTTCATCTCACACACCCACCTTCACATCAAACTCCAACCTCGGCTACGACCCGGTTCACGAGAGACTCTACTTCCCGGACCGCCGCTGAATCAGGTGCATCGTCGATCGGCGCCCGCCGGTTGCGTTCCGCCTCGGCGAAGGCCTCGTCCCACGGCACCGCGCCGACGACCTCCAGCCCGGTCTTCTCAGCCACGAACTCGGCGTCGTCGTCCCGCCGGCACTTGTTGGCGATGGCGAAGACGCGCTCCGGGCCGTGCTCGAGCGCCACCATGCGGGCCAGCCGGCGCGCCGACAGCGTGCCCGCCGCCGTGGGCTCGACCACGATCAGGGCGGTGCGGGCGAAGCCGCCCCACCCGGTGAACGCCTGGCGGGTGCCGCCCGGCAAATCGCCCACCACGTGCCAGTGGTCCTCGGGCAGGTTCTGGGTGATCTGGCGGAACGCCATCTGCGATTTCCACAGCCGGTTGCCGCTCTCGGCCTGTCCCTTGACCTTGCCGAACTGGAGGAAGCGCACCCCGTCGGCGGCGTGGACCGACCACTTCTCGACCGCTTCGACGATGTCGAGGTCGTCGACCAGGCGGTAGCGCCCGCCCCTCTCGCCCTCCCGCCGCTCGCGGACCGCCTCGTCGGGGATGCGGACGTCGTCGTCGATGTCCAGGCCCAGGGACAGGGCCAGGCCTGGCAGCGGGTCGGAGTCGATGGCGAGGACGGGCACGTCGCCCCGCCGGGCCAGGAACCGGCAGAACGTCCCGGCGATGGCCGACTTCCCCGCGCCGCCCTTGCCTACGAATGCCAGCTTCATGCCTTCGCCGTCTCCTTTGCTTCGTTCACGGGCGGCGCCCGACGCACTTCTCTCAGGGCCAGCACCAACGCGCCGGCGCCGATCACGAACAGCAGGGCGATCACCGGCCACTTGGCGAGGAACGGGACCGACGAGGCAAAGGTGATCCGGCTGACGCCGATGTCCTGGGCGCCGTCGGCCTCGTTGCCCTCGCGGGTGTCGGTCCACGCCGCCGCCGTCCTGTCCCCCCAGCTGTTCAGGCCGAGGCGGGTCCCGAAGTCGGCCCCGTGCAGTTCGCTCACGATCGGCCCTACGCGGGAGTCGAACGCCACCGAGGTCACCCGGCGGTTCTTGAACGTCTTGCCCCCGTCGGTCGACGACGCCAGCTCCACGTCGGTCATGACGTTGCGGCTGTCGCGGCGGCGGTCGTAGAACAGCACGTCGACCCGGCCGCCGTCGTTCACGGCGACGCGGGGCATGTACTGGCTGGTGCCGTCCTTCAGCTTGTTGTCGTTGACCCGGATGGGGGCCGACCAGGTGGCGCCGCCGTCGGAGGACTTCTTGAGGAACACGTCCTCGTCGCCGTTGCGGCCGTCGAACCAGGCGGCGTAGATCGTGCCCTCGGGCGTCACCGCCATGCCCGGGAACGGCGGCAGGTAGACGAGGAACCGGCGGGTGGGGACGATGCCCGACTCGAACTCGATGCCCTTGCTCCACGTCTGGCCGCCGTCGATGGAGCGGGTCATGACCAGGGCGAAGGGGTCGTCGAACACGGGGCCCTCGAGGTTCTCGAAGTCACGCCGGTCGCCCTTGAAATCCTCGTAGACGACGCTGATGTTGCCCTTGGCGTCGATGCCGGGCGCGGGGACGGCCACCCGATCCCGGCCCGAGTCGCTGATGACGGTGGGCTGGGTCCACGTCTGGCCGCCGTCGCTCGATTTCACGGCGACGATGGGGTTCTTGCCCAGCAGGCTGAGGTTGCCGGTCTCGCCGCCCTGCAACCACACGATGTGGAGGCTCTTGTCGGGGGCGATGGCGATGCGGGACTGGAAGATCTCGCCGACGCCGCCGGCGATGCGCACCGGCTGGGCCAGGGTCTTGCCGTTGTCGGTCGACGTCGAGATCCAGAGGTTCTCGGGGCCGTTGCCGGCGCCCACGAGGTTGACGTAGATGACGTACAGCTTGCCGTCGCGGTCGAAGGCGACGTCGGGGGCGAACGGGCACGGCTTGCCGGCGATCGTGGCCGAGCACACCCGGGTGCCGTTGGGGAGGGGCAGCTCGGTGGGCGCCCACGTCTTGCCGCTGTCCTCGCTGTGCTGGAGGACGGCCGAGTAGTTGGGCCGGTCCACCCGGTAGGTGGCGACCAGCTGCGAGCCGTTCTTGGGGTTGTGGACGATCGACGGGGAGTTGATGGCGTCGATGCGGGTGAGGCCCTCGATGATGACGTTGCCGCCGAGCGACGTCGTCTGGTTGCTGGTCAGCAGCATCCCCGCGCCCACGACCGCGGCGAGGCCGCAGACGACCGCGATGAGGGCGAGGACGTTCCTGCGGCTCATGCTCGGACGATAGCCCCGCCAGCCCCTGTTCAGGCGGGCGGCCGGCCTATCGGCCGCCAGGCGGCGGCCGCGGCCCCACGCCAGCGCGGCTCAAGGGCGGCGCAAGGTGACCCGCTCATCGTGGCGTCATGTCCACGTCAACGCTGGTTCGAACCGCCGCCCTCGACGCCGGGGCCCCGTCCACCCCTGCCCGCCGGCGCTCCCGCTCTGGCGTCCTCATGGCGGTCGGCGGCGCGGTGCTCGCCCTCGCCGCCGGTCTGGCCGTCACCTCGGTCACGCACGCGCCGGCGGGTGCGGACCGGGTCGCGGCGTCCC
This sequence comes from Acidimicrobiia bacterium, assembly GCA_023265045.1. Taxonomy (GTDB): domain Bacteria; phylum Actinomycetota; class Acidimicrobiia; order Acidimicrobiales; family AC-14; genus JAHFUQ01. The sequence goes on from JAHFUQ010000214.1 coordinate 3,978, forward strand.
GTCCGGTCGAGCGGGGCGCGGCAGAGGCGTCGTTCCCCGAGGTCGGCCTCGCCCCGAACACCTACGAGCCGGGGCACTCCAGCGGCTGGCACACCCACCCCGGGGTGCACTCGGCCGTGGTGCTCGAGGGCGTGCTCACCATCTACGACGCCAGCTGCCAGCGCCACGACTTCGGCCCCGGCGAGAGCTACCTCGGCGGCCGCGACCCCCACCTGGCACGGAACGAGGGCGACACCCCCGTGCGCCTGGTCGTCACCTACGTGTTCGCCCAGACCTCGCCGCTCGACCACGCCGCGCCCGCCGCCCCGCCCGCCGGCTGCGTGGCCCGATCAGCGAGCCGAAGGCGAGCGAATTAATGACA